>JAUNDE010000028.1 GCA_030526265.1 Eubacteriales bacterium | reverse complement strand
GATAAATTCAAGGCAACTGAACTCTTCACGAACAAGTATGGCATATCTTTGATGTATATTGTTGAAATGACGACATCATAGTTATGATTTGGGTCGTAATCCTGAAGTGAAATGTTTGTGATCTCATTTGCCTGTGGGACCAGGGCCATCACTTCATTTTTGATCATTGCACTGGTTCCGGCACCGCTGTTACAGATTACGAGGATTTTGAACTCATTTTCAATCGGCTTCCTGGAGATGAGATAAGCTCCAAAGTGTAGTGTCAGATAAGCGATTTCGGCATCTGAAATATAGAAGCCGATTTTTTTCTCCAGTACTTTACAAGCCCGTTTGGTAAATTCAAACAATTCAGAATATTCATTTTTAATCTCATTCAACATTGGGTTTCCTAATTGAATGCCATAACGATAACGATACATAGAAGAATGCAAGTGAGCTGTGATTGCTTTGATTAGTTCTTCTTTGTTGGCAAAGTAAGAAAGCGTCACTTTTTCAAATTCTTCAACCAGCTGTTGTGCTAATTTATATGACTCGTGTTCTTTGTTCATAATATTGACTGGTACCGTTTGAATCCTGGAACCAAGCAAATGTAATGAAACATAGATTTTCTCATTGGTGATTAAGTCTGGGAAGTATGTATCTATTAATTCGTATTCCTGTGTTTCTGTGATCTCTGCCTCATCTACGTTAAAGAATTGTAAAGATTCCTCTTTGTTCGCCATTTCAGTAATGAATACTGCTAAGGCAGGAAGCACACCGGAAACATATTGTTCATTTAACTTGTTTTCGATCTCTTTCAATTTTGTCAGGTTTGCCTCTACGATCGCAATTATCTCTTCGCTTTTGTTATTCATGTAAATTGTCCAGAGATCGGGGAATAGAAAGAAGAATAGTGCACGCTTTTTAAATACGTCTCCAACAACAGTATAACCAGTGCGGATGGAATAGGATGTTGTCAGATTGTATTGATTCAGTATTTTTGTAACCTGTTTGAAGTCATTAATAATCGTATTCCGGCTTACATCACATGTTTGTGCAAAGTTTTCAATATATAAGGTCTCACCACCGATTAACATCATGCAGATCTCTGTGTTGTATCTCTCCTGAGGAGAGAGTACGACAGGTGTTGACTGCTCAAGATAGTATTCCTGGCGGAGAAAGGAGCGTTGATCTTCTGTAAGGATGATTCCTTTTTGCCTTTGCTGGACAATCGGTGGTATTCCGTTATTGGAAAACCAACTATTTATTTTATTGATTTCATAGTAAATCGTTCTTTTAGAGACGTCTAAGTGTGTGGCGATTTCATTAACAGTAATGTAGTGATTGGCATAAAGAAGCAATTGTAATACTTCCTCGCTTCTCTTATCTAAATAATAATCCATTGTTACCTCTTTATAACATCTTCTTGATTTTTGAATGATATGGTGTATCTTTCAAATTTAATCTGGCATCTCTTAAATATTGCTTTGCCTCATGCTTGTTGCCGTTGTCTGAATAATGGATTCCCAGCATATATTCCATAATACCAATCTGGATGCTGTGGTTACCTTTTGCATTTTTCAATACATTGATTTTTCCTTTTATGATCTCGACATCATCTTCCGTTGCAGAATGATCTACAAGTGTTCGAAACATTGCACGATCGAATTCGTATTCTTCTGCTTTTGCATGATCTTTTAAGTATTTTAACTGCTTTTTGCACATTTCTTTATCTTGTGCATCAACAAAGAAGAAGAAGGTTGTGCTGATTGCCTGATTTTTTTCTTTTTTTGAAAACCTGCCATCAATTACTGTATTCAGCGTCTCTGCCAAATGCTCCATATCGTTGGTTGCCATGAATAATTGGATTTTTCCCCATAAGACGGCATATTTACCAAATAGATATGAATATAATCTGCCATCTAAAATTTTTAAAGACCCCTCTACATCATTCTTTTCATTACATTTTCTTAATCTGGTTTTAACATTTGCTCTTATGTAATAAGGAAAAGCAAGTGCCATCATAATAAGAAAAAATAACATTAAGTATTGCTGAAATGTCATAGTAATTCCTCTGATTCTTTCTATAGATAATATTTTGTTCCTACCTTATTATTATAGAAAGGTGGTGTTTTTGAATCAATTACAAAACATTGCAACTATCGTGCAATGGTTTGTGCAAGAAAATGTACAGTCATAAATGTATTGCAAAATGAAATGAAAATTTTTGTTCTCGTATTTTTGGGAGTTGTAGGACATAATATTAATATAACAGATCGTGAAGGTTTGTTCGAGTGCCAATATAGATTAGGTGGCCAGTAATATATATTGGACAAACACACAATCAAATGAAGACAAAGGAGAGAGAAAAAGTATGTTAGATTTTATTATTAACATTTTGTCAACACCTGCTATTTGTGTTGGTTTGTTGGCAATGGTTGGTTTGATCCTGCAGAGAAAACCAATCGAAGAAGTTGTCAAAGGTACAATCAAATGTATCGTTGGTTTCCTGGTAATCTCAGCCGGTGCTTCTTATATCCAGACAGGATCTTTGTTAGCATTTGGTGAACTTTTCAATTATGCATTCAATATGCAGGGAGTAGTGCCTAATAATGAGGCGGTTGTATCTATGGCGCTGACTCAGTTTGGTTCGGATTCAGCTTACATTATGGTTTTGGGAATGGTATTCAACATTATTCTGGCTAGATTCTCAAGACTGAAATACATCTTCTTGACAGGTCACCATACATTGTACATGGCATGTATGTTAGCAGTTGTATTAAGTGTATCAGGATTGAAAGGATTCCCGTTATGGATTGCTGGTGGATGTTTATTAGCATTCGTTTCTGCATTCTCACCATGGTTCTTACATAGCTCAATGGAAAAAATCGTTGAAACTGATGAGCTGGGATTCGGTCATTTTGGTGGATTCGGTTACTGGGTATCTGCACAGTGTGGTAAATTATTTGCTAAGAAAGCAGATGAGTCAACAGAGGATATTAATTTCCCACAGCGTTTGACTTTCCTGCGTGATTCTACTGTTTCAATCGGTATTACAATGATGGTATTCTTCCTGGTAGTAACTGGCGTTGCTGTTGGAAAGGGTATCATGAATGCAGATCCAGCTGATTTTGCAAACCTGGGAGAACTGTTAGTTGCTGGTGAGACAACAACTCACTGGGCTGTATTTGCTATCAAATCTGGTTTGAACTTCGCCGGAGCTGTATATGTAATCTTAAGCGGTGTACGTCTGGTGGTATCTGAGATCGTTCCTGCATTCCGTGGTATTGCTGAGAAGCTTGTACCAGGTGCTGTACCTGCGATCGACTGTCCGGTTGTATTCCCATACGCACCAAACGCTGTATTGATCGGATTCCTGGTATCATTCGTTGGTGGTGTTGTTGGATTGTTAGTATTGATGGGAGTTAACGCTTCTGTTGCTCCTGTAGCATTGATCTTACCTGGTGTAGTTCCTCATTTCTTCTGTGGAGCTTCTGCTGGTGTATTTGGAAATGCGGAAGGTGGATGGAGAGGATGTATCCTTGGATCATTCGTTCACGGATTATTGATCACTTTCTTACCAGCTATCGTTATGCCAGTATTCACAAACATGGGATTCACATCAGCAACATTCTCTGATGCAGACTTCTCTTGGATGGCATTGGTATTTGGTAACTTGTCATTAAGTGTTGGAGCAACTATTATGTTAGTAATTTCAGTTGTAGTATTCTTAGCTCCAATCGTTTTAAGTGCAGTTATTCCTGCTAAAAAAGAGGCTTAATATTTAATTTGTTACAGAAATAAAGAGAGAAGTAAAACGCTCTCTTTATTTTTTAAATAGGAGGTAAATATGACTGGTACTGAATTGAAAAACGTGAAAGTCTTGGCAGCTAACATTCGTATTGACATTTTGAAAATGCTGGAAAAACGTGGATATGGTCATCTGGGCGGATCCTTATCAATTGCAGATCTTATGGCGGTATTATACGGAAAACAATTACGCTATGATGCAAAAAATCCTGATTGGGACGAAAGAGATATGATTGTTTTATCAAAGGGACATGCCGGACCGGGATGGTATTGTGCATTAGCTAATTGTGGATTCTTTGATAAAGAATGGTTATATACATTAAATGAGGGTGGAACCAGATTGCCATCTCATCCAGACAGAACAAAAACTCCGGGTGTTGATATGACAACGGGTTCGCTGGGACAGGGCACAAGCACTGCCTGTGGTATGGCTCAGGGACTGAAGTTAAAAGGCTCTGAACAATATGTTTATCTGATCGTTGGCGATGGTGAATTAAATGAAGGACAGTGCTGGGAGGCATTCCAGTATATCGCTGCAAAAAAATTAAATAACTGTATTGTTATTATTGATGACAATAAGAAACAGTTAGACGGTTATACAAAAGACATCTTGAATCCGTTTTCTTATGAAGAAAAAATGAAGGCGTTCGGATTTGATACACAGGTTGTTCCGGGAAATGATGTTGAAGCGATTGATGAAGCGATCAATCGTGCAAAAGCTGTAAAAGACAGTGCGGTTTGTATTATCTTGGATAACATTAAGGGAAGTGGCGTAAAATACGCTGAAGAATTAATGGCTAACCACTCAGTCAAATTTAATACTGAAGAGATGGTTAATAAGAACCATGCTGCAATCGCAGAATTGGAAGCATTTGTAAAGGGGGCTGAATAACATGTTCACATTAGACCATGAAAGAAAGATGGGTAAACGTGAATTGCGAATTACTGTTGCTGATGCTGTGAATGAGTTGATGGATGCTGACAAATCGGTATTATTTTTGGAATCAGATTTAGCAGGAGCCAGTGGTTCTGGGAAAATTCAAAAAGCACATCCTGAACAATACATACAGGTAGGAATTGCTGAGGCAAATATGATGGGGATGGCTGCAGGCTTGTCTGCAGTTGGTTTCAAACCATACACTCATACATTTGGTCCGTTTGCAACCCGCCGCGTATTTGATCAGGTGTTTTTGTCAGGTGCTTATGCACACAACACAATTAATATTTTTGGTTCAGACCCGGGATTTACAGTAGGTCCAAATGGCGGTACTCATACTACCTGGGAAGATGTTGCTTTAATGAGAACAATTCCTGGAGCTGTAGTATGTGACGCAGCAGATGATGTTCAGTTAACTTGGATCGTGAAAGAATTCGCTAAATCTGAGGGGATTCACTATGTAAGAGCAAATCGAAAAGCAGTGAGAAATGTATATGCTGAAGGTTCCACTTTCGAGATGGGTAAAGGAAATATTGTCAAAGAAGGCAAAGATGTACTGGTAATTGCTGCCGGACAACTCGTTTCTGACGCTTTGGATTGTGCTGAAAAGTTAGAGGCAGAGGGTATCTCTGTTGAAGTTGTAGATATGTTTTGTATCAAACCACTGGACAAAGAACTGATTATCAAAGAAGCTGCTGGCAAAAAAGCCGTCGTAACATTTGAAAATCATTCAGTAATAGGCGGACTCGGAAGTGCTGTTGCCGAAACATTACTGGAAGCAGGTGTTTCTGTTAAATTCAAACGACACGGTGTTGAAGATAGATTTGGACAGGTAGGAACAGCTGACTTCCTCCAGAAAGAGTTTAAGTTGACTTCTGCAGATTTGGAGAACACAATTAAAGGAGTATTATTATGATGATTCAGGAATTGATTAAGAAAGAAAATATCGTGTTGAAAAGACATGCGAAAGACTGGAAAGAAGCAGTTCACATTTCATTAGAGAAACTGGTGGAAGGAGGATACTGTACAGATCAGTATGAACAGGGTGTTTTAAAAAATACAGCAGAATATGGTCCTTATTATGTGTTGACAGAAGAATTTGCATTAGTTCACTGCAATGATTTTGCATCCGTAAATGAGACTCAGATGGCTGTTACAACTTTAGATGAAGCAATCAAATTCAGCGAGGATGGATATGATGTTCGTATCCTGGTTGCACTGGTTGCAGTTGATGGAGATAAACATCTAGATGGTATCCGTGCGATTTCTAATATTTTTGCAGATGAAGATAAGGTTCAGGAAATTATCGATGCTACAGAGCCGGAGAAAGTATTGCAAATGTTTATTGAATCTGCAGAGGAAGAGTAGTAAAATATAATTGGATCATGCGAAGATGTGTAGATAATATCTGCACAGTAAAAAATGAAAAAGAGAGGAAAAGAAAATGGCAGAAATTAAAAGCATTATGTGCTGTTGCGGTTCAGGACTTGGAAGTTCAATGATGGTGCAGATGAATATTGAGAAAGCTTTAAAGAACATGGGAATTACAGGAGTTACTGCAGGACATACTTCATTATCAGAAGTTAGCCCGGCTGCAGCGGATCTGTTCGTAGTAGGACGCGATATTGCTCCAGTATTGAAAGACTACCCAAGAGTCGTAGTTTTGACAAAGATCATGTCAATGAAAGAGTTGACTGAAAAGTTAGAGAAAGCTTTTGCAATGACAGATGATACATTCCATATCGATTAATCTAATTGTTTTATGCAGAAGATCAGGCAAATTATGTGTTGCTGCGGAAATGGGCTCGGAAGTTCGATGTTCATAAAGATGAACATTCAGAATGTAATCGAAGATTTAGGAATAAAAGATGTAACGGTATTCAATGGTTCGATTACAGATGTGAACCCATACAGTGCGGATATGTTTGTCGCAGGAATTGATGTGGCACCTGTATTGAGGAAATATCCAAGAGTAGTTATATTAAAAGATTTGATCTCATACGAAGAAGCGAGAGAAAAATTGAAGCAGGCATTTGAGTCTGAAGAAGAGAGCTTTTTCATTATATAACTATGGAAATAGCAACCAAATTCAGGGATTAAGCGTAGTGGTTTTAGGGCTGCTACGCTATTTTGTTGCCATGCATCCGAAAGGATCTGCCTATGGGCAGGTTCTGCAGGTTGTGTATCACATTTGAATGAGGATATTACGAGTAAAGGAAAGAGTTATGATTAAATTAGCAGTATTTGATTTAGATGGAACATTAGCGGAATTGGGAGAATGGATTCAGCCGGAAAATGTTGCCCTCCTGAAAAAACTGGAGGAGAGAGGAATCCGGGTTGCAATCTGTTCCGGAAAACCAGCGTATTATCTCTGCGGTCTGCTTAGACAGGTGGGATTGAAGCAGCCATTGATTGCAGGAGAAAATGGAGCTGTTGTGCAGAGTGGGATTACGCTTCCTCCAAAGGATTTTTGGATTCAGCCGTATTCAGAAAAGGCGAAGAAGAGTATTGCATTTTTGAAAGCAGAATTTGACAGAGTATTGCCGAATATGTGGTATCAGCCAAACCTGGTTGGTCTCACACCATTTCCATCGGTAGAGGAAGAATTAGATATTATTCAGGAAATTATTGACGAGAATAAAACAAAACTGGAAGACATTGAGATTTACCGACATGTAGATTGCTTCGATTTTATGCCTTCAGGTTTAAGTAAAAAAGCCGGTATCATCAGGCTGGAGGAGATGCTTGGGATAACATCTGAGGAAGTGGTTTGTGTTGGAGACGGAGTGAACGATTACCCGATGTTCGAACATGCGGGATTGGCTCTTGGAATTCGAGTTCCGGAAAAGGATCTGGTTGATATGAACTTCTTGTGTGTCAACGATGCGCTTCGATACCTGATCAGTAAAACAGAAGAAAAATATGTGATCGACTCGAGCGAAAATAAAGAATTTCTTCGCGAGATGAGAAATGAATTACTTTCTTTTGGACATAATTTTGCATCGCCAGGGGGATCTTCCTATTATCTGGGAATCGATGGAACACCAATGAAAGATAAAAATCGGGAAACCTGGATTACCTCACGCATGGCTCATGTGTACAGCATTGGAGCATTGCTTGGTCATGAGGGAAGCGAAAGCCTTGCTGATGCAGCGTTAGAGGGGCTTAAGAAGGAACTGTATGATCAGGCTAACGGAGGATGGTATGCGGGATTTTCAGCTGATGGAGGTATCATTCCGACGAAACAGTGTTATGCCCATGCATTTGTTATTCTGGCAGCGACATCAGGTCTGCTGGCCAATCGACCAGGAGCGGGTGAGCTTTTGAAAGAGGCGCTGGAGGTATATGATCGGTTCTTCTGGGATGAAAAGGATGGACTTGCAAGGGATACCTGGGATACAGAGTTTAAGAACTTAAGTGATTACCGTGGATTAAATGCAAATATGCATTCTGTTGAGGCATTTCTGGCAGTTGCGGATGTGACTGGAAATGAAATGTATCGTGAACGTGCAGGACGTATTATCAGACATGTCATTGGCTGGGCAAAGAATAATGAATGGAGAATACCAGAGCATTTTGACAGCAATTGGAATATGGATCTTGAGTGCAACAAAGATACACCGGATGATCAGTTTAAGCCATATGGAGCGACACCGGGACATGGCATTGAATGGGCAAGACTGATTGTTCAGTGGGCCTGCTCAACGTATGAATCTGAAAAAGACAGATACTCATATGTAGAAAGTGCAGAGCGCCTGTTTCAACGTGCAATTGCAGATGCCTGGAATGTAGATGGCGCCCCGGGCATTTGCTATACAACAGATTGGGATGGTAGACCGGTGGTACATGATCGTATGCATTGGACTTTGGCAGAAGCAATCAATACTTCTGCAGTATTGTACCATCTGACAGGAAAAGCATATTATGCAACAAAATATTATGAATTTATGGAATATCTTGATGAGAAAGTTCTTGATCATGAGAACAAATCCTGGTTTCACCAGCTGGATAGAAAGAATCAGGTTCTGGATACGGTATGGCCGGGAAAACCAGATATTTATCATGCCCTGCAGGCGACATTGATTCCATATTCAGCAATTGATACATCAATTGCTGCTGCAGTGCACTGATTTGGGCAAGGGAACTTCGGTTCATAGAATAGGATAGGGTGACGATTTATGATAAAAGCGGTATTTTTTGATGTGGATGATACGCTGTATAGTCAGCAGCAGTCTTTTAATGGAGCATATAAGGAATTGCTTGAAGGGAAATATGAGATTTCAAGGGATATGCTCTACAAAAGATTTAAGTATTACTCTGATAAAATTTATCATTATTATATGGATGGTGAATGGACTTTGGATGAAGTTGGTATCTACCGACTCGTTCATACTTTAGAGGACTATGGACTGTCCTGTACAGAGGAGCTCGCATTAGAATTTCAACATCGTTATGTTTATTATCAGCAGCACATTTATCTGTCAGAGACTACAAAGAATATGTTGGACGCGTTGAAAGATAAAGTAATCCTGGGAATTATCACCAACGGAAATTCGAAGAGACAGCATGGAAAGATCAAAACTTTAGGAATGGAACGTTGGGTCGATGAGAAGAACATATTTGTCTCCGGAGATTTGGAGTTTGCAAAACCAGACACAAGGATTTTCTTACTTCCTCAAAATACCCTGGGATTAAAAGCGGAAGAATTGTTTTATGTTGGTGATTCTTACGAACACGATATGCAGGGTGCGAAGGCGGCGGGATGGAATACGATCTGGTTGAATCGACGAGGACATGACATTCCTGAAAAAGATTGCTGTGCAGATCAAGTCGTTTCCAACGAAGAAGCACTGTTTCAACAGTTGTGTCAGATGCTGCAAATCAATCCAAGATAAAGCATAACGATAATAAAGAAATGTAAGGCTTTGCAGAAAAAAATGTTTCTTTACGAAAAATATGATGTAGCGTACAATGGAGTTAATCAGAATGACATGTGATTTGAAAGGAGAAATCGTATGGGACTTATCAAAGCGGGAACAGGTGCGGCCGGCGGAGTGCTGGCTGATCAATGGAAAGAATATTTTATGTGCGAAGCGATCCCGGCGGATATTCTGGCGGTAAAAGGACGAAAGAAAGTGTCCGGCCGCTCCAGCAATACAAAGGGTGCAGATAATATTATTTCGAACGGCTCGGTGATCGCGGTTGCGGATGGACAGTGTATGCTGATCGTAGAACAGGGAAAGGTCGTTGAGGTGTGTGCAGAGCCTGGCGAATTTATCTATGATACATCGACGGAGCCATCGATCTTTACCGGTGGACTGAATGCTGAAACGATTTTAGCTGTGTTTGAAAATATCGGAAAACGTTTTACATTTGGCGGAGAGGCACCGAAGGATCAGAGGGTTTATTATTTCAATACAAAGGAATTGATCGGGAATAAATATGGAACGCCGTCCCCGGTTCCGTTCAGAGTCGTTGACCGGAATATCGGACTGGATATGGACATTGCGATCCGCTGTTTCGGTGAGTACAGTTACAGGATCACGAACCCGCTGCTGTTCTATACCAATGTGTGCGGAAATATCGGCGACAGCTATGAGAGAAGTGAAATCGAAAGTCAGTTAAAGACAGAACTTCTCACAGCACTTCAGCCTGCATTTGCGAAGATATCGGATATGGGCATCCGTTATTCATCGCTTCCGGGGCATACGACGGAGCTTGCTGATACGCTGAACGAAGTGCTTTCATCAAAATGGCGTGATCTCAGAGGAATTGAAATCGTATCATTCGGCGTGTCCAGTGTGAAGGCCAGTGAGGAAGATGAGCAGATGATCAAGGAAATGCAGCGCAATGCCGTATTTCGTGACCCGAATATGGGAGCTGCTCACATGGTTGGAGCAACGGCAGCAGCAATGCAGAGTGCGGCACAGAATCCAAACGCCGGTGCTGCAATGGCATTCATGGGCATGAACATGATGGGAAATGCCGGAGGACAGAACATCCAGAATCTGTACCAGATGGGTGCTGATAAGAGGCAGATGGAGCAGCAGGCACCTGCAAACGGCAGCTGGCAGTGTGGCTGCGGTGCGGTTGGAACGGGAAACTTCTGTATGCAGTGTGGTGCGAAGAGACCTGAGCCAAAGCAGGAAAAAGGGTGGTTCTGTCCGAACTGCGGAACAAAGAGTCACGGCAATTTCTGTACGAACTGCGGAACCAGGAAACCGGTATAGCGCGGAGGAACAGACATGGCTGTACAAACGATAAAATATCAGTGTCCTGCATGTACTGCACCGCTTCGGTTCGACGGGACATCCGGGAAGCTGGTCTGTGATTATTGTGAGTCTTCTTATTCGGTAGAGGAAGTGGAAGCATTTTACCGTGAGAAAACGAAGAGAGCCGAAGAAGCTTCTGCGAAAGAAGAGAAGAAAGAACATGAGAAGGGAAAAAAGAGAAGCTCAAATTCTGCACAGGATGAGTGGAATGAGGAGTCTTTATCGGGAGACTGGGGAAAAGATTCTGAAAAGCTGAAGGTGTATAACTGTACTTCCTGTGGGGCGGAGCTGATCTGTGACGATACGACCGCTGCGACGACCTGTCCGTACTGCGGGAACCCGACGGTGATCCCGGGGCAGTTCGCAGGAGCGCTGAAGCCGGATTATGTGATTCCTTTTAAAATTGAGAAAAAGCAGGCGGTAAATGCGCTGAAGATGCATTACGGAAAGAAAAAACTGCTTCCGAAGGCATTCAAAGATGAGAACCATATACAGGAGATCAAAGGTGTCTATGTTCCGTTCTGGCTGTTTGACGGAAAAGCACAGGTGGAAATGAATGCTGCAGCTATGAGATCGCATCAGTTCAAAGAAGGAAAATACATGGTTACGGTTACGGAACATTACGATCTGTACCGCAAAGGGCAGGTAAGCTTTGAGAAAATTCCTGTAGATGCCTCCAGCCGCATGCCGGATGATTTTATGGATTCGATCGAGCCGTTTGACTACGCGGAGCTGAAAGAATTTTCCATGGTGTATTTCGCGGGATTTTTTGCGGATAAATATGATGTTTCTGTAGCGGACAGCAAATCGAGAGCAGATCTCAGAACAGAGAATACCGCGGTCGAAGCTGTGCAGAATACATTGAAGTATCCGGGAGCTGTGATCCGGAACAGACAAGTGCATCTTCAGAGAGGCGATGTGCACTATGCGCTGCTTCCTGTCTGGATGCTCACGACGAACTGGAACGGGAAACGCTATCTGTTCGCAATGAATGGGCAGACCGGTAAGCTGGTCGGAGATCTTCCGATGGATAAGGGACTGTACTGGAAATATTTCTTTATATATGGTGGAATGATCGGCGCACTTCTCTATGTTGTTTTGCTGCTGATTCTGTTGTTATAGGAGGATGGAGAGATGAAGAGAAAGGTAATATCTTTGCTGTCAGCAGTCCTGTTGTCCTGCCTGTGCTTTGGAACAGCAGTGTCTGCGGAGGCTGAGAGTCAGTCAGATGGAGTGCGGCAGACGAACACGATGATCCCGGATGAACGACAGAAACCACTTGTCGCAGATGAGGCGGGGCTTCTGACAGAGGATGAGCTTGAACGATTGAATGCAAAAGCGGAATCGATCAGTGAGGAGTATCAGTGTGAGGCTGCGGTTGTCTATATCGATTATCTCGATGACAGATCTGTTCAGGCATACGCGGATGACTACTATGATTATAATGGTTATGGATACGGGGAAGGCGATGACGGGATCCTTCTTCTCGTTGCCGCAAGAGACCGTGAGTATGCGATGACAACATATGGATCGGCGATCGATGTATTTACAGACAGCCGGTTGGAAAATATCGAAACGGTCATTGTGGAAGAACTTGGAGACAATGACTGGGCAGATGCGGGCAATGCATTTCTGGAAGAATGTGAAGGTTACCTGCATGATGGACCGCCGTCATATACATGGATCATGATTCTTGGCATTCCACTTTGCCTGCTCGCCGGATTGCTGCTTTCATTCATTCCGATGCAGTTATTAAAATCGCAGCTTCGGTCTGTTGCAAAGAAAGGCAGTGCAGCACATTATATCAGGAAACACGGTGTTGAGATCTGGGAGTCAAATGACAGGCTCGTGAATGTGACACGGACAAGAACGAAGATCGAGGAAGAACATCACTCCGGAGGCAGCTCGCTTCATACGAGTTCATCTGGAAGAAGCCATGGCGGACGGAGCGGTAAGTTCTAGATTATATGATAAGAAAATGATGAAGGAAATCTCTTTGCATGTAATTTCAAAGGGATTTTCTTTTTTTTTACATGTATTGATGCTATAATGAACAAAGTATGTAAAAAGAGAAAATATGGGGTGGCATGATGAATTATGGAAATATAAAGTCATATGATATTGCAGACGGACCGGGAATCCGGGTGAGTCTCTTTGTGTCTGGATGCAGACATCACTGTAAGGGATGCTTCAATGCCGAGACATGGGATTTTGGGTTCGGGCAGCCATATACGAAGGAGACTGAAGACCAGATCATAGGGTATCTCGGAAAAGATTATATTCAGGGTCTGACTGTTCTCGGAGGAGAACCATTTGAGCCGGAGAATCAGGTCGAAGTGGTAAAGCTTCTGAAGAGAGCGAAAGAGACGTATCCGCAGAAAGATATCTGGTGCTATTCAGGCTATCTCTACGATGTAGATATGCAGGAAGGCGGAAAGGTGCATACGGATGTGACAGAGGAAATGCTGTCTTATATCGATGTCCTTGTAGACGGTGAGTTCGTTCAGGAGGAAAAGGATATCCGGTTATTGTTCCGCGGAAGCCGCAATCAGCGTCTGATCATGCTTCAGAATGGGAAAGATATCGGACGATACGATGAGATGATCAAAAGATAGTTTTCAATCAGGAAAAGAATTGACAGAAAGGTAAGGCAAGAGGATAGAAAACAAATGAGAAAAAAGAACGCGTTTATTTTATTTATGGCAGCATTTATCTGGGGAACCGCGTTTGTTGCGCAGAGTGTGGGAATGGAGCATCTCGGGCCATTCGCATTTAATGGAATCCGAAATTTCGTGGGGTGTGCGGCTCTGATTCCATGCATTATGATCCTGCAGAAGCAGAACCCGGATAAGAAGGAGGATCAGGAAGGGAAATCTGTTCTGGAAAATCGGAAAATGCTTCTGATCGGGGGGATCTGCTGCGGCATCTGTCTGTTCGCGGCAAGTACACTGCAGCAGGTTGGCATGCAGTATACGACTGTTGGAAAAGCAGGTTTTATCACGGCATTTTATATTGTACTCGTTCCCGTACTCGGTATTTTTTTGAAGAAGAAAATCGGATGGAAAGTGTGGCTTGCAGTTGCGATCGCGATATGCGGACTGTACTTCCTGTGCATTACGGAGAGCTTCACGATCGGAAAAGGAGATATCTATGTATTCTTGTGTGCGCTTATTTTTTCTGCGCATATTCTGGTTATTGATTATTTTGCCCCGTTTGTGGACGGCGTGAAGATGTCATGTATTCAGTTCTTTGTGGTGGGAGTGCTTTCGGTTCCGTTTATGATCGCATTTGAGACGACGACGGTAGAGGCGGTTATGAAGAGTGTGGGTCCGATCCTTTATGCAGGTGTGCTCTCGAGTGGTGTGGCGTACACATTGCAGATCATCGGGCAGAAAAATGTGAATCCCGCAGTGGCTTCTCTGATTCTCAGTCTGGAGTCAAGTATTTCCGTACTGGCAGGATGGGTTGTTCTGGGACAGCAACTGTCAATGCGCGAGGGGATCGGATGCCTGATGATGTTCGCTGCGATCGTGCTGGCGCAGCTTCCGGACATGAAACAGGTAAAGATTAAAAGTATATTAAAAAAAGGAAAGACGGCGTAGAAAGGTTGAGATGATATGAGGTTTGTGATTCAGCGCGTGACAAGCGCAGACGTGAAAGTAGACGGGAAAGTCATCGGGGAGATTTCAAAAGGATTTATGGTGCTGATCGGAGTGTCTGATACAGATACAAAGGAGATCGCCGATAAGATGGTAAAGAAAATGATCGGACTTCGCATTTTTGAAGACGAGAATGGTAAGACGAATCTGTCGCTCGAATCGGTCGGAGGAAGCCTTCTGCTTATCTCGCAGTTTACATTGTACGCAAACTGTAAGAAGGGAAACAGACCGAGCTTTATCGAAGCCGGTGCGCCGCAGATGGCGGAAGAAATGTATGAATATATTATTTCAAAATGTAAAGAATCTGTGCCGGTCGTAGAGAAGGGAAGCTTTGGCGCGGATATGAAAGTGAGCCTTACAAATGACGGACCATTTACAATTGTTTTAGATTCGGACAAGTTGTAAGAAATGGCGGGAAGTATTGTAATTCGGTTACAATTCAGCTGATGTGTGCTATAATAAAACGTATCGGGATGTGCAGAGGCACATGTGAAGATACGACGAATTTACACGCAGGATTTTGTCGGCGTGAAATCAGTGAAATTGATGAAAAATAAAAACAGATATTTGTGAGATATCATGCAGGAGGAGGCCATAAAATGAAGGTAATTGTAATTGGACCAAGAGGTAAGATGGGCAGACTGATCACACAGGTTGCTGCAGCAAGAGATGATATGGAGCTGGTCGCAGGTGTTGCGCCGGCAGGAAGAGACTATATCGGAAGAGATCTGGGACAGGTGGCTCTCGTTGGTTATGAGATCGGAGCTCCTGTTGTAGATGACCTGGAATCGGTGATCGATGACTGTGATGTCATCATTGATTTTTCTACAAAAGAGAATGCGATGGCTGTGCTTGATGCAGCGATCCGACATAAGAAGGGACTTGTGTGCGGAACAACCGGATTCTCAGAAGAAGAATTCCACCGTTTTGAGGAAGCAGCAAAAGAAATTCCTATGCTCTACGCTGCAAATACATCAAAGCTTGTAAATGTGATGAATAAAGTCCTTGAGCTCGTGACAAAGACGATCGGAGAGGAAGCCGACATTGAGATCGTTGAGATGCACGATCAGTGGAAGAAGGATGCCCCGAGCGGAACATCGAAAGAAATGGGAGAGATCATGGCGCATGCGATGGGAAAAGAGATCGCAGATATTGCGGTTTACGGAAGAGAAGGCGTGTCTCCGAGAGAGAAAGGAACGATCGGATATCATTCACTTCGTGCAGGAAATATCCCGAGCAGCCACAGTGTGTATTTCGGATTTATGGGTGAGAGACTGGAGATCACACACCATTCGTATAACTGGGAATGCTTTGCGAGAGGTGCATGCGACTGTGCGGCATACCTTGCTGATAAAGGACCTGGATTCTACACCATTAAGGATGTCTTAAATTTGTAAAATATAAATGAAGCAAGTTGAATTTGCGCGATTTTATAAATATAATGAAACCAAGCAGTTTTATTTGAATGAGGAGAAATCATATGAAAAAAAGAGTTGTAGTTGCTCTTGGACACAGAGCACTTGGAACGACCCTTCCGGAGCAGAAGGAAGCAGTAAAGCGCTCTTCGCGCGTGATTGCAGATTTGATAGAAGATGGATATCAGGTTGCCATTACACACAGTAATGCCCCGCAGCTTGGAATGATCCATACAGCCATGAATGAGTTTGGTAAGGAACATGAAGAATATACAGCGGCACCGATGTCTGTATGTTCTGCGATGAGTCAGGGATATATCGGATATGACCTTCAGAATGCGATCCGTGAAGAACTGATCAGCAGAGGTATTTTCCGTACGGTATGTACGATCCTCACACAGGTGACGGTTGATCCTTATGATGAAGCGTTCTACACACCGACGAAGGTGCTCGGACGTTACATGAGTGCAGAGGAAGCCGTTGTGGAAAGAAAGAAAGGAAACTATGTTGTGGAAGAACCTGGAAAGGGCTTCCGTCGTGTTGTCTCAGCACCGAATCCGGTGAAGATCGTCGAGATCGAAGCAATCCGGGCGCTGATGGATGCGGATCAGATCGTTATCGCATGTGGCGGTGGCGGTATCCCTGTTCTGGAGCAGGACAATCGTCTGAAAGGTGCAAGTGCCGTGATCGAGAAGGATCTGGCAGCAGGAAAGCTCGCGGAGGAGATCGATGCAGATGAGCTGGTCATTCTTACAAATGTTGAGAAGGTTTGTATTAATCGAGGAAAAGATAATGAAGAGGAACTCGGTGAGATCAGCGTAGAAGATGCGAAGAGATATATGGAAGAGGGACATTTTGGAATTTACAATATGCTTCCTAAATTCCGCGCATCGGTAGAATTTATTGAAAAGAGAGATGGCAGAGAAGCCATGATCACATCCTTTGACAAGTTGATGGATGCCATGAAAGGAAAAACAGGTACTGTTATCCGCAAAACAATTTCATAAAAGCAAAAGGATCATATATCGCATATAGTACAGTAGGGAGTGATTATATGCGATTATGTGATTTTCAGCAAAAAGAGGTTATTAATTCCTGTGATTGCAGTAAGCTGGGATATGTTTCGGATCTGGTCTTTGATGAATGCAGTGGTAAGATCGAGGCGATCGTCGTGCCGAAAGGCGGAAGACTCTGTTTCTTATTTGGAGAAACCAAGGAGTACGTGATACCGTTTCGGTGTATCTGTAAGATCGGGCCGGATATTATCCTTGTGGAAATACACGAGGAAGAGAGAAAGTAAGAGGGTAAAAGGAACATGAAATGTCCATATTGTAGTCATTTAGATACGAAAGTAATTGATTCCCGACCGGTTGAGGATGGTAACTCTATCCGCCGGAGAAGGTTGTGCGATGTCTGTGGAAAGAGATTTACCACATACGAGAAGGTGGAGACGATTCCGCTCATTGTGATCAAAAAAGACAATAACAGAGAGCAGTATAACCGTGGGAAGATCGAGAGGGGCGTGCTTCGTGCCTGTTATAAGCGTCCGGTGCCGGCAGACGATATTCAGAAGACGATCGACCGGATCGAGACAAAGATCTTCAGTCTGGAAGAAAAAGAAATTTCAAGCAGCAAGATCGGTGAAATAGTTATGGATGAACTGAAAGGGCTTGACGAAGTTGCATATGTTCGTTTTGCGTCTGTATATCGCGAGTTTAAAGATGTGAATACATTTATGGATGAGATCAAGAGAATTCTTGACCGATAGCAGCAGGTGGGCTGGATACCTGATAGAACAGGAGAGAACATGAGAACTTATAAGATGACAATTTCCTATGATGGTACAAGATATCAGGGATGGCAGCGACAGGCAACCACTGATAATACGATACAGCATATTCTTGAGTGGACGCTTGGAAGAATGGTTGGATACCGTGTTCAGATTGATGGGTCAGGAAGAACAGACGGTGGTGTTCACGCAAGAGGACAGGTGGCAAGTGTTGTTTTGTCAAAGCTTTATGACGTGGATGATCTGAAGGATGCGCTGAACCGTTCACTCCCCGAAGATATCCGTATCATCCGGATAGAGCTGGCACGGAATGGGTTTCATGCCAGAAAAAGTGCAAAAGGGAAAAAATACGAATATTATATTGACTGCAGAGAGAAGCCGGATGTTTTTTCGAGAAAATACTGTTATCATTATCCGGTGGATCTGGATATCGAGGCAATGCGGGATGCTGCAGAGTATCTGATCGGAACAAATGATTTTGCGAGTTTTACGGATAATAAAGACAAAAAAGATACGATCCGTAAAATATACAGTATCAAGATCGTGCGTGCCGGCGATAAAGTGCGAATCACGTATTATGGATCAGGATTTCTGTATCATATGGTGCGTATCCTTACAGGAACACTGATCGAAGTTGGAGCCGGTAAGAGAGATGGAAGCAGGCTTCCGTTTGTTATATCTGCAAAGGATCGCAGTTTGGCAGGATTTCTCGCTCCGGCAAAAGGTTTGTTTTTAAGAAAAGTATATTACTGATGATCCGTTGGAGAATACAAAGATGAGAATAGAAAGAGATCAGACGATAGCCCTGGCGATCGATTTTCAGGAGAAGCTTATACCGGCGATCAAGGATCATGAAGCATTGATGAAGCGCGTAGAGATCTTTCTGAAAGGACTGAAGGTATTAAATGTACCGACTGTTATCACACAGCAATACACAAAAGGGCTTGGGATGTCACCGCAGAATATCTTCGATGTGGTGGGTACGAATGAGTATCTGGATAAGATCACATTCAGTGCCTGTGGTGTGGCAGAACCGCTGATACGCGGAAAACGTTATGTGCTGATCTGTGGGATGGAAGCACACTGTTGTGTGCTGCAGACACTGATCGATGTTGCGGCTTTAGGATATGTTCCGGTTCTTGTTACCGACTGTATCGGAAGCAGAAAAGACCGCGACCTTCAGATGGCGATCACGCGTGCCGGGCAGGAAGGGGCGGTCATTACAACATACGAGGCGATACTGTTTGAGCTTTTAAAAGAAGCAGGCACGCCTGAGTGTAAGGAGATTTTAAAGCTGGTGAAATAACCATCCGCCATGGGAGGGCAGATGGTGGGAAGATCAGATATATCCTCCGTCGATACCGATGATCTGTCCGGTCATATAGGACGGCGTGTCTGAGAGTTTCCATACGAGATCTGCGACCTCATCCGGTGTGGCAAAGCGTCCGAATGGAATCTCTTCTGCCAGAGCAGACCGTTCTTCAACGGATAAGTTATGATTCATTTCTGTATCAATGACGCCGCAGGCGATCGCATTTATCTGAATGCCGCTTGGGGCGTATTCTTTTGCCGCAGCTTTTGTAAGTCCGTGTATGCCGGCCTTTGTGGCAGAGTACGCCGCCTCGCAGGAGGCTCCGACTGTTCCCCACATGGAGGAAATGTTGATGATGCGGCCGGATTTCGCGCATGTCATATCTTTTAATGCCTCTCTCATACAATAGAACACGGATGAGAGATTTGTCTTGAGAATATGATCCCATTCTTCGTCCGTCATATCAAGGAGAAGCCCCACGTGACTGATCCCGGCATTATTTACAAGGATGTCAAGGGAATCGGTGTATTCATGGATCGTCTGGAAAATCTTCCTCACATCATCCGGATCACCGATGTCGCCCGGTACGAGTGTGCAGCTTCCGATGCCTTTTTGTTTAATCGTATTCTTAACATTACACAGCAGATCGCGTGATTTCCTGCAGTTTAAGAAGACGTGATAACCCTCTGAAGCGAACTTAAGGGCGATGCTCTTACCGATCCCTCTGGAAGCACCGGTAACAAGAATATATTTTTTCATATTGATGCATAGAATCCAATTATCCGTGAAGATGATTGGATTTTCCTTTCATAAAATTTTTATTAAATATGTGTCTGTGCCAGTTTATTATACTCCTGAATGATTGATATTTAAATCCCCAAGTGGTACGATGAACCTGAGTTTTTTCAGGACAGAATTCAAAAAGGATGAGAAACTTCATTTGAATCGTTGTAAATATAAGAACAGAAGCAGGAAGAGAGGTTGAGCAATGCTTTCAAAATTCAGCGTAAAGAAGCCCTACACTGTTGTAGTAGGGGTTGTGCTCATTATGATTCTCGGCGTTGTCACATTCATGAATCTGACGGTGGATCTTCTGCCGAACATGAATATGCCATATGCGATCGTAATGACAACATATCAGGGTGCAAGCCCGGAGCAGGTGGAGATGGTTGTCACGAAGCCGGTCGAACAGACGATGGCTACCGTGAGCAATATCAAAAATATTCAGTCTACATCCAATGAGAATACATCTATGGTAATGCTGGAATTTGATCAGACTGCCAATATGGATTCTGTAACGATCGAGATGCGTGAGCGCCTGGATCAGATCGAGGGATTTTGGCCGGATGAGGTAGGAAGCCCGCTGATTATGAAATTGAATCCGAGCATGATGCCGGTGCTTGTGGCTGCGGTCAGCGCGGAAGGGGAAAATTCTGCAGAGGCGAGCAGGCTGATCAATGAAAAGGTGCTGCCGGAGATTGAAAGTATCGAAGGTGTTGCATCTGTTACGACAACCGGAAGCATCGAGGAGACGGTTCAGGTGACGATCAACGAGAAGAAAGTCGAAGAACTGAGCGATGAAGTAAAAGGAAATCTTGACAAACAGTTTGCAGAGGCGAGTGCTGCACTTGCAGATGCAAAAGCACAGGTGGAAAGCGGGAAAGCGAAACTTGAAGCCGGTCAGGCCGAGGCTGCGACCAAACTTGGTCAGGCAGAAGCCGAAGTATCAAAGAAAGCGGAAGAGCTGAAACAGGCGCAGCTTGAGATCACAGAGAAAATGGCTGAGATCAATGTGTCTGAGACAACGGTATCACAGCAGCTTCTGACGGTGCAGGCACAGAAGGCAGCTGTCACACAGCAGCTCGCTGCTCTGGATCCATCAAATCCGGCTACGGCGGAAGTATATGCTACACTGCAGAATACATTGCAGCAGCTTGGTGAGCAGGAAACACAGCTGATTGCAGCACAGCAGCAGATCGCAGAAGGAAAAGCACAGCTCGAAGCGATGCAAAGTCAGGTCAATGACGGAGCTATGTCTCTGGCTGAGGCAAGAGGACAGATGGCAAGTGCACAGCTTCAGACGGCAGTGGGACTCAGCTCCGGAAGTGCCGGGATCGCAGTAGGAGAGTCAGCGATCACACAGCAGGAAGCACAGATAGAAAGTGCAAAAGAGGAAGCTTACAAAAGTGCAGATATGGGAAGCGTGCTGACTGTTGACATGATAAAAGGAATTCTTGCCGCACAGAATTTCAATATGCCGGCAGGATATGTAAATGAAGAAGGAATCGATTATCTTGTCCGTATCGGTGATAAATTCAAATCGCTGGATGAGATGAAGGACCTTGTCCTTGTCGATGTGGAGGGAATCGATCCGGTGAAACTGTCTGATGTGGCAACGATTGAATATACGGATAATTCAGACGAGACATATGCCAAGATCAACGGTGAAAATGGTATGATGTTCAGTATTCAGAAGCAGACCGGATATTCTACCGGAGATGTCAGCGACCGGGTTCTGGATAAGCTGAATGAATTAAATGAAGATGAGACACTGGGAGTGAATGTGATCACTTTGATGGACCAGGGTGTTTATATTGACCTGATCGTGAATTCGGTTTTGCAGAATCTGATGTATGGTGCAGTTCTTGCTATTCTGATCCTGTTCGTCTTCTTAAAGAGTGTAAGATCAACATTCGTCATTGCATGCTCTATCCCGATCAGTATATTGACGTCCCTTGTGGCAATGTATTTCTCCGGAATTACATTGAATGTGATTTCGCTTTCGGGACTTGCGCTCGGAGTCGGTATGCTTGTAGACAACTCTATCGTTGTAATTGAGAATATCTACCGAATCAGAAATGAAGAAGGTGCGTCTGCAAAGGAGGCGGCGGTTAAGGGAGCCAATCAGGTGTCGGGAGCGATCATGGCATCGACACTTACAACAATCTGTGTGTTTGCTCCGATCGTATTTACAAAAGGTGTCACAAGACAGCTCTTTGTTGATATGGGACTTACCATTGCATACTCACTTCTTGCGAGTCTCCTCGTAGCACTTACTGTTGTGCCGATGATGGCAGCAGGCCTCTTGAAAAAGACAGAGGCAAAAGAATCAAAATGGATCAGGAAGGTTCAGGATGTTTACGGTAGTCTGCTCAGAAAAGCATTGAAGTGGAAGGTCGCTGTATTTGC
Organism: Eubacteriales bacterium; assembly: GCA_030526265.1. GTDB lineage: Bacteria > Bacillota > Clostridia > Lachnospirales > Lachnospiraceae > Claveliimonas. Next base: position 5,926 of record JAUNDE010000028.1, on the reverse strand, counting down.
CGGGGCTCTGTTACTTCTGATCTTAAGTGGAGTGCTGGCTGTTTCAAGAGGAACGGAATTCATGCCTCAGATGGAAAGCACAGAACTTTCCATGACACTTGAGACAGAAAAGGGAAGCACTGTGCAGGACACTGCGAAAGTGGCGAATGAAGTGTTTGAATGTGTGAAAGACATTGATGATATCGAAGATATCGGAGCGATGATCGGAAGCTCAGGAATGATGGATATGGGATCATCGAAAACGAACGTGGCCCAGTTCTATGCGATCACGAAAGAGCACCCAAAGCTTTCCAATGCCGAACTTAAGAAAGAGATCGAAAAAGCGACAAAAGATATTGACGGGGAACTTACGGTGAGTATGTCTTCGATGGATATGAGCGCGCTCGGAGGATCCGGTGTCGCAGTTCGTATTTCCGGAAAGGACCTGGATAAGTTAAGAGAAGTAGCTTCTGATGTGAAGGAAATCATTGCAGGTGTGAAAGGGACGCAGAACGTGACAGATGGCACAGAAGAAAGTAATGAAGAACTCCGTGTGATCGTGGATAAAGAAAAAGCAATGGCACATGGCCTTACCGTTGCCCAGGTTTATCAGGAAATCGCTGCAAAGCTTTCAGGATCGTCAAGTGCGACGGCACTCTCTGCAGATACAGCTGAGTATGATATTTATGTCGCGGACGGGGCATCAGAGACAATGTCCAGAAATGATGTGCGTGAGCTTACGATCACAGCATCGAAACAGGATGGATCAAAGGAGGAAGTAAAGCTTTCGGATATTTCGACATTTGAAGATGCGACAGGGGTTCAGGCGATCAGCAGGATCAATCAGAACCGTGTAATGACAGTTTCGGCAGAACTGAAAGATGGAGAAAATATCGGTCTTGTCAGCAATAAAGTGAAAAAAGCGCTGGAAAAATATGAAGTACCTGAAGGATATGAGATCAAAATGACCGGTGAGGATGAGACAATCAATGAAGCGATGGTCGAACTGTTTAAGATGCTTGCCCTTGCATTGATCTTCATGTATCTGATCATGGTAGCGCAGTTCCAGTCTCTCCGGTCGCCGTTTATCGTAATGTTTACAGTTCCGCTTGCCTTTACCGGAGGATTATTTGCACTTTGGATCACCGGCTCTGCGGTCAGCGTTATCTCAATGGTCGGATTTGTAATGCTTTCAGGTATTATTGTAAACAATGGTATTGTGTTTATTGACTATGCAAATCAGCTTGTCAGAGAAGGAATGCCAAGAAAAGATGCACTTGTTCTGGCAGGGCAGACACGACTTCGTCCGATCATCATGACAGCGCTCACAACGATCCTTGGTCTGTCAACCATGGCGATCGGAGTCGGAATGGGAGCCGACATGGCGAGACCGATAGCGCTTGTAACAGTCGGAGGTCTTTTGTACGGAACGGTTCTTACTTTGTTTGTCGTACCGTGTATTTATGACATGTTCCACAGAAGAGAGCATTCGCGTCTGAGAGAATCGATCGAGAATGAGATGAAGGATGAGATTTCTGAGGATGATGCGGAAGATGATCAGAAAAAAGATGAGTAAATTTATACTGCAGGAAGGTTGACACAGGTGATTTTTACATAGATAATAAAAATGTGGAAAATGCCAGAACCAGAAAGACCGGTTGAAATGAGGTACCATGTATGATTAATAAGGCAATTGAATTTGCGACGAAAGCTCACAGGGGACAATATCGAAAAGGAACGAAGAGACCGTATATCGTTCACCCGATTGAAGTGGGAGATATTGTGACATCGCTTACAACAGATGAGGAAGTCATCTGTGCAGCCTATCTTCACGATACGATAGAGGATTGTGAAGGTGTGACGGAAGAAGTTCTTGCGAGAGAATTTTCTCCGAGAGTAGCAAGTCTTGTTGCGCAGGAGAGCGAAGATAAGACAAAAACATGGATCGAACGTAAAAATCATACAGTATGTCATCTTAGAGAGGCGGATAAAGATGTTCAGAAGATCGCACTTGCCGATAAGCTTTCGAATATGAGAGATATTGACAGAGATTATCCTGTCTATGGAGAGGAACTCTGGAACAGATTCCGCATGAAAGATAAAGAAAAGATCGCCTGGTATTATAAGGGTGTCAGAACCGCTCTGGAAGAGACTCTTTCAGACACACATGCATTCAGGGAATACTGCAGGCTGATCGAAAGAAATTTTGGAAAATGACAGAAATAACCGGAAAGGAGCAGATAAATTCTGCTCCTTTCTTGCGCGCGTTATTATTTTGTTATAAACTATTTCCATAAGGGAGATAAGAAGATGATTGTCAGTGTAAGTAGAAGGACAGACATCCCTGCACTGTATTCTGAGTGGTTTGTAAAACGATTGCTTGCAGGAGAAGTTCTCGTCCCGCATCCGTACAACAGAAAAAAGGTGAGTCGTATTGAACTTTCTCCAAAAACGGTTGACTGTTTTGTGTTTTGGACAAAGAATCCACAGCCAATGCTTCCCTATTTGAAAATGATCGAGAGGCTTGGGTATTCTTATTGTTTCGAATTCACGATTACAGATTATGGGAAAGATCTTGAGCCAAATCTTCCATCAATGGAAGAGAAGATGGCTACATTCATACTGCTCAGTGAACGTCTTGGCAAAAACAGGGTGAATCTGCGCTTTGATCCGATCATCATCAATGACAAATATACAAAAGAATACCATCTGGAAAAATTTGAAGTGTTATGCGGGTGGCTTCACAACTATACAGAACGATGTACGATCAGTTTTGTTGACTATGTGAGAGGAAAGCCGTTCCTTGAGATGGAAGAAGAGGATATGATCGATATTTCAAAGGGACTTGCAGAAATTGCAGACAAATATGATCTGCCGCTGTACACCTGCTGTGAGAAAGTAGATCTCAGCTCACTTGGCATTGCACATGGAGCATGTATTGACCGTGACAGGATCCAGAAGATTGTTGGATACAAACTGGATGTCAAGAAGGATAGAGGACAGAGGAAAGAATGTGGATGTGCAGAGAGTGTTGATATTGGTATGTATCACACATGCGTGCATGGATGTGCTTACTGTTATGCGACCGGGAAGATATCGGGAGCAGAGAAACAGCGCGGGCAGCATGATCCGGATTCTCCGATGCTGATCGGAACACTTAAGGGAGACGAAGTGATCGTTGAGAGGAAAATGACCCTCAGAAAAGATGACCAGATGTCACTTTTTGATTTTATATAGAAGGCATGGTAATGGTAAATGCAAAATCTGGTATTTAGTTTGAATGCTACGATCCCGGTATTTCTTATGATGATACTGGGATACTTTTTTCATAAGATTGGATGGATCGACGATGCATTTGCATCGAAGATGAATAAATTTGTATTCGTTGTTCCGCTTCCTGCATTGCTTTTTCACGATCTGGCGGAAGTGGACTTTTACGAAGTGTGGGATACGAAATTTGTGTTGTTCTGTTTTGGAACAACGGTGATCAGTATCATGTTCGCCGCGGCCTTGTCATGCGTTTGGAAAGATAAGAGTATACGTGGCGAGTTCGTTCAGGCTTCTTACAGAAGCAGTGCGGCGATCCTCGGCATCGCATTTATTCAGAATATATACGGAACATCAGGAATGGCACCGCTTATGATCATTGGAAGTGTCCCGCTTTACAATGTGATGGCTGTTTTTGTTCTTTCTTTGTTGAAACCGGGACAGAAACGGATCGATCACGCAGTCATGAGAAAGACGTTGATTGGGATTGCAAAGAATCCGATCATTCTCGGTATCGCAGCAGGTCTTTTGTGGTCTGCACTTCGGATTCCGCTCCCTGCGATCCTCAGCAAGACTGCCTCGAGTGTTGGAAGTATGACGACACCGATGGGACTGATGGCGATGGGAGCATCGTTTGACTTTGGGAAGGCACTTGAGAAAAAGTGGCCGACGGTCACGGCCGCTTTTATCAAACTTATCGGTTTCTGTGCGGTCTTTCTTCCGATCGCAGTTCACATGGGATTTCAAAATGAAAAGCTTGTGGCAATCCTTGTTATGCTTGGATCTGCGACGACTGTGACCAGTTATGTTATGGCGAAAAATATGGGGCACGAAGGTGTCCTGTCCTCTGGAACAGTTATGCTCACGACACTTTGCAGTGCATTTACACTTACATTCTGGCTGTGGCTTCTGCGCAGTCTCGGTCTTGTTTGATGATGGATTGAAAACCGCTGATCTTCTGCATTTTTGGAGATTAAAAAAATCTTAATTTTCTTGACAAATCAGGCTTCTGTGACTATGATAATCAGTAGTTTCATGCAAAGGCCAGGATGAAGAGGAGTATGTATTTGGAACCTGACAGAGAGAATTGCTCACAGGCTGGAAGGCAGTTCGAGGAGAGAGATACAGAAGGTAGCTTCGGAGCCGGATGTCTGAACATTTACAGTAGGTCATCCCGGGTCGTTCCCGTTATAGAATATGATGAGAAAAACAGCACACGTCTGCTGTGAAATAAAGGTGGTACCGCGTATCAGACGCCCTTTATATCAATATAGAGGGCGCTTTTTTATGCCCTTGTACTGTGGCAGAGGAGATGCTCTGCTCTGAAGATTGTGTGAAGTCTTTATGAAGATATTGTGAATTCTGAGGACAAACACAAAGGTATCTGTTAGAGTGACAATGAGAAGAGGAGAAGAAATATGGGACAGAATTTAGAGACAACTTACAATCCAAAAGCGATTGAAGAAAAACTGTACGAAAAGTGGTGTGAGAAAAAGTATTTTCACGCTGAAGTAGACAAAGACAGGAAGCCATTTACGATCGTGATGCCTCCGCCGAACATTACAGGTAAGCTTCATATGGGACATGCGCTCGACAACACAATGCAGGATATCCTGATTCGTTATAAGAGAATGCAGGGATATAATGCACTCTGGGTTCCGGGAACAGACCATGCGGCGATCTCTACAGAAGTAAAAGTAACAAATCAGTTAAAAGATGAAGGAATCGACAAGAAAGAGCTCGGACGTGAGGGATTCCTTGAGCGTACATGGCAGTGGAAAGAAGAGTACGGCGGAACGATCACAAAACAGCTCAGAAAGCTTGGTACATCATGTGACTGGGACAGAGAACGTTTCACAATGGACGAGGGCTGTTCAAAGGCTGTTGAGGAAGTATTTATCAAATTATATGAAGAAGGATATATCTACAAAGGCTCCAGAATCATCAACTGGTGTCCGGTTTGTAAGACTTCTCTTTCCGATGCGGAAGTAGAACACGAGGAACAGGCAGGACATTTCTGGCATATCAAATATCCGGTTGCCGGAGAGGAAGGACGATTCATCGAGATCGCAACAACACGTCCTGAGACAATGCTCGGAGATACAGCGATCGCTGTTCATCCGGATGACGAGAGATATGCAGATATCCTTGGAAAGAATGTAATTCTTCCGCTTGTTGGAAGAGAGATCCCGATCGTGGGAGATTATCATGCAGATAAAGATTTTGGAACAGGTGCGGTTAAGATCACACCGGCACATGATCCGAACGACTTTGAAGTTGGAAAGCGTCACAATCTTCCGGAGATCAATATCATGAACGACGATGCAACGATCGTTGAAGGATACGGAAAATATTCCGGTATGGACCGCTATGAGGCAAGAAAGGCAATCGTTGCCGATCTTGAAGAGCAGGGATACCTTGTAAGCATTGAAGATCATAGTCATAACGTAGGTACACATGACCGCTGTCATACCACTGTTGAGCCATTGATCAAACAGCAGTGGTTTGTACGTATGGAAGAGCTTGCAAAGCCTGCGATCGAAGCAATCAGGACAGGTGAGCTGAAGTTCGTTCCGGAGAGATTTGACAAGATTTATCTTCACTGGCTGGAGAATATCCGTGACTGGTGTATCTCGCGTCAGATCTGGTGGGGACACAGAATTCCTGCATACTACTGTGA
>JAUNDE010000027.1:28161-28371 GCA_030526265.1 Eubacteriales bacterium | reverse complement strand
AATTTTGAATGGATCCAGTATTTTGTTTCACTCAATTTTTTGTTTCCGTGTTTCAACGAGGCTCATTTTAAGCTGACTCTTTTCGCTTTGTCAACTCGATGGATTTTTGCCATTTGTGCAACACGTAAGTTTATGCTTTTTTCACTTTTTACACACTTTTTTCATCAAATCTATTGAATTCCACCTGTTTTGCAGATAAAATTTACTTAG
>JAUNDE010000027.1:0-28151 GCA_030526265.1 Eubacteriales bacterium | reverse complement strand
ACTATTTACACTTTTATTTTTGTATTTTTTACTTTTAGTGTGTTATATGTGTTATGAAAGAAACACTAAAAAACAGGAGATTTTTTATGAACAGCAGAAAAACTACCATTTTAGAAAAGATTATGAGTTATACAAGGGAATCCATTTTAGACAACTCTTTTTCCTTTGAACAATGTAACGCCTATGAAATTTCCCTGGAACTGAAAATCGACCGAAGCAATGTCTCCAGAATCCTGAATCAGCTTTTTAACGAATACAAGCTGATCAAGATTTCCGGTCGTCCGACGACGTATCTGTCCAGAGATGTCATTGTTCAGGAATTTCGTTATTCCAAAGCGCCTCAGATTCTGGAAAGCAAAGAAGCATTAAAGGAACAACTTGCCTTTAATGCTCCTGTGACCGGAAATGCACTGGAAAAATTTCATATGATCGGGAGCAGCACAGGTGAATCTCTGTGTGATATCATCGACAAAATACTGCCCTGCTTTATTTTTCCGCAGGAATACCCTCTTATGATCGTACTTTACGGCGAAGCAGGAAGCGGAAAAAAGAATTTTTGCGAACAGTTATTTCAGTACGCCATTAAAAAGAAAACATTCCGCAAGCAGAGTCGTTCTCTGACGGTCACTTATCATCCCGAAGCACCTGACAATGAATACATCCTCGAACAGATCCAGACAGATAACACAGCTATGATCCTGATCGAGGTTTTTGATCCGGTCAGCGAAACAGATGCCTACCATATCAGGGAAACAATCTGTAATCTGTACCGCAACAAAAACTGCCGGCAGCCGCTCATCATCTTTTCACTGACCGAAGGCGCCACGGATCCAAAGGTCTTTTATCCTCTGACACCATGCGTAGTGCATTTCCCAAGTCTGTCCCAGAGAACACCTATGGAGCGGACCAGGCTGATTCTTTCCTTCATGCAGGATGCTTCCGACAAAAACCAGATCCATTTTCGTTTTAATCACGACGTTTTGACCATGCTTTTGTCAGCGAAATATAAATACAATATTTTTCAGCTTCAAAACGAAATATATTATGCAGTCTCAAACAGCATTTATTTTGCCAGAGATAATTTTGCAACACTGCTTCCGCACTCCCTGTCCGGACAGCTCCGCAAAAATCAGAATGACAATCCGAATTATCTTCGGGAGATTACTTCCTTTGTCGAAAACACGATCCCACATTTTGTAGACTTCTATCCGGGAACACCGTGTGCATTACTTGACTTGCTTTCTTCTGACAGTACATGTAATCTCCGTCTGCCGAAAATCAGGAAAACCTTCCACGAAAAAATCCGGGATGACGTACTTCGCACGGAAGTTCTGCTGACAGATCAGGTGGTCGATGAACAATTCCATAATATCCTGCGGTTCTGCTTTGCCCAGACTCGCATGGAACATGACCTCCCCCTGTTAAATCGTTTATACTCCATCATCCAGGAAATGCTGCATGGAACGTTTGTCATCGATTGCGTGGAAGGAAACCAGATGCCGGATTTAAGCAAAACGACTGTCAAAACGTCTTCCGCACTATTTGAAAAAATCCAGATTTCTTTTGGCTCTTCTCTGAGCAAAAGCTATCGCGATTACCTTCGCCTTTTTATCGAATACGCTTTAGAGGCATTAAATGCAAGCTGTGTATCTTATGTCATTGTCACCCACACCAGACAGATTGCACAAAATTACGCTCTGTATATGAATTATATTACGGGCACAAGGACATATTATGCCATTGACTATACCTATGAAGATCAGACACATTATGCACGCTTTTTAAAGAAGGCACAGACTCTTCTTAAGAATTTAGACAAATCAAGAGAAATCATTCTGATGAGTGATAAAGCCCCTCTTAACAACCTCTCGACACTGATGGTCAGGAAGACAAATCAGACGATCCTCTCGCTGTCTCCGATCTCACTGCCGATGCTGATGCGAACGGCACGAATCATGAAAGAAGAAAATCTGCACGGAATGACAACTGTCCGAAATATTATTTATGCCAAAAAAGAAATGTTGCAGGACTATAACCGCAAAGTCAGCAGTTTTCCTAATGAATATATTTCCCAGAACATCAGTCAGTATTTTGAACAATTTTTTGACAGCACAAACACAACCCTCGCCAACAAATTGTTCTTTAATATCACAAAAAATGTCTTTCAACATTTCAACTGTGATCTGACAGCGGGACTTGTTCTGGAAAGTCTCCTGCACTGTAATTTTCTGCTTGCCAGAAGCATGGATCAGAAAGAGATATTTATCGAGAATTCGGATGTATTTATTCAGGAATATCCGCCTCTGTATCAATATGTCAAAGAACAGTTTGACAGAGCCAGAGAACTTCTCACACTCAATATCAGTGAAAAGGAACTCGTCGTTCTTTGCGAGATGTTTATCAATAACATGGACACCGTATAACTGTGCATATAAAAAGAACGGGTGCAAAAAGTATCTCACCACTTTTTGCATCCGCCTTTTTATATGCATATTTCTTTGTTCGATCTCTTACACCAACGCTTTGCCGGTCAGAAGCTCATATGCCTGAAGGTATTTATCGATTGTCTTCTTCGTGATCTCCTCCGGAAGCGTCCAGTCATTTCCCGGATTTGCTTTGAGCCAGTCACGTGCAAACTGCTTGTCAAACGATGGCTGACTATGTCCCGGCTCATATCCGTCTGCCGGCCAGAAACGTGAGCTGTCCGGTGTAAGCATCTCGTCTCCGATCACGATGTTACCATTCTCATCAAGACCGAACTCGAATTTCGTGTCTGCGATGATGATTCCACGACTAAGTGCATACTCAGCACATTTCTTATACAATGCGATTGTGTAGTCACGAAGCTTTGAAGCATACTCTTCTCCCTTTCCCGGGAAACGTTTCTCAAGATATTCGATACTCTCTTCATATGAGATGTTCTCGTCGTGATCTCCAAGCTCAGCCTTTGTTGACGGTGTGTAGATTGGCTCCGGCAGTTTGTCAGATTCTTTCAATCCTTCCGGAAGTTCAATTCCACAGACTTTTCCGGTCTTCTGATAACTTGCCCAGCCACTTCCTGTAATATATCCACGAACGATACACTCTACCGGAAGCATCTCAAGCTTGCGGCAAAGCATGCTGTTCCCATCAAACTTCTCCTGCTGGAAGTATTCCGGCATATCTTTTACATCTACCGAGATCATATGGTTTGGAATGATATCTTCTGTCATTTCAAACCAGAATTTAGACATCTGTGTAAGCACAGTACCTTTTTTTGTCACCTGATTATTTAAGATTACGTCGAAACAGCTGATTCTGTCTGTTGCAACCATGATCATACTGTCACCGTTATCATATATTTCTCTTACTTTTCCTTCTTTGATCGGTTTCATTTCCTGAATACTCATCTCTTTTACTCCTCAATCGCAATGATACTGATATTTTTCATATGTAGCATATTTACCGTAACATCTTTTCCACATATCTGTCAAGATAAGCACGACTTCTTATATATGAAACTTTTTTCGTATATTTATAACTGTCTCTTATAACCAAACACCATAACAGGGAAAACGGCCTCTCCTTTCGAAAAGACCGTTTTCCCCATTTATTAACTTATTATCCCTAAATGTTTAATATTTTCGTTCGAAATTCCGATATTCGAACATTCGCTTTCCAACTCAGGACGCGCGGATTAACTCAATTTCTCATATTCTGCTACGATAGCATCAATGATTTTCTCGTCTTCAATACCTGTGATCTCTGCAACAGTTGCTTTCACACCGTTTGCTTTGATCTTCTCCTGAAGTTCTACGCTCTGCTTATCCTCAGGATTATTATAATGAAGTGCTGCACCGACACCTGTCAACATGTGATCTACCGGAAGACCAAATCCTGTAGCTGTCATAAGTGGTTTGATCAATCTGTCTGTTGGACTGAGCTTACGAAGCGGCTCACGACCAACACGTGTAACATCATCTTTGAGATGTGGATTTTTAAATCTGCCAATGATCTTCTCGATGTATGCAGCGTGCTTGTCAGCATCAAATCCGTGTTTTTTGATCAGTCCTGCTCCACTCTCTTTCATAGCAGCTGAAACGATCGCATAGATCTCTTCGTCTGCAATTGCCTGATCGATCGTCGGGATCTGACGGAGTGTTCCAAGGTATGCAGTAATGCAGTGTCCTGTATTCAGTGTAAATAATTTACGCTCAATGTAAGCCATAAGATCATCTACAAGTGTCATACCTTTGATTTCCGGAATCTCACCTTTGAATCCGCTCTTTTCTACATCCCACTCAAAGTAACGCTCCACAACAACGTCGATAGAGTTTTCAATTCTTACTGGAGGTACGATTCTGTCTACAGCACAATCCGGGAATCCAACATATTCATCTGCGAATGCTTTACCTTCTTCACTGAGATTCTCGTATACAGCTTTCCTAAGCTGGCTTGTTCCGCGGATCGCATTTTCACACGCGATCATGTTCATAGGCTCTTTCAAACCCATTTCCATACGTTTCTCAATTGCAGCCGCAATTGTCGGAGCGATTCTTGGAAGGATCACAAGTCCAACTGCTGTTGTCACAATATCAGCTGTCGCGATTTCATCAATAGCCTCCGGCTTTGTTGAGTTCACACCGCTGATATTTTCAATTTTCTGTTCCTCACACTCAACATCCATGATGTGAACGGTATATCCTTTATCTTCGTTCACTTTATTAATCACTGCTTCTACGACGTCAGCAAATACTACGTGATATCCGGACTGGCTGAGTAAAGCTCCGATAAATCCACGTCCGATATTGCCGGCACCAAACTGAACTGCTTTTTTCATAATTCGTTTCTCCTTTTATTTCTTAGCCGAATGTCTTCATAATTGTAGCAACGTCTGCATTTTTCTTGAGATCCTCAAGAAGCGCCTCATCCTCAAGGCTTCCTGCGATGTTCGCAAGAATTTCAAGATGCTCGTCTCCTACACCTGCAATACCAATAATAAGGTTCGCCTTTTCAGTTCCGAAGTCTACTCCTTCCGGATACTGCATTACTACAATACCTGACTTCTTAACTGTCTCTTTTGCATTAGATGTTCCATGTGGGATCGCAACACCCATTCCCATGTATGTAGTTACAAGTTTTTCACGCTCAACCATTGCGTCAATGTAATCTGCATTTACATATCCAAGATCGCAGAGAAGCTGTCCTGCTGCACGGATTGCTGTTTCTTTATCTACGCTAGCAAGGCCTGTTTTGATACCGTCTTCTACAAGAACGCCTGCTTTAACTTCTTTCTTTGGTTCTTCTGCCGGAACTGCTTCTACCGATGCACTTCCGCCTGCAACTGCTGCAAGTTCTTCATAAAGAGCGTCAAGACTCGGATCAGCAAGGAAGTTGTTAAGTGTTACGAGTCTTGCCTGTGGAGCAGATTTTGCTGCACGATCCTGAAGAATTGTCTGGCATACAACTACATTTGCATCTGAAGGAACGTTATCCACTGATGTATTTGTTACTACGATTCCAAGACCGAGGTCTTTGATACGGTTTCTGAATTTTGTAGCACCCATAGCAGATGATCCCATACCCGCATCACATGCAAAGATGATTTTCTTGATATCTGCAGCCTTTACGTCTGCACCTGTTGCTGCAGCTGTCTGTCCTTTTGCTTCTGCTTTCATGCTGTCTTTTTTAGCCTGAGCCTCTTCCAGACTCTTGCTTCCTGACATTTTAACGATTGGTGATGCGATCAGGAATGATACTGCTGCTGCGATTACAACACCAACTAATGTCATAATCATTCCGCTTCCCTTTGTTGACATAGAAAGGAATGCGATGATGGATCCAGGTGAAGCAGGACCAACAAGACCTGTACCTGTCATTGTGTAGAATGTAATTGCACAGATATTACCAACGATCGGTGCGATGATAATAACCGGGTTCATAAGTACATATGGGAAGTAAATCTCATGGATACCTCCAAGGAAGTGAATGATGATCGCTCCCGGAGCAGAATCTTTTGTCACTTTATCTTTGCTGAACATCCAGTATGCGAGGAGAACGCCAAGACCCGGGCCCGGGTTAGCCTCAAGCATATACATGATTGATTTTCCGGCTTCCTGAGCCTGCATTGTTGCGATTGGTGTGAAAATACCATGGTTGATCGCATTGTTCAGGAACAATACTTTCGCTGGCTCGATGAAGATTGCTGCAAGTGGAAGAAGTCCATGATTTACAAGAACGTCAACACCTGCTGTAAGAACTACAAGGATACCAGACATAAGAGGTCCGATAAGGAAGAATCCGATGATTGCGAGGATCATACCAAGAATACCAACTGAGAAGTTGTTGATCAGCATCTCGAAACCTGCCGGCATATGTCCTTCCATTGCGTTGTCAAAGGTTTTGATCACTTTACCTGCAAGAGGTCCCATGATCATGGATCCCATCAGCATCGGGTAGTCAGGTGCTCCTACGATAACACCCATAACTGCGATTGCACCCATAACTCCACCACGGTCTCCGCCGATGAGTTTACCACCTGTATAAGCCACAAGAATTGGGAGAAGGTTGTTCAGCATTGGGCTTACGAGTGTCGATAATCCCTCATGCGGAAGCCATCCTGTTGCGATGAATAATGCTGTGATGAATCCCCATGCGATAAATGCTCCGATGTTTGGCATTACCATTGCGCTGAGGAATTTTCCAAAACGTTGTACTGCGTTTTTCATAATAGTTACTCCTTTCGTATTACACTTTTTCTCAATCCCTGATTGATTTTCTAAATAAAGTATAAAATGAGTATAAACATTTTACAAACAAACGATATTACAACTTTGGCACGAACAGAAAAGGACATAGAAATGTCCATTTTGAAAAGTGACATTTGTATGTCTTTATATGGCGTAATTAACGTTCTTTCCTCAGGTTTAGTGTTTGTCTTTGTATGCATTTTCATGTATAATAATAGAATGATACCAGGGTCAAAAGGACTAAAACCACATGAGCTTGCTCACAAGTGGGTGAACGTCCCTGGGACCGACCCTGATAAATGAATAAAAGGAGACTCATATGCTTACGAAGCGCGCAGAGGATATCATCCGGGTTCTGTTACGATTCCCTCAGGATAATCCCATCACAATTTCCATCATTTCCGATGAATTGAATATCAGTACACGTTCTGTTCAGAGAGAGCTTCCGACAGTGGAGTCGTGGCTTTCCAGTAATGGTTTCCGACTGGTCCGCAAGCGAAGCGTCGGCCTCCTCTTAGACGAACCGGAAGAGCGCCGACAGGAATTGCTTTCGCTGCTAAACATCAGTAAAACGCCTGTTTTCGCTGTCGAAGATAAAAAGAAAAGACAGGATATGCTCTGTCACGATATTCTTTTCGCAGACGGGCCTATCAAATCCTATTATTTTCAGGATACATTCGGCATCTCTGAAGGAACACTCTCTTCTGATCTGAACAGGCTGGAGACGTGGTTCCAGCGATATAAGCTGATTCTGCACCGCAGACAGGGGCTTGGTATATTTATCGAGGGAACGGAACAGGCAAAAAGGCAGGCTGTAACTTCATTCCTGTGCAGGCAAATGAATGAGATAAGAGATCTTGACCATGGAAAGGCCTCAGATCTTTCCCGTCTGAATAAGATTCAGGTCGATCTGAATCAGAAGATCACAGATGGCGTCAGCAATATCATCGATGAATGCGAGGAAACGCTTCAGCTCGATCTTTCAGACAGTGCTTATCAACAGCTGCTTGTCTATTTATCTTACATGGTCAATCGCATCCTGGACGGATACTATGTGGAGTCAGACAAAAGCGAGACCCTTATAAACATAAACGGCGAACCGGAATTTGCGATAGCAGAGTATTTCATGCGTCAGCTTCGTCAGGATTTCAAGTTGCCGATCATTGACAGTGAGACAGTCTATCTCACAAAATTTCTGTCAGGCATCCACATCTGGTCATCAGATACAAGAGATCTGACGAGAAAACGTGACTTTGACATCCATCAGATGACATTAGAGCTGATTCGCAATGTCAGCGATTACCTTGATATGGATTTCTCCATGGATGAGAGACTTCCTTCGGAATTATCTGCGCATTTACAACCTACACTGGGAAGATTGCGTGCCGGAATCCCAATTGAGAATCCATTACTTTCAGATTTTCAAAACAGTTACTCAGATATCTACGAGGCCTGTGAAGCCGGGACATCGGCATTGTCAGCGGTATATGAACTTCCTGTATTCCCGGCCACAGAAATTGGATTTATCACGATCTATTTTGCGATGGCAATGGATCGAAGGCGCAAACTCGCAAAAAAGATCACTGTTATGATCGTCTGTCCAACCGGCATTGGAAGTTCACGCCTTCTTTCTTCCAGTTTGAAACAGGAATATCCAGATCTTGATATCCGCGGAACAGTGTCCGCATTTGATATTGACCCGGCGCAGCTAGAGGCTTCAGGCATTGATCTGATCATCTCGACAGTGAAACTTGATACAACATTTCGGTGGATCTGTGTGAATCCAATGTTAACGAAACAGGACAAGATGCTGCTCGAATCAAAATTGAACGCCCTCACGAAATCACGAAAAAATCTTGGCAAGCAGGTGCGTGTTCCATCACTTCCAGTCACAAGAGATGATATTCACTATGTTACCTCTCTTGCAAATGAGGTTTTTGCACTATTGGACAATATCCGAATCGGTCAGGCACCTGTCCTTCAAAGCCGGGAGGAAATTATTTCATACGCTTCCAGCTTATTCGCGGATACACCGGAGGCAGAACAGCATTTTTACACGATCATGAAACAGCGTGATCAGATCGCCGATACATATATAAAGCCGTTCCACGCACTGCTGCTTCACGGCAAAAGTTCTCTGATTGAACATCCCTGCTTTGGATATGTTCGTCTAGAGCCTCCGATCTACGAGAATGGACGCATCATTCTCGGTGCCATTGTCTCCTTTATTCCGGATTCTTCAGACAATCAGATCTCTGCTTCCGTTGCGAGTGAGATCATCGGTTCACTGCTCGAAGATCCTGCATTGCTCAAAGCACTTCACAATACAGACGACGAACTGTTCAGACGCCTGCTCGAAGTCGCACTGCTAAGATTTTACAAGACGAGTGTACTGGAGAAGTTGAGTTAGATTTTACAAGAAGTACTAACTGAAAACGTTATATCAGGTACTGTATTTTCGAAAAAGTGTATAAAAAACGGAATCAGTCATATCGGACAAAACAATTGGAAGACGGCTGAGCTTCACAAGTTTTGCGCCCGTACAAGGAGCAAACGCTTTTATCGCGACGACGTACGGGTGCGATAAAACCGCAGTGAAGCGAAGGAAAGTCGACAGTTTTGGAGATATGGCTGATTCTGTTTTTAACATTTTTTTCAAAAAAAGAGACCGCTGATATAACGGTCTCTTAAAATCCACTTTATTCTCTTGTAAGAATCTGCTCTCTTACGTAGTCGATACTCCCTGCTGACATACTGAATTCATCAAGTCCAAGGTCAAGAAGGATCGGTACTGCTTTTGGATCGCCGGCCATCTCGCCGCACATTCCAACTTTGATACCTTCTTTGTGTCCTGCTTCAATAACTCTTCCGATAGATTTCAGAACTGCCGGGCTGAAGTAATTATACTTCTTGGCAATTTTCTTATTACCGCGGTCAACAACAAGGATGTACTGTGTAAGATCGTTTGTTCCGATTGAGAAGAAGTCCGCTTCTTTTGCAAACTCATCTGCAAGAATAACGCTGGCAGGAGTCTCGATCATCATACCGATCTCGATATCCTTGTCGTATTTCTTTCCTTCCGCATCAAGCTCTGCCATACACTCTTTTACAACAGCCTTAGCTTCCAGAAGTTCTTCCATTGAAATGATCATCGGGAACATGATTCTGACATGGCCAAATGCTGATGCACGAAGAATCGCTCTGAGCTGCTCTTTGAACATTCCTTTCATGTCAAGAGAGATACGAATCGCTCTCCATCCAAGGAATGGGTTCTCTTCTTTATCGAACTGATAATAAGACAATTCTTTGTCTCCACCGATATCAAGTGTACGGATTGTAAGTTCTTCAGATGCAAGCTCTGCTGCCTCTTTGTATACAACGAACTGTTCTTCCTCTGTTGGGAAGTGTGTATTCTGCATATATAAGAACTCACTTCTGAAAAGTCCCACACCATCAATGTTCATTGGAAGTGCATTTCTGATATCCTGCACATTACCAACGTTTGCACAAAGCTGAATTCTCTTTCCATCTTTTGTAACTGCCGGAGTTGTTCTCAATTTCTCAAGACGTGCTCTCTCAGCTTCATATGCTTCTTTCTTAGCAATATACTCAGCTTCTGCTGCTTCGTCCGGCTTTACAATGATAACGCCTTCACCGGCATCAAGACAGATCATCTCTCCATCGCTTACTCTTGCAAGGATACCTTTTACACCTACCAATGTAGGAATTCCAAGACTCTTGGCAATGATTGAAACGTGGCTTGTTACTCCACCTTCCTCTGTGATGATACCTTTTACAAGCTCAGGATTGATGCTTACTGTATCTGAAGGATACATATCACGAGCCATAACAACAACTGGTTCTGTGATTCCTCCAAGATCCGGAAGCTTCACTCCTTTTGCCTTGGCAAGAATACGTTTTCCGATATCGCGGACGTCTGCCGCTCTCTCTTTCATGTACTCATCATCCATAGATGCAAAGATCATTGCAATCTCATCAATTGTGTCGCAGATTGCACGCTCTACATTCTCTTTATCATTTCTGATCTTACTTTCAATACCATCCTGAAGCATGAAATCTCCCGCGATTTCAAGATGAGCCGCAAAGATCTCATTCTTTTCAGAGAGTACAGTGAGTTCATCAATCACTGCATCTCTTGCTGCGACAAACTTCGCAATTTCTGTATCAATTGCATCTTCACCAATATTACCTGGCGCCGGTGTCAAATCCGGTTCAAGATACATATAAACCGGCGCAACAGCAATACCTCTAGACGCTGTTTTCTCAACACGGATCTGTTCCATCTCTATTCTCCTAATCCAGATTCAATTGCTTCTACTACTGCTTTCAATGCATCAGCTTCATCTTCGCCGTCACACTCAACAACGATCTCTGTTCCGCATTTGATTGCTGCAGACATAAGGTTAAGAACACTCTTAGCCTGAACTTTCTTAGCACCAGTGTTCAAAAAGATGTTGGATTTGAATGGAGCTGCTACCTTTGCAAGTGTTGCTGCCGGTCTAGCATGAATTCCTGTTGGATTTGTTACTGTTACTGTCTGAGATACCATGATATCTTCCTCCCTTAAATTATTATTTTTATCATAATATTTAATTTGTGCAAAGTTCCCATCAAACTAAGCATAATTCTAAAATAAGTATACTATCTAACCAATAGGATGTCAAACCATATATTCTTGATGTATTTTAATACAATCTCAATTTTTTTCTTGCTCTTTTTTTACAAATTCCTTACTGATTTTTTTACTTTATACTGATTATTCCCGATTGATCAAGATTCATCATATCGAATCATTTCACATGCTGCACACCATTTTGCAGAAAACCAAGTGTCTTTTCCTCTTCAAACTGTTTTGAATACAGTTCATAATAATGTCCTTTTTTTCGAATCAGTTCCCTGTGATTTCCCTGCTCAATGATCTTCCCGTTTTCCATCACCATGATCAGATCTGCATTTCTGACCGTCGACAGACGATGCGCAATCATGAAAGATGTATGTCCTTTCAACAACGTATCTGTTGCCTTCTGGATCAGTTGTTCAGTCCATGTATCAATGGATGAAGTCGCTTCATCCAGCACGAAAATCGCCGGTTTCGCAAGAATTGCCCTTGCAAATGAAAGAAGCTGCTTCTCTCCTGTCGACAGACGGTTTCCTCCCTCGCCGACGTTTGTCTCATATCCAAGTTCCAGCTTCTCGATCACCTGATCCGCATATACCTTCTTGACCGCTTCCTCGATCTCTGCATCTGTCGCATTCAGTCTTCCATATCTGATATTTTCACGGATCGTTCCCGAGAACAAATGTGGATTCTGAAGCACATATCCAATCTGGCTGTGGAGCCAAAGCTGCGACCGTTCTCTGTAATCTTTTCCATCAATCAAAATCTGCCCTTCTGTCGGTTCAAAAAACCTTCCAACGAGATTCACGATCGTCGACTTGCCGGCACCGGTTTCTCCCACGATCGCTACAGTTGTCCCGGCAGGAATTTTTATAGAAAAATGCTCCAGTACATTTTCCTTTCCATCTGGATAACAAAATGTTACATCTTTGAATTCAATATCACCGCGGATCGGTTCCCAGTTTTCTTTCTTAGGATGGATCGAATCTCCATATTTTTCCCGCACAGTTTCCGAATCCGCTACATTTGGTTCCTGATCCAGAAGTCCCGTGACACGTTCAATATTTGCCTGACAGGCGATCAGATCCGAGAGCAGTCTTGCAAGCTGCTGGATCGGTTCAAAAATGCCGACGGCATATGCAAGGAACACCGATAATGTTCCCAGTGCAATGATCTTCTCCTGCACGAGATAACCACCTCTTGCAAGCACGAACGCTGTCACTGAAGAACTGAAGAACAGTATCATTGGCATATAGATCGCCGTCAGCTTCGCAAGCGTCATCGACTGATGTTTCATACGACTTGTGATATCTGTAAAAGAAAGATCATTCATTTCTTCCATTCCAAGCGTCTTGCTTGTCTGCACACCGGTGATTCCCTCGTTGAATGCTCCTGTGATATCTGAATTCGTCTTTCGGATCTCACGGTTCCAGTACAACATTTTCTTCTGAAAAAATGCTGTCAGCAAAGCAATAAACGGAACGACAAGCATGACGATCAGCGCAAGTCTCCAGTTCAACACAAACATGATCACAAACACACCCAGCACATATGAAAATGCCCAGAACATATCCACAAGGCCCCACGCAAGCACTGTTGCGATCTTAAGCGTATCACTCATAACTCTCGCATGAATATATCCCACCGGCGTTGTATTGTAGTATGAAAATGATAATTTCTGCAAGTGAACGAACTGTGCCCTCTTCAGATCTTTTCCTACATTCATTTCTATATGGATTGCCGCACGAACACTGAAGAGCACACTGACTCCCTGCCCGAAAATGACAAATCCATAAGCAATCGCAAATGCACGAATCCCATCCAGTGTATCCGGCACGATAAAGTGATCGATCGCATAGCTTTGGAAGAGAGGCACAAGTACGTCGACGAGCACAAGTAATACATTCAGACTGATCGTTGTTGCAAAATATTTATAATACGGACGAAAAAACGGCAGCATCCGTCTCCAGATCCCCATTCTGAATGCTCTCATTTCCTCCTGTTTCTTACCATTCTTTCTCTGATTTGTCTCTGTATCGGTATTACTCATTACACTCACCGCCTTCCCAAAGCAGATCTCTGTCATCCTGACTCATCTGAATCTCATAGATTTTCTGATAGATCCCTCCGTTTTTCGACAGTTCTGCATGAGTTCCCTGCTCAAGCACCTTTCCATTGCCAAGTACCATGATCTGATCTGCTTCCATCAGTGTTGTGATACGATGGGAAATAATGATCACTGTCGCATTTTTCATTTTCCCGCGAAGCGCTTTGCGGATCTTCATATCTGTCTGTGCATCGACAGCTGACAAAGCATCATCAAACACCATGATCGGCGCTTTCGCGAGCAGCATTCTTGCGATTGCCACTCTCTGACGCTGTCCACCGGATAATGTCACGCCACGTTCTCCGACCATCGTCTCGTACCCATCCGGAAATGCCATGATTTCTTCATCAATACATGCGATCTGCGCGGCTTCCCTGATTTCTTCCATTGAAGCTTTTGAATTGGTCGCTGCTATATTTTCCCGGATCGTTCGGGAGAACAGGTACGGTTCCTGAAGCACCATTCCAATATGTGTTCGAAGCCATTTTCTTGAAACATCCCGGATGTCAGCACCACCGATTGTGATCGTTCCATGTTCTAATTCATAAAGCCTGTCAAGCAGATGTACGATTGTCGACTTTCCGCTTCCTGTTCCACCAAGAATGCCATACGTCTTTCCCTCTTCGATATGAAAGCTCACATCCTGGAGAATCATCTGTTCCTCATTGTATCCAAATGTCACATGTTCAAAATCAATATCAAACGCCTTCGGCATCACATGATCGCTGTTCTGTTCTTCCTGCGATTCCAGAATATAATTCACTCGTTCGAACGACACACCTGTCTTGCTCATTTCTGACAGAATTCGTCCCATACTCCTCACCGGCCACACAAGTGTTGTATTATAGGATGCAAATGCAACAAACTGCCCTGCTGTAATATTTCCACGCACAGCTTCCACCGCGCCGAAGACAATAATGAAGATGACCTGGAATCCGGTGATGATATCTCCTACTGCCCAGTAAAGCCCCGACAATGTTCCGAGTCGGATCCACATTCTGGCAAAGAAGTCATTTTTCTCGTCAAACCGGTCTATCTCAAACTGTTCTCTTCCAAATGCCCGCACAACACGGACTCCTGTCGCATTTTCCTGAACAACAGTCGACAATTCTCCCTCCGCCTCATCGGCTTTTGTAAAATTCCTGGCGATCAGCTGATAAAATACGCCGGAATATACAACGATAACCGGCATAAATGCAAGTGCCACCAATGTCAGCTTCACATTCATCGAGAACATCATAACAAGCGACACTGTGATCAGAAAAACAATTCGGGACACTTCCAGCACCTGTGTTACAACAAAGTTCCGAATCGTCTCGACATCTGCCGTACATCTCTGAATGATATCTCCGGTCTGATTCTCACTGTGCCATTTCATCGGGAGTCTCTGCACATGACAAAACAGGCTGTCACGCATATTTTTTGCGAATGTCTCCCCTGCTTTTGCCGTATTGTTTCGGTACAGATAAATTGAGAAGCCATTTCCGACTGCCAGAACGATCACGAAAATGGCCAGCACCCACAAATGCTCTTTCAGCCACGCATTCCCACCTTCTGCCAGCACGCCGTCAATCGTAAAACTGAATATCTTCGGAATGAGTGAATTCAGTATCGTAGACACGAGTGAAGCGATAAGAACGATCACAAAATATTTTTTTGTTCCTTCGGAAAACTTACCGATCAATCGAAGTCGTCCATTACTTTTCACAGCAGCTTCCTCCCATCTCTTTTTTCATCCTGTCCAGTACTTTCGAAGTTACAACTACATACGTGATCGTGAATACAATTCCTTTCAGAATAGAAGTACTTGAGAATGTAACCCAGATTCCATCAAGTCCAAGACTTGATCGTCCAAGTACATATGCAAGCGGGATTCGCGCCCCTGTCAAAAGAACACTGATCACACTGCAGATCTTCGTCTGACCAAGTCCGGAGAGTGCACCGATCGTCATAATCTCTACACACATGAACGCCTGGCTGAGTCCTACAATGACCAGATAGTGTATAGACATCTGAAGCACCTCTTCTTCAAAGAAGAAAATCTCCGAAAGCTGCCTTGGAAAAAGTACAAAAAAAGCAGTTATTAACGCGCCCCATGCACTCGTGATCCAGAAGCAGTTCCAGTATCCTTTCTTCACACGGTCCCATTTACCCGCTCCGTAGTTCTGTCCACTGAACGCATTGATTGCAGATGCGAACCCATCCGATGTATTCCATGAAACAGACTCAATCTGACCGCCAAGTCTCTGCACTGCCACTGCACCGGCGCCAAAAACAGCTGACATTCTGGCAAGTACCATGGAGATCAGACAGTACAGACTTCCCTGGATCGCAGTTGGAACCCCGATACGAAACACTTTTTTATAATAGCTTTTTTCACACAGCTTATACAGACGTATGTTTTTCAGGATGTTTTCACTGTCCTTCTTTGTCATGACCGCAAGAACCATCACGAGCATTACTACGAACTGTGCACCAACCGTCGCAGCTGCTGCACCTGTTGTTCCAAGTTTTGGAAATGGTCCGATCCCACGAATCAGGATCGGGTCAAAAATCATATTCAGCGCAAGTCCGATCAAATTTGCCTTGAGCGGTGTTTTCGAATCGCCCTGTGCTGTATAGATTCCGGTCAGTACCTGTGTACAATAGCTGAAAATGATCAATCCACATGTAATCCGAAGATATGTTACTGCGCAGTAGGTCGTCTCAGGATCATCAATATGAAAGAATCCGACTAATCTTTCTGCAAAGACAAGGCACACTGTCGCATAAAGAGCAGCAAATCCAATGATCATCTGAATCGAAGCCTTCGCATACTGCGATGCTTCTTCCCGGTTTTCTCTTCCGATACTCTGTGCAATATTTACCTGTCCACCCATTCTTGCAAGAGAAGAGAGTCCCTGTGAAAGCCAGACAAACATACCTCCCACTCCGACTCCGGCAACTGCTTTTGATCCCAGCGTTCCGATCCACGCCATATCAGTAATACTGTAAACAGTGTTAAGAAAAGACGATGCCATAATCGGAATCGCCAATGCAACTAACGTATTTAAAATCCGTCCTTCCAACAAATTAATGTGTTCTTCTTTTTTCATTTATATTTTCTGTATCCCCATCTGTATTCTCTCTACTTGTTTTCTCTCAAATCATACCATTTCCGCTATTTTATATCAAGACAGAGGCAGGATTTGCTCCGCAAATTCCGTCATCATAACATGCATACAGAATCTTCGCCGGCAGTTTCCTTTGGACGTATGACAAAAAGGCTGTACACTATGACAGTGTACAGCCTCTGATTATTCTATGATTGTCTGACAGATTAGATTTTGTCGTTTGAGCCAAGAACGTTAACGATCTTGTGAGCAACCATATCTTTAACAGCCTGACGAGCTGGTTTGAGATACTGGCGTGGATCAAAGTGATCTGGATGCTCAGCAAAGTATTTACGAATATTTCCTGTCATTGCAAGACGGATATCTGAGTCGATATTGATCTTACATACAGAAAGCTCAGCTGCTTTACGAAGCTGCTCTTCCGGAATACCAACTGCATCCGGCATTGCTCCGCCGTACTGGTTTACCATAGCTACGAATTCCTGTGGAACTGAAGAAGATCCGTGAAGTACGATTGGGAAACCTGGGAGTCTCTTTGTGATCTCTTCAAGAACGTCGAAACGAAGCGGTGGCGGTACAAGGATACCTTTTTCGTTTCTTGTACACTGAGCTGGTGTGAATTTGTAAGCACCATGTGATGTTCCGATTGCGATTGCAAGAGAATCACATCCTGTTCTGTCAACGAACTCTTCAACTTCTTCCGGACGAGTATAGCTCTCATGTCCTGCTTCTACTACGACTTCATCTTCAACACCTGCAAGTGTTCCAAGTTCAGCCTCAACTACTACTCCATGAGCGTGAGCGTACTCTACAACCTGTTTTGTGAGAGCGATGTTGTCTTCAAATGATTTTGAAGAAGCGTCGATCATAACAGATGTAAATCCACCATCGATACAGCTCTTGCAAAGTTCGAAGCTGTCACCGTGATCAAGGTGAAGTGCGATTGGGATCTGTGGATTCTCAGCTACAGCTGCTTCTACTAATTTTACAAGGTATGTGTGATTAGCGTATGCACGAGCTCCCTTTGAAACCTGAAGGATAACCGGGCTGTTAAGTTCTCCGGCTGCCTCTGTGATTCCCTGAACAATTTCCATGTTGTTAACGTTAAATGCGCCGATTGCGTATCCGCCGTCATAAGCTTTTTTAAACATCTCTGTTGTTGTAACTAATGCCATTTTGTTTCTCCCTTCCAATATAAATGTTTAATATTACGCTGAATATCTTCGTTAATTCTACAACAAATCTTTTCTTTTATCAAGTAGTTTGATAAATCGTCTTTGCCAATCCCTGTTTTTATTACCAAAACACCTCTTATTTCTGAAGATTGGAAAGTTCTTTCATCAGTTCCAGATCACTTTCTTTCACCTTGATGTTCGTCTCAATCTTTTCTCCTGAAGGCGTGGTGATCGCCACTTCGATGATCGTATCAACCTGAATTCCGCGACTTGCAACTGCCTTGCAAAATGCCGGGAATTTCGGATGATTGCTCTTAAATTTGTTCCATGCATTCATCACCTGCATCATGTTTCCAAAATCCATTGCCATTTTATAATCCTCCTAATTATTTATATTTACGGTGTCAACATCTGAAAAATAATTGACGCAATTTCTTCCGGTGTCTCTTTTCTTCCTTTTTCTTCCCATTTTACATACACATTCATAAGTGCGCCACTATAAAAATAAAGATCATACACAGAACCCGAATAATTCGGGACCACATATTCTTCAAAATATACATTTAACGCATTCTGCAGAACCTGATACTGGTTTGTTTTATACAATAGTAAGCCAAACGCAGCATATCGGTCAAAAAACTGTACTGCATTCAGGATGTGCTCGTAAGTTTTGAGCCGTTCCATCGTAACAGGGAACTCCATCGTCTGCACATAGCTGTTGAAAATCTCTTGAATATAGTTATTCAAAGCATCTGTCTTCGTATAAAAATAATGATAAAACGTCATGCGTGAGACTCCTGCACGCTTACAGATATCAGATGTTGTGATGTCATCAAAAGGGCGTTCCTCCATCAGAGAAATCAATGCATCTCCAATACATTGCCTTGTAAATAGATTTCTCTTCGTATATTTTTTCAATTCCTTTGTATTCATCTAAAAATCCTTTACAAATAGTCACTTTTTGTAAATTGTATCACACTTTACAATACTGTACAATGAAATGTAGTAATAAAAACTACGTTGTAAAAAAATGAAATAAAGCAATAACTATGATCTATTTATCATGGAGGTTAAAATGGCAAATATTATTCTTCTCGCAGAGACAGGATCAGATATCCCAAAAGAAGTCGCTGACCAGGAAGGTATCTATCTTGTTCCAATGCATGTATCATTTGACAAAGAGACAAAGGATGACGGAACGTTCCCTGCCGACGACATTTGCACATACTATAGAGAAACAGGAATTTTACCAAAGACAAGCGGAAGTGTTCCGGAAGATTTCACGATCATCTTCGACAGGATCCGCGCAGAACACCCAGACGCTCAGATCCTGTATCTGGCATATTCTGCAGTTACTACCTGTTCTTATCAGAGTGCGCAGATTGCAGCAGAAGATCTTGATTACGTAAAAAGCCTTGACACCAAACAGGTTTCTGCCGGACAGTCTGTTGTTGTTCTGACAATGGCAAGACTTCTCAGAGAGCATCCGGAATGGACGATCGACGATGCATACGAAGCAGCCGAGGAACTTCGAAACCGTGTTCACATGTGCTTTGTTCCTGATACTTTGGAATTCTTGCGCGCTGGCGGACGTGTCAGTAATGCAGCCGCACTTTGCGGAAGCTTACTGAAGCTCCACCCACGCATCGAAATCCAGGACGGTTATCTGAATGCTACAAAGAAGCCGAGAGGAAGCCTGAACAAAATTGCACCAAAGCTTGTGCGTGATTTCATAAACGAGAAAAATCTGGGAACAGAAGATCTCTGGCTCGTCTTTGCTCCGGAAACATCAGAAGAAGTTATGATTGCTGCCGAAAATGAAGCTTATGCATGTGGCGTTAAAAACGTACACTGGATCCGTACCGGCGGTGTCATCACATGCCACGGAGGTCCAGGCGCATTTGGAGTTGTTGGAATTTCAGATCAGTAAAAGATGGATGGGGCTGTTTCGGCAGCCCCTTTTCATCCTCAAAAATCAGTCGACATCCTGCTGTTTTATTCGACATCTCTTTTTCTGACTGTATATTTTCCACATGATTATTCCCGAACCGATCAGGAAAAACAGTCCTGCTGCCGCATTCCTGTTATCACCGGTCCTCACTGATGTTATTTTCTGTTTCACACGTTCTTCTTTCATCTCCACAATCTGAATCTCTCCAGTTTCTTCTATTGTAAAGTTCACATCTTCCGCTATCCGATACCCCTTTGGGGCGTTGACTTCTCTGAGAATATATTCTCCCGTCGGCAGTTCTTCGATCAGATACGGTTCTTTCGAAGATATCCACTCTTCAATCTTTTCACCATTCAGATTCCAGATCTGAAGTGTTGCCCCGGGTACTTCTTTGCTTGTCTCCACATCAGTTTTTCGAACCTTTACTTTCGTATAATCATTTTCAACCTTCCAGACTTCCTCTTCTTTTCCATTCACCAACCCCTTATCGTCTACTGTGAATTCGAAGTTTTCTCCATTAAGAATAAATCCTTCTATTGTATCTATTTCCGATACAATATATGTTCCAGGTTCAAGGTAAGATAATTTAACTTCTCCATTTCCATTCGTCTCATAGATTTTATATTCGTTTTTTGTTTCGTCTCCGGATACATTCTCATTATTTTCCAATTGTTTCCTGACAGCAAATTTCACACCCTTTATACGTTGATCGGTTCCTTTCTTATACTTTACGATTCGAAACTTATTTGGCCTGTTCTTTACGCTCACTTCTTCCACAACAACAGCTGTTGTCTGATCCTTGTATTTCAGCTCAAATGATACATCTTTTTCAAGGCACGTATATCCGGTCGGCGTTTTTTGTTCTTTCAAACGATATCTTCCAAGAAACAACTTTCCTGAGACAGCAATTCCATTCTCATCTGTTACCAGGTTCTCTACAACTTCCTCTTTCTTCACTCTTACTGTTCCATCCGGAGTAATAATGTCTTCATCCGCGATCACTGCAAACTCCACTCCGGCAAGAGCCTCTCCCGTCTCCTCATCCATTTTACAGACTCGAACCTGCCCTAACACATTTTCATTCTCAACCTTCACGGTAACCGGATCCGTCCAATCCGCTTCTTCAGAAATCACAAATTGCACATCCTGTTCATTCAGCAGATACCCTTTCGGCGCTTTGATCTCTCGCAGATAATATGTTCCGCATTTCAATGTTTCCGGAAAAAGAATCTGTCCATTCTCATCCGACACGAACTCCGTCAGTTCTTTCTTCGACGGGTAATATGTTTTCATCTTGATCACATTCTTTTGCTCATCAAGCAGCTGAAATGTTGTCCCGGCTTGCGGTATCACTTTTCCTGTATCTGCATCCACCTTCATGATCTGAATCGGACTCGTGATCAATGTATCCTGTCTGTAGATACCTGTCAGCGTCACCTGTTCCTGATTGATCACAACTTTAAAAGGTTTGACAGGCGCATATCCTTCCGGCGTTTTCGTTTCTGTGATCGTATAAGTGTCATAGATGAGACTGCCTCTTGAATCGGCGTCTTTTTTCGTCGTTGCTTTTCCATTCTTATCCGTCACGATCTTCATCACTTCTTCTCCTGTCGTGTCAGAAGTGATCGTAAACTCTGCTCCCTCGATCGGTTCCAATACATCTTCCTTTGGATCTTTCGGCTGAAATACCTTTCTGATTTCAATATCTCCTCGAATAATATTTTCCGGAACAATTGGCATATTATATGTATTTACATTTTCTACATCCCCCTCTGATGTGATTTTTCGAATAAAAATCTCCTCATTGATACAATAGCCCTCTGGCGCTTTCGTTTCCTGAATCGTCAGTGTTCCAAGAGGAAGTGCGACTGTCCCGTTGCTGTCAGTCCAAAATGCGTCTCCGTCTACTAAATAATTCGCATTAAATCGTATAAAACCGTTTTTATTCGTTCGCATCACCCACGTACGAAGTGGCGTTTCATCCTGAAGATTCTGAATAGAATCGTACAATCCTCCATAAAACTTATATGTATATTCCGCACCTTCCAGTGTCGCAGATCCACCCGGAAGATTTCCGTCTCCTGTATAACTCTTCTCCCCATCGTATTTTCCAAGTACAACATCCACTGTATCATTTTGCGGGAGATCCTTTACATTCACTGTAACTGTTTTCCCGCTGGACACATCGACGGTATAAATCTTTTTATCCAGAGCATAGCCTTTCGGTGCCAATGTTTCTTTTACATAATAGGTCCCTGCATTCAGTTCCAGCTCTTCTGTATTTCCATCCGAATTTGTCTTTAATGTTCCTGCTTGTGTCTTACATGACACATCTGTATACACACCATACTGCGCTCCTTCCAGCGAATAGCACGTATTATTTTCTGTAAGACTTGTATTTGCACTTTCCTTTATTAGTTTTACCTTCCCCGTGGGATTATACACATAATAGACAAGATCCTGCATCGATGCATTCGTCGAATATGCATAGTATGCAGTAAATGTATCTCCCGGATCCGGAAGCGATGCGATCTGATTCAGCACAGGCTTTCCGACAGGATTTTCACTTTCCCCGGTATCATCCGAATCCATATGTCCATTTGCCACAGATATGGCAACCGCTGTCTGAGTGTATGAATATCCGCGATTTCCCGGTCCGCCATATCCATAATAAAGAATTTTTCTAATATTCGGATTCGTACATACAACAGTCTTCATCTGCATCCCCCTGCCAGGCAGCGCTTTCTCATGACAGGCACACAACGCAGCATGCGAATTTCCATCTACACCTGTGACTGTAAATTTGCCAACTCCAAATCCGTACCCTGATTCAGTGTAACCCTGAGACGATGTGATCGTAGTCACACTGCTACTCGCATGTACAATCGCAGGCATATCACCTGATACAAACAGAATGACAAGCACAATTGTTATAATAACTATTTTTTTTAATCTATTTTTCATCTGTTCATTTCCCTTTCTTCATAATCTTTTCTTCGAGCTGATCTTTTTTGTCTGATCTGAGAAATAATCTTTTTTTCCATATTCTCATCATCTCACTCACCTGCTCAGAAACAGACAATATCCTTTTCTTCACTACACATCCTCCATACCTATAAATTGATTGTTTTACATTTCAAGCAGAACGCACGTGAGACTTTGTGTGCGATTCTGGTCAGATTAAGCTGACATCTTTCTTCTCAGAATCGCTGCGCAGGCTCGCGGAGCGTTTATCTGATATCAAAGGTGTTATTTCAGGTATACGGAATAAAGCTCAGTTTCTTTATCTGAACCTGTTGCATAATTCATATTAATTTTGATTTTTTGTGGGAAGCTTTTAAAATATAGATATGTTTTCGCAAACAATCAGAATGATGTTTGTGTATTTATGTTAACATAATTTTGTATTATGCGTCAACTCTTTTCTTCTTACAGAAATCATAATGTCAACGGTCACAAAATCTAACATAAGAAATCCCTTCACAGGCTACAATCCTGTGATATTTCATGTTATAATATCACAAGATTCATTCTTAAGACTAAAAGAGAAAAGAGGACAAAAAAATGAACAACAGAATTGCTCGCGTATTAGAGAAAATGGAGAAAAAAGGCATCACACAGCTGATCGTGTCTGATCCGCTCAGCATCCGGTTCCTTACAGGGATCATGGTGAATCCGGGCGAAAGATTGTATGCTCTGATTCTCAGAACAAGCGGCAAACACACAATGCTTCTCAACTACCTTTACTTTGTAAAAGATACCGGTTTTGAAGAAGTATGGTTCAGTGATATGGAAGATCAGATTTCTATTATTGCTGACAACATCGATCCAACTCAGACACTTGGTATCGACAAGACATGGCCGGCACGCTTCCTCATTCCATTGCAGGAAAAATGTCCGGAACTCAAAACTGTATGGGGTTCTGACTGCGTGGACGGTGTTCGTGCATGTAAGAACGAAGAAGAGATCGCTATTATGAAAAAGGCATCTGAGATCAACGATGCAGTTATGTTAAAAGTGATGGATTTCATCAAAGAAGGCATGACAGAGAAACAGGTTGCTGATTTCATTGATTCCGAATTCTATGCAGCCGGAGCAAGTGGTTTAAGCTTCCCGACAATCGTATGTTTCGGACCGAATGCTGCCGACCAGCACCATGAGCCAAGCGATACACGTACATTAAAAGAAGGCGAATGTATCCTGATCGATATGGGATGTGTATGGAATGGATACTGCTCAGATATGACAAGAACATTCTACTGCAAATCTGCAGATCCGAAACACACAGAGATTCACGACATCGTTCACGAGGCAGTTCTCCGTGCCGAATCTGTGATCAAACCTGGTGTGAAATTCTCTGAGATCGATGCTCAGGCAAGAGATTACATCGACGAAAAGGGATACAGCGAATACTGGAAGATCCGCCTCGGACATTTTATCGGACAGGAAGACCACGAGTATGGTGATGTCAGCCCGATCAATCACAATGTTGCTGAGCCGGGTATGATCTTCTCTATCGAACCGGGTATCTACATTGAAGGAGAACATGGCGTCCGTATCGAGGACCTCGTTCTCGTAACAGAGGACGGACATGAACTTCTGAATGCCGTAGACAAGAAGTGGAAAATCATCGGATAGTCATCTATCTGATTGACTATATTATCCGACTGTTCCGTGATACATTCATCATGATTTAAAACGATAAATGCAGACACATCAGGAAAAGATTTCGTATTACGAATATCACCTGCCGTGTCTGCATTTCATTCATCTTTTTTAATCATGATACATCGTATTGATCTGACAATCGTCGTATATATCCTTTCATCTGCTCAACAACATTTTCCGGTCCCAAGATTTTCACTTCCTCCCCCAATGCCGCGATCCAGCTGAGGAACTGATCACTGACATGGATATCTATATTCACCGTAAACGAATCCCGATCATACGGAATCATCATCACATTTTTCCCAAAACGATCAATCATTATCCCGGCCATCCGATTGTTTACTTTCAGCTTGACCTTCTCTTTTTGCCCGCCGAACATCCCAAAATTCGTATTTGAATACGATGCCATATTTAATTTCGCGAACGCATCTTTCCCTTCACGTTTTTCCTCAAGGAGCGAAATGTGCAGCATTTTATCAACACGATAATGCTTAATTTTCTCCTCTGCATCATCATAAGCGACAAGATAATAATTCTGATTGTCCCACAGAAGCCCCCACGGGCTGATCCGATAATACACTCCGCCGTGGCGAAGTTCCATCTCTTTTTTTAGATTCCACTGGAAATACTGAAATTGTATCTTGCAGTTCTGCACGATCGCATTTTGTATCGCATCTACATTATAATAAATGCTCTCATTCATCGTCTTGACCCGGTCCGATACATAGACCTGACGCTGAAGCTGCTTCGCCTCATGCTCGCTGACAAAGCTTTCCAGCTTTTTGATCAGTTCATCCGATTTCTTCGCAGTGATAAATCTGGAAGACTGGATCGCATCTACAAGAAGTTTTAACTCCGGCAGTTCAAACTGATGGCTGATCACATGATAATGATACGACTTTCCGATCGGTTCACCCTCAACCTCGATTCCCAGATTCTCGAGCTCCTGCAGATCTCGGTAGATGCTTCTTCGCTCCGCTGTGATGTCGTACTTTTCAAGCTCTTTTATGATCTGCGGCATCGTCAGATAATGTTCATCATCTGTTTTCGAGACCATGATCTTCGCGAGATAATACAGTTTTAGTTTCTGATTAGATCCCTTTGGCATCTGCAGGCACCTCCTTTTCTTCGTTTACAATACCACAATTTACATCTGCTGCCAACCCGATCAACACATGGACCAAGAGCAGTCATGCCACGCATCTTATTGACTCGCCTCCGCTCCTCAATAAGCCCGTGTCATGCCTTCAAATAGTCTGAAAAATAAAAGCAGCTGTCCGAGAACGCAAGCGCTCTCTTCCTGCTGCTTTTATTTTTTAGACTGCTCTCAGTCCATTTCCTACTGGAAATCGTATCTTACGACTGGTTTTCTGGCTGCTTTTACTTCGTCAAGACGTGTCACAGGTGTTGTGACCGGTGCCTGAAGCAGCTTCTCTGCATCAACGAGAGCTGTCTCATACAGCTGACGGAATACGGCAATCGCCTCATCCAGTGTTTCTTTTGACTCTGTCTCTGTCGGTTCAACCATCAATGCCTCATGTACGATCAAAGGGAAGTACATTGTCGGCGGGTGGATGCCGTTGTCAAGAAGTCCTTTGGCGATATCCATAGCGGAAACGCCTGCCTTCTTCTTAAGTTCAGACAGATCCATAACGAACTCGTGCATACATACCTCGTCGTATGCCATTTCATACAGATCTTTCAG
Source organism: Eubacteriales bacterium (assembly GCA_030526265.1). GTDB lineage: Bacteria > Bacillota > Clostridia > Lachnospirales > Lachnospiraceae > Claveliimonas. The sequence continues at coordinate 2,065 of JAUNDE010000027.1, read as the reverse complement.
CTTATTCATCATATAGTTTGCATTCAGAACTGCATTCTTACTTGCTTCCGGAATTCCTTCCTTTCCAAGTGTCAGAATATAAGTCAGTGCTTTTACTACAACAGAGAAGTTTCCGTAGAAATTCTTCATCTCCCCGATGCTCTGCTCTGCTTTCGCAAAAGCAAGCTCCTCTTCTCCGACAACGGTCAGACCTGGCATAAATGGAGCAAGAAAATCCTTGCATCCAACCGGACCACTTCCCGGACCGCCGCCACCGTGCGGTGTTGAGAATGTCTTGTGAAGATTCAGATGAATAACGTCGAATCCCATATCGCCAGGACGAACAACGCCCATAACTGCATTTAAGTTCGCACCATCATAATAGCAGAGACCGCCACATCCATGGATGATATCTGTGATCTCCAGAATATTTTTATCAAACAGACCAACGGTATTCGGGTTTGTAAGCATCAGTCCGGCCGTATCTTCTCCGACTGCTTCGCGGAGTTTCTCGATGTCTACACATCCGTCCGGTCCGGAAGGAACACTTACGACATCAAATCCTGCCATCGCTGCACTTGCAGGGTTTGTTCCATGTGCAGAGTCCGGTACGATGATCTTTGTTCTCTTCTCATCGCCGCGGCTCTGATGATAAGCCTTGATCAGGAGAAGTCCTGTAAATTCTCCGTGTGCACCTGCTGCCGGCTGGAATGTCATATGGTTCATACCTGTGATCTCACACAGATACTTCTCTGCAAGTTTCAGTACTTCCAGACATCCCTGAACGGTATGTGCAGGCTGAAGCGGATGAATCTCTGCGAATCCAGGCAGCGCTGCCATATCCTCATTGATCTTTGGATTATATTTCATCGTACATGATCCGAGCGGATAGAAACCATCGTTCACACCATGCGATTTCTTTGCAAGTTCTGTGTAATGTCTGCTCAGATCTCCCTCTGAGAGTGCCGGCATATGAAGCTCTGACTGTCTTTTATCCTTCTCTCCAGGAAGTCTGATCTCAACGTCACATTTCGGAAGAGTGTCACAGCCACGTCCCGCTTTGCTCTTTTCAAAAATTAACATGACTGCACCTCCTTCAGAATAGAGACTACTCTATCCATTTCTTCTTTTGTATTCATCTCTGTACAGCACCACAAAATACGTGTGTCATCGAGCGGATATCCTCCGAGGATACCTTCTTTCTCAAGTGCCTCCAGCGTCTTCTTTGAACATGGACCGGCTGTAACAAATTCGTGGAAAAATTCTCCTTTGTTCTCTACTTTATAGCCGATCTCATCTAATTTCTCTGCGAGATAATGTGCTTTGGATGTACACTGCACCGCTGCGTTCTGGATTCCTTCATTTCCCATTGTTGCAAGATAAACACCCACTGCCAACGCACAGAGTGCCTGATTTGAGCACACATTGCTCGATGCTTTTTCACGGCGGATATGCTGTTCTCTTGCCTGAAGTGTCAGTACGTAACCGAGCTTTCCGTTATGGTCTTCTGTCTGTCCGACAATTCTTCCCGGAAGCTTTCTCATCATACCCTTCACACATGCCATGAATCCGAGGTATGGTCCGCCAAATGCAAGGGAAAGACCAAGCGGCTGTCCGTCTCCGACAGCGACATCTGCGCCGTATTCTCTTGGTGTCTTCAATACTCCGAGCGAAATCGGATTTACACCCATGATATATTTGGCGCCTGCCTCATGTGTGATCTCGCCAATCGCTTCTGCCTCTTCCAGATTTCCATAATAGTTTGGATGCTGGATATAGACACAGGCCGTCGACTCATCGATATGCTCTTTCAGATAATCCATATCTGTAAGTCCATCTTTCTCCGGAATGATCTCAAGGTCCATTCCATTACCCATGATATATGTTTTGATCGTCTCGAGTGTACCAGGCAAAATAGCTGCTGAAACGAATGCTTTCTTACGTTTTCTCTCCTGGCACATTGCGACACCTTCTGCGGCTGCAGTAGCACCGTCATAGACAGATGCATTTGACACATCCATTCCTGTGAGGTCACAGATCATTGTCTGATATTCAAAGATCGACTGCAGGATTCCCTGACTGATCT
>JAUNDE010000026.1 GCA_030526265.1 Eubacteriales bacterium | reverse complement strand
GTACTCTTCTTTATTTCACGACAAAAACTTTTTCCAGTTACTTTCATAACACGTTCTATCTCCTACCATTCAATCGTCTCAACCGGTACCGGATGGTCATTTACGGTGATCTTCGATACCTTGCCGTTCTTGATCTGGATCACACGATCCGCCATCGGCGCGATCGCCAGATTATGCGTGATCAGGATCACTGTCATCCCATGCTCTCTGCACGTATCCTGCAGAAGCTTCAGAATCGCTTTTCCTGTATTATAGTCAAGTGCTCCCGTAGGCTCATCGCACAAAAGCAGCTTTGGATTCTTTGCGAGCGCTCTTGCGATCGACACACGCTGCTGCTCTCCGCCCGACAACTGCGCCGGAAAGTTATAGAGACGGTCACCAAGCCCTACTCCTCTCAGCACTTCCTCCGCATCGAGGGGATCTTTGCATATCTGAAGAGCAAGTTCAACATTCTCAAGCGCCGTCAGATTCGGGATCAGATTATAGAACTGGAAGACAAATCCGATATCATCTCTTCGATAACCGGTCAGCTGTCTGTTCGAATATTTCGCCACATCTTCACCATCAACAACTACAGAGCCACTTGTCGCTGTGTCCATACCGCCAAGGATATTTAAGACCGTTGTCTTGCCTGCTCCACTCGGACCTACAACAACTGCAAACTCTCCTTTTTCTACTCCAAATGAGATTCCAGCTGCCGCTGCGATCTCCACTTCACCCATTTTATATATTTTCGTCACATCCTGTAACTCAATGTATCTGCTCATGACATCCTCCAGTCTTTCCGAATATAGATCCGATTTTGGTCTATAATAATGATCCGATTTCAGTCTATAGAAAATATATTATCACATTTTTCAATGTATGTGACAGAAAGTTCCGAATAAATTTCCTCTGCCATAAAATAAAAGAATCCACACGACCGGTGCAGCCATCCGCAGTACCGCAAATGGCTGCATACATAATCATGTGGATTCTGCATTTCAGTTAATTCAGCACACTATTCTTTTCCGTTGAAACAGTATGTGCAGATATGTTCAGGTTCGATTCCAATCGACTCAAGGAGATCATCCAGTCTGTGGAATCTGAGTGTTGTAAAGTTCTGTTTCTTTCTGATCTCTTCTACCATTCTCTCGTAACGGTCGCTTCCTGGAGTTGTGTAATCATCCAGAATTTCCTGTGATACATCCGGTCCTTCCAGCTCTTCGATCACACGTCTTGTGATCAGTTCCATCTCTGATTTGGATCTTGAGAAGTTCAGATATTTGCATCCGTATACGAGCGGTGGACATGCCGGACGAACATGCACTTCCTTTGCTCCGCTCTGATACAAGAACTCTGTCGTCTCACGAAGCTGTGTTCCTCTTACGATGGAATCATCGATCAGAAGAAGCTTCTTACCCTCGATCAGCGCAGGTACCGGAATCAGCTTCATCTTCGCAATGAGATTTCTCTGACTCTGGTTTGTAGGCATAAATGAACGAGGCCATGTTGGTGTATATTTGATGAATGGTCTTGCGTATGGAATGCCTGATTCATTTGCATAACCAATTGCATGTGCGATTCCGGAATCCGGTACACCGGCAACGATATCCGGATGAACACTGTCTCCGTCACGTTTTGCAAGCATGCTTCCGCATTTATAACGCATCTGCTCTACATTTACTCCCTCGTATCCGGATGTCGGGTATCCATAATATACCCAGAGGAATGAACAGATCTTCATCTTATCACCTGGTTCTGCAACAACGCGCACACCGTCTGCGGTCACGAAGTCTATCTCTCCAGGTCCCAGCTCTTTGTATGTTTTGAAGCCAAGATTCATATATGCATGACTCTCAAAAGAAACGCAGTATGCATTATCCTTCTTGCCGATAATCGCCGGTGTTCTGCCCATTCGGTCACGAGCAACAAAGATACCGTCCTTTGTCATAACAAGCAGTGTCATAGATCCGTCAACACGCTCCTGCACGTACTTGATTCCGGCAACGATACTTTCTTTCTCGCAGATCATTGCAGCAATAAGTTCTGTCACATTGACCTGTCCGTTTGTCATTTCCTGAAAATGTGCTCTTGATTTATCAAATAACTCTTGAAGTAATTCGTCATAATTATTCACTTTGCCGACAAAAGTAAGTGCAAAGCTTCCAAGTCTTGAACTGAACAGAAGCGGCTGTGGTTCAAAATCAGAAATACATCCGATTCCCAAATGGCCATGCATCTGTCCCACATCTTTATCGAACTTTGTACGGAATGGTGAATTTTCAATATTGTGGATCGCACGGTCAAATCCATCCTCTCCATATACTGCCATACCGCCTCTTCTTGTACCAAGGTGCGAATGATAATCAACGCCATAGAAGAGTTCCAATACACAATCTTCTTTTGATGCTACTCCAAAAAAGCCTCCCATAATAATTCTCCTTTTTGTTTTCTTATCTAAATTAAAAAGATCTCCGCAGTATAGTGTGCCACATAAATATGGATTTCCGCAATATTTTTCCAAAATCTTAATCATAAGAAATCCTAATGTTTTTTCATGAGTTTTTTTAATAATATGCAAAAAAGAAATTATTTTATTGCTTTAAAGGAAGTGCAGCCTGGATTTTTTTCACACCGTCTCCGATAATGCTATCTGTTCTTGCAAGAGATTCATCCACATCCTCAGAAATATTACCGAGCTTCGAAATCGATTTGATCTCGTCCGGATTATCTAACGGCAAAATATAATATGTGTCATCCGGGCTCTGATTATGATATACCCACGTCGGGATAAAATCTGTTTTTTCAAGTGTGATCTGTCCTTTTTTATCACGATGAAGTGTCAGCGAAACGATCAGGCCGTCTTCCGAATAGCCATACACGAGTCCGTCCATATATTCGGTGCGCTGATTTGACAGATGATTTCCGATCGCATAACAGCAGAGCATCTGATGATCCCCGCTGCTGCTCGTCAGAAGATCTACCGGCTGGATCACGTGCGGGTGGCTCGCGATCAGTGCATCAATTCCCATATCACATAACTTCTGCGCGATCGCATCCTGATACTCATTTTCTTTGGTCTGATACTCTACACCCCAGTGAAGGTATACAATCGTATATTCAACTCCTTCATCTTCCATTTTTTTCAGATTCTTCTCGATACCATCATACAGCTTCTGCGGATCACTCTCACTGAACGAATTGATCAGCGCTTTTCCTTTTTCACTGACATAGTTTCCATTGATTGTTTCGCCTTCTGTTTCAAACACATAATCAAAGAATCCAACCTTGATTCCGCCTATATCCTTCACGACATAGTTATTCTCGTCTTCTGTCTTCCGTATTCCATTATAAAGAAGATCATTCTCTTCATATACCTCGATCGTCTGAAGAAGTCCGTCATCACCCGAGTCGTAGATATGGTTATTCCCCAGAAGACACATGTCGATTCCATTGTTCTTCAGTGCCGATACGATCTCCGGCGGGCTGTTAAACATCGGATACCCCGTATATTCACTGTCCGTCATTGTAAATTCTGTTGTGAGAACCGTGAAATCCGCAGCGTTGTAATCATCCTTTATATATTTGAAAATCGAATTGTAATCATACGTATCTCCCGTCTTATAGACAGATGACTCAAGAAACGGACGATGCATGACGATATCACCCGCTGTCGTGATCACGGCTGTCGCTTCTTTCGACTCTGCATCCCCTTTCCCCTCAACCTGCAGTTCAGTTGTCTGATTTTGTTCGTTTTCATTCTGCTCTTTTTTGTCACTTCCGGTGATTCCTCTGACAACTGCTCTGCATCCAAAGAAAAGAAGCATCAGGATCAGAATCAATACTGCAAGCAGGATCAGCTTCTGAATCTGTCTTTTCCGTCTTCTTTTTTTTCTGTATGCAGCCTTTCTCTCTTCATAGGATTTACGTCCCATCGCACGTTCCCGCTGTTCTATTCTCGCTTTGTGCGCTTTGATTCCATCTCTCTTCTCTTCTGACATCGTATATTCCCCGCATTTACCAGGCAGCAGCAGATGCTGCGTTTTCGATTAACATTTCTATTATAATACAGGTATCGAAAAATGTCGAATAGATGTTAGAGGATACGAAGAGCCGTAAAAAAAGACCCCGCACTCCGAAACTCAATTCAAAACGCAGGGCCTTATAAGCAAATATTTAATTAAGAAACTATTTTATTTCTATTATCTCGAGCATCTGAACACTAATTCATCCCATCTTCTGTCAACTTCCTTCTGGAACTCTTCGATAAGATATTCATTTTCCTTCTTGAAGAGATGTTTAAATCTTCCCTGTGGTCTGAGGAAATCTTCGATCGGAAGTTTCTTCTTTGGCTCGTAGTTGAGGATCCATTTGCCTTCTACTACTTCGAACAGCGGCCAGTAGCATGTCTCCACACCAAGTTTACAGATCTCCATAATATCCGGTGTATTGTATCTCCATCCACGCGGACATGGTGCCATGATATTCAGAAATGCCGCACCCGGTGTATAGATCGCCTTCTCTGACTTGATATGAAGGTCTTTGAAGTTCTGTACAAATGTTGTCTGTGCAACATATGGCACGTCATGCGCAGCGATCACTGCTGCGAGATCTTTACGGTTCTGCGGCTTACCGTTGCTCTCACTTCCGACCGGTGTCGTTGTCGTGTCAGCATACATCGGTGTCGCAGAGGAACGCTGGATACCTGTATTCATGTATGCTCCATTGTCATAGCAGACATAGACCATATCATGGTTACGTTCCATTGCTCCGGAAAGAGACTGGAAACCGATATCGTATGTACCGCCGTCACCACCGAATGTGATGAACTTATATGTCTCGTCTAATTTTCCTTTTCTTTTCAGCGCTTTGTATGCGCCCTCTACACCACTCATGGTAGCCCCTGCATTTTCAAACGCATTGTGGATATAGCTGTCTTCCCATGATGTGTATGGATATGTAAACGTGGAAACTTCCAGACATCCTGTCGCATTACCAATGACAGCCTTGTCTCCTTCGTGAAGACCACGAAGCACATTTCTTACTGCGATCGTTCCGCCGCAGCCTGCACACATTCTGTGTCCCGGAGCAAGACGTTCCGGTTTGTTCATTGTTTCTTTGAAATTATAACTCATCGTTTACGTCCCTCCTTACTCTCTGATTCCCATATAACGGTATGTTTCACCTGCATCATCATTGTCGATCATTGTCTGAAGATCTGCATAAACATTTTCCATATCTTCTACACGAACGTCACGTCCGCCAAGACCATAGATAATATTTGTTGCCAGAGCTGTGCTTCTTGCACGGAACATCGCTGACATCACATCAGCTCCAAGAGGTCCTCCGTGGTTTGTATAGCTCTCTGCGCGGTCCATGATCGCAACTGCTTTCACATTTTTCAGTGCATCCGCGATTGCTTCAGCCGGGAACGGACGATAAAGACGGATCTTGATCAGCCCGACCTTTTCACCATTTGCTCTCAAACGGTCAACGGCATCCTTCGTTGTTCCCGCAGCAGAACCGATGATAACGACTGCACGCTCTGCATCTTCCATCTGATAGCTCTCAAAAAGACCATATGATCTTCCTGACATCTCTTCAAATTCTTTTGCAATATCAAGGACAACCTGCTCAACATGTGCCATACCCTCTGCCTGATTTCTCTTTGCTTCCATATAGAAATCTGTCACAGAGTAAGGTCCGACTGCCATCGGGCACTCCGGATTCAGAAGGTAATTTTCCGGTTCATATTCACCTACGAAATTCTTTACTTCTTCATCTTCGAGAAGCTCGATATTTTCTACCGCATGGCTTGTGATGAATCCATCCTGGCAGATCATGATCGGAAGTCTTACATCTTTATGTTCGGAAATGCGGAACGCCTGAACCATATTATCGTATGCTTCCTGATTGTTCTCGGCATAGATCTGAATCCATCCTGCATCTCTCGCTCCCATACTGTCCGAATGATCACAGTTGATGTTGATCGGACCGGAAAGTGCACGATTGACAAGTGCAAGTGCAAGCGGAAGTCTGTTAGAAGCTGCTATATATAATTCTTCCCACATATAGGCAAGTCCACACGAAGATGTCGCTGTGAGCGATCTTGCTCCTGCTGCCGATGCGCCAATCGCAGCACTCATAGAGCTGTGTTCACTCTCCACCGGAATAAATTCCGTATCTACCTGTCCATTTGCTGCAAATGCTGCGAAATACTGTGGGATTTCTGTAGACGGTGTGATTGGGAATGCCGGAAATACATCCGGATTGATCTGACGAAGCGCGATTGCAACGGCTTCATTTCCTGATAAACGGTCTCTCTTTGCCATCTTATTTCACCCCTTCCATTGTGATTGCACCAAACGGGCATGCCTTTACGCAGATGCCGCATCCTTTGCAGTGGTCATAATCAAATGTCAGTCTCTTTTTATCTTTCACCGGAATACAGCTGTCCGGACAGACCGGAACACAGAGAAGACACTGTTTACATTTCTCTTCATCTACCTGTGGTTTGACACTGGACCATTCTCCTGTCATAAATGCTTTTGATGTTCCTGCCCCGGCGATCACCATACCTTCTGTAAGATCCTGCCATTTTGTCTTTAATCCTAATTTTGTGATATCTGTTGCCATTACTGCACCTCCTCAAATGCCATCTCAAGCGCCTTCATGTTGCCTTCGATCACTTCCGGTTTGCTGGCGAATTTGTGCTCGAATGATGCTTTCATTTCCTTTAAGAAAACATCTTTGTCCATGATTCCGGCAACCTTTACGATTGCTGCAAGAAGTGGAGTATTCGGGAAATATTTTCCGAGTGTTGCAAGAGAGACTTTCTTTGCATCAATCGTATGAACGCTTCCTTTATATCCCTTTAACTGAGGAATGATCTCCTCTTTCGGACGTTCTGTATTGATAAGAATTGCTCCGTCTTCTTTCAGTCCTGCTGTCACATCGACAGTCTCAAGAAGCGACTCATCTACAACTACCACATACTGCGGATCATAGATATTGGAATGTACACGGATGACTTCATCACTGATACGATTGTACGCTGTGATCGGAGCACCCATACGCTCCGGACCATACTCCGGAAATCCCTGTACATATTTACCTGTCTGAAATGCCACATCTGCAAGAAGAAGGGCTGCAGTCTTGGCACCCTGACCGCCACGTCCGTGCCATCTGATCTCTGTAAGGTTACTCATGTTTTCTCTTCCTTTCCTGATTTTGATAATAAAGAGTTCCGTCCACGGAACTCCTGCGCCTCCGGCGGTCGCTTGCGACATCTTCATCTTTCGTCGGAGTGCGCATCCTCCCGGAGGGTTTTTGCTCTATGGAAACGAAGTTTCCTGATAGAGCAAAAAATCCGTCCCCGAAATAGGGACGGATCAACTTTTTCCGCAACCACCCTGTTTATTCTCTTCATCGATCTAAATATTAGAGTGTAATCTGTTTTTTTCAAAGCTCATTCTATCCCATTTCCTTCCATTCGTCAAGTATTTTCTTGCCAGTCTACACATACAGTATTCTCTTGCCTTTCTGAAGCACATCAGATATGATAGGTGAGAGAAAAGGAGGTTATATTATGAAACTCGAAGGGAAATCCCTGAAAAGAGATTTTCTGAAATTCATCTTTCCATCTATCGCAGCCCAATGGGTATTTGCTCTCTATACAATGGTAGATGGAATCTTTGTTGCAAGAGGCGTGTCTGAGATAGCACTCACCGCCGTAAATATTTCCATGCCGTACATTATGGCAATGTATGCGATTTCTATTCTTTTTGCGGTGGGAACATCCACTGTTGTCGCAATCATGCTCGGAGAGAACCGGGGAAAACGTGCAAACGAAGTATTCAGCCAGAATATTTTCCTGCTCACTGTTTTTTCTGTGATCATCACCGTGATCGTAATGCTGAATCTCCGAAGAATCGCTGTATTCCTTGGTGCCACTGACGTAAACATCCAATATGTAATGGATTACCTGAAAGGAATTGTACCTTTTTCCGGTCTGTTTATTCTGTCCTACTCATTTGAAACGCTGATCAAAACAGATGGTTTCCCGAAGATGGCAACACTGATCGTAACCGCAGGTTCACTGATCAACGTTGTCCTTGATTACATCATGGTAATGAAACTCCATATGGGAATTGGCGGAGCCGCTTATGCGACAGGAATTGCACATGTTGCGTTGATCGCAATGTATCTCCTGCACTTCTGCGGCAAAAAAGGTGTCATTAAGTTTGTACGGTTTCACATCGACCTTAAACTGATCTGGCGAGAAATCAAAAACGGTATTCCGTCCGCTATCACAGAATTATCGCCGGGACTGATCATCTTCTTGTTCAACCAGGCAATCCTTCGCTATTTAAATGAAGATGCGCTTGTAAGTTATACGATCATTTCCTATGTGAATTCGCTGGCTGTTATGACAATGGTAGGCATCGCGCAGGGATATCAGCCGCTGATCAGCTATTATTTCGGAAAATCCAGGATGGACAAATGCGGAAAGCTGTTCCGATACGGCATCGCGGCCGTGATCGTCTCATCGATTTTGTTTACGATTCCGTGTCTTACGGGAACGGAGTTTATCGTCCATCTGTTTCTCGAATCAGACAAAGGGGCTCTGTTTACCTACAGCGTAACAGTATTTCGAATTTTTGCACTTTCCTTCCTTCTTTCAGGATACAATGTCGTGATCGGTGCCTATTTTACAGCAGTGGAGCGTCCGGTTGCTGCCACTGTCATTTCTTTTTCGAGAGGAATGGTTATGCTGATCGTATCGCTTATGACACTGACCGCACTCTTTGGAGGTGCCGGGATCTGGTGGTGTCCGCTCGTTTCGGAGATCTGCAGTCTGATTATCACACTGATTTTTCTGATTCCTTACCTGCGATCTCATCCATTTCGCAGATAAAAGATATATCTAAAGCCTGCTTTAAGCCGCAAAAATCTAAAGCATATATTTTTTTAAAAAATTCAAAAAAGGTACTTGACTTTTACATTCCCTCTGCTATAATAGTCATTGTTCGCGAGAACAGAAACAAAAATCAATGCGGAATGGTGTAATGGCAGCACAGCAGACTCTGACTCTGTTAGTAGGGGTTCAAGTCCCTTTTCCGTAGTTCCTTGGCAGGGGCGCCGAGTATTATGGATACTCGGTTTTCTTTTTCGGAGTGTGGCTCAGCTTGGTAGAGCGCTGCGTTCGGGACGCAGAGGTCGCAAGTTCAAATCTTGTCACTCCGATTTTTTATTGCAAAAAACCTGAAATTCAAAACGAATTTCAGGTTTTTCTTTTGTATTCCTTCATTTCAGAACAATCAGGCGGACCGGTCTTACAGTTTCTTAATCTTCTTTACATTCGGACAACGCTCGAGAAGGAAATTCTTGAACTCATCAAAATCTGCATCTTCTAAAGTATTCTTCGGAAATCCCATCATCCCGTTCGGAACAAATGTCTGACTCGCATCGGTTTTATATTTGATCCCGAAACCGTCTTCTGTCTCGAGCAGCTTCGTAACAAGCTCATACGGGTACTCTTTCTGTTTATTCGGAGTAATATTCGTGAAATGGTCATCGTAAAAGTCCATCTTTACTTTGAGTGGATTTTTACGTTTCTTCATTCTCTCTGCAAAGTTTTCCTGTCCTCCGGCCAATGCAGATGCTTTCACCGCGCCTCTCCAGATCTTCCTGTTGAAAATCATTGCAGCAATAAAGATCGCAATAAACGAGGCGATATATTTGATCAGGAACATGACAATCCCGCTTGTAGTTCCTCCTCCGGGATTCCCATATATGAACATCATAATAAGTACAAGCACACCCAGAACAGCAGCGACAAATTTCAACATAATATCACTGTTATCGATATCATACACTTCACAGATCGTGGTCAGGATTTTCTCCGACTCGGTGTAGGATACTCTATATTTCTTTTCCATTTCTTTCCCTTCCTTTATTCATAATATGTATGTTGACTATTATAGCTCCCACATCTTAAACAGGCAACTAAAAATATTAACTTTTTCTTAACAAAACATTGTTTTTTCTTATGAAATAGTGTATTATTATACCGTTCTTTATTAATATATGCATTTACATGTATTCTAAAGGAAATAATTTAATATGGAGGGAAATCTCATGGAAAACAAAAAGAAGGGATTGCCTTTTGGTTTCTATGTATGCTGTCTTTCATTCTCATTCGAGAGACTTGCATACTATGCAGCTAAATGGGGTCTCGCAACATTCATCGTTACAGCGGCAGCTTACGGCGGTCTTGGACTTGACAAGTCTGTTGGTGCAGTAATGAGCTCTAACATGGTAGCATTCACTTATATCACACCTATCATCGGTGGATATATCGCTGACCGCTGGGTAAGTCCTCAGATCCTTGTTCCACTCGGAGAGATTCTTATGGGTCTCGGATATCTTGCAGCCTGGAAAGCAAATGGTATCGGAATGCTCTGGGCAATGATCATCCTTGTATCTGTTGGTACAGGTTTCTTCAAGGGTAACGTTTCCGGTATCAACGGACGTCTGTTCCCATTAGCTGAGCAGGAGGAACTTGACACAGTATTTAACCTTCAGTACATGTTCGTTAACATCGGTTCTTTCTGTGGTACAACATTCCTGTCAATGCTTGCACTCAGCGCCGGATACCGTACAATGTTCCTTGTCTGCGGTATCTTCCTTTTCATCGACTGTGCATGGTGGATCTTCGGTATGAAGAGCTTCGGCGAAGCTGGTAAGAAACCATTCAAGCTTGACAATCGTGAAGAGAAGAAATCAGATGCAGAAGCTAACGCTCCTCTCACAAAACTCGAGAAAAACCGTGTTATCGCTATCTGTATCGTAACATTGTTCTCTGGTATTTTCTGGTTGATCTGGTACATGGCTTACATGCCAATCTACTACGAGTTCGGTCCAATCGAACAAGGTGGTATGGGATGGGCTAACTGGAACATCGGAAGCTTCCAGATGCCTACAGCATGGTTCGACTCAATGAACGGACTTCTCTGTATCATCCTTTGTCCTGTATTCGCAGGAATCTGGGCTAAGATGAGACAGCGTCCACAGGGTGACTGGGGTATGTTCACAAAGACAGCTCTTGGTATTATCATTCTTGGTCTTTGTACAGCATCCATGGTACTCGCAGCAGTGATCTCCGGAGAAGGAACAAAAGATCCTGCAGGTATCTGGGTAATCATCCTTACAGCTGTAGCAATGACAGTTGGTGAAGTAGTATTCTCACCTCTTGGAAATGCTTTCATCAGCCAGTACGCTCCTAAGAAGCTCCTCGGAACACTTCTTGGTGTATGGCCACTGATCATCTTCTTCTCAGGTAAGTTGTACGGACCACTTTACAACTGGCTTGGAAACTTCAGCTTCATCAAAGCTTACGGTGCAGTTACACTTATCATCATCGGTTGTGGTGTTGTAATGTTACTCTTCACAAAGAAATTTGATGCAGCAATCAAAGGTGAATAATAATTTCATATCTGAAATTGAAAAAGAGATTTGGACAAGTCCAGATCTCTTTTTTTGTTTTATTTTTCAAAAAAGGTATTGCTTTTTCTCTCTCCCGGATATAATATCAATACATACAACATGTAGTTTTCATTACTACATATAATGTTTTTCAAATCCAGGAGGTCGTTATGGCAGAACAAATCAAGAATCATATCAAAGATCCAGGAAGTGCGATCACCCATTTTATCGGCATGCTTATGGCTATTTTTGCCGCCATTCCGCTCATGATCAAAGCTTTTCATACATCAGACCGCATTTATATGATCGCGATCGTCATTTACTGTATCAGCCTGATCGCATTATATGCAGCAAGCACAACGTATCACACATTCGACCGTTCCGAGAAAATAAATACCATTCTCAAAAAGATTGATCATATGATGATTTCCATCCTGATCGCCGGAACCTACACGCCGATCTGCCTTCTTGTTCTCGAACGAAAGGCAGGACTCACATTACTTGTGATCATCTGGAGCTTCGCTCTGATCGGAATACTGATGAAGGCATTCTGGGTATACTGTCCGAAATGGGTATCTTCTGTTCTTTATATCGGAATGGGATGGGTATGCGTTCTTGCGTTTACCAATTTACTGAATTCTCTTTCCCCGGCTGCCTTCGCATGGTTGCTTGCCGGAGGACTGATATACACGGTCGGAGGTGTGATCTATGCGTTAAAGCTTCCAATCTTCAATCAGAAACACAAATATTTCGGAAGCCACGAGATCTTTCATCTCTTCGTCATGGGTGGAAGTGCATGCCATTTTATTGTAATGTATGCATACGTGCTCTGATTTCCTCGTTTCGCACAATGTATTGAACGTCAAAACACAAGAAGGAGAATGCTTATTATGCATTCTCCCGCATCATTTCTATCTTACATCTGATGTTTCACTACCGCATAATCATCACCGTTGCGGTAGTAGGAACATGATGACCGCTGATTTGTGATAAATCTGAAATATTCGTCCTCATCCAGATTGACCGCGCAATAGTATTCTTCATATTCTTCGTCATATGCATAAAATGCACATGTATCACATTGATTTCCCATAGTATTCATCTCCTGTGAAAGAAAAGGGCATCATAACGATACCCTTTCAATTGCTTTTCTTTTTTCCATTATTTCAAAAATCCATTGATGATCTGTTCTTCTGCTTCTGCCTCAGAAAGTCCTAATGTCATCAGTTTCATCAGCTGCTCACCGGCGATTTTACCGATGGCCGCTTCATGGATCAGACTTGCATCTGTGCATGAAGCCGTGAGCTGCGGACTTGCGAGTACCTTCGCCTGGTCCATAATGATTGAATCACACTCACTGTGACCGGCACAGGCTGTATTACCATTCAGTACACTGATAAAGTGCTGTTTACTCTGATCCTTCGCAACGGTACGACTGATCAGATTACAGCTGCATCCTTCACCGTTCAGATCCGCAGTAAAATCAGACACCGCATTCTGCGTTCCTGTTGTCATTACTTTCTCATGAATCACAAGGCTTGATTTTGCCTCAAGTACCGCTGTAGTCTTGCGGAGTGTATCATCAATACCGGAAATCTGAGTTGCCTCCATCTCCATGCTGGCCCCCTCTTCCAGGTATACTTTCGTAGTAGGGTTCATCAGACGTTTTCCACGTCCCTCTCCTTCACCGTAATGCTTCTCAATATAGCGAACCTTTGCATTTTTACCGATGTGGAACGAATGGATTCCGTCATGCTGGCTGTCTTCTCCTCCACAGTTGTGAATACCGCAGCCCGCAACAATGACAACATCACAGTCTTCTCCGATAATGAAATCATTGTATACAAATTCCTTTAATCCGGCTTTCGAAAGAACTACCGGAATGTGGATACTTTCATTCTTTGTACCCGGCTTTACGATGATATCGATTCCAGGCTTATCTGTCTTTGTAACGATATCGATATTGGCAGTTGTATTTCTCGCTGCACTTTCTCCGTTCGCACGAATATTGTAAGCACCTACCGGAAGCGCATCGAGTTCTGCGACTTCTTTTAATAAACTCATCTGTATGCTATCCATAATCTTTAGCCCTCCATCTTATCAGTCAAGACCTTACACGTAGAATTTGTCCCTTTCAGGAGCTCCGGCAGGATCTCCTCTCTCGGACCATAACGCTCTACATGGCCGTCCTTCAAATAGATGATCTTGTCTGCAATATTTAAGATTCTCTCCTGATGGCTGATGATCAGGATACTGCCGTCTGATTTCCCGTACATTTTCTCAAATACATGGATCAGATTCTGAAAACTCCAGAGGTCAATTCCCGCCTCAGGTTCGTCAAACACATTCATATTTGTCTTTCTCGCAAGAATAGTAGCGATCTCAATACGCTTCATCTCACCGCCCGACAGACTCTCATTCAGTTCTCTGTTCACGTAGTCCTTTGCACAAAGTCCAACCTCTGACAAAAGCTCACAGCATTCTTTGAACGAAGTTCCGTCTCCCGCTGCAATATTCAACAGATCTCTTACACGCAGTCCTTTGAAGCGAACCGGCTGCTGAAATGCGTAACTGATCCCTTTCTTTGCACGCTCAGTGATTGAAAGCTCCGTGATATCCTCTCCATTGAATAAAATCTGTCCACTTGATGGTTTGTAAATACCCGCAATCACCTTCGCAAGTGTAGACTTACCGCCGCCGTTCGGCCCGGTTACTGCCACAAACCGGTCTTCTATAACTAAATTGACATCATCAAGAATTTTTTTACCGTCTTCTGCACAATAACTTATATTCTTAAGTTCAAGCATCGCTTATCTCCTTTCCGCTAAAATGCGCCTTTTATATTGTAAATCATTTACCATTTATAAGCAACAGAAATTGTCTTCAAATGCCAAATAACTGATTTATACTGATTTATGGACATAAAAAGAGGCTGTTTTTTACAACAACCTCTCTTACCTGTCATGTTTATAACGCTTTGATCCTCTCAATCGCTGCAACTGTATTTTCATACGAACCAAACGCTGTCAGACGGAAATATCCTTCCCCGCTCGGACCGAATCCGGAACCCGGAGTACCTACGACGTTTGCCTTCTCAAGAAGGAAATCAAAGAATTCCCATGATGTCATATGATCCGGTGTCTCGAGCCAGATATACGGAGCATTCACACCACCTGACACATTGTATCCGGCACTCTTAAGTCCTTCGTAGATCACCTTTGCATTATTCATATAATAAGCAACCTGTTCCTTCAGCTGTGCCTTTCCCGCTTCAGAATAAACTGCCTCTCCGGCTTTCTGAACAATGTACGGAGCGCCGTTGTATTTTGTACCATGGCGTCTTGCCCAGAGCGAATGAAGCATCACATCACCCTGTTTGATATCTTTCGGGATGACAGTTGCACCGAGGCGCACCCCTGTAAATCCTGCATTTTTTGAGAAGCTTCTGAGCTCGATCGCACACGCTCTTGCACCTTCGCATTCGTAAATGGTATGTGGTACATCTTCTTCTGAAATATATGCTTCGTATGCAGCATCATAAATGATCACTGCTCCCACCTTATTGGCATAGTCAACCCATTCCTGAAGCTGTGCCTTTGTGATCGTGGATCCTGTTGGGTTATTCGGGAAACAGAGATAAATGATATCCGGAGTCTCTTTTGGCAATTCCGGTGCAAAGTTTGTTTCCTTTGTACATGGCATATAGATCACATCACTCCATGTCTCTGTAACTGTATCATATGTACCTGTACGTCCTGCCATAACATTGGTGTCAACGTATACCGGATAAACCGGGTCACATACTGCGATCTTATTGTCTCTGCTGAAGATTTCCTGAATATTTCCCGAATCTCCTTTGGCTCCATCAGAGATGAAGATCTCATCTGCACTGATATCGCATCCTCTTGCCTGATAATCATTCTTTGCCATTGCGCTTCGAAGGAACTCGTATCCAAGATCCGGCGCATAACCGCGAAAAGTCTCAGCGCATGCCATCTCATCTACAGCACTGTGAAGTGATTCAATGATTGCCGGCGCAAGCGGCTGCGTTACATCTCCAATTCCAAGACGAATGATTGATTTGTCCGGGTTTGCTGCCTGGAAAGCCGATACTTTCTTACCAATGGTAGAGAACAGATAGCTTCCAGGTAATTTCAAGTAATCCTGATTTACTTTAAACATCCTATGTACTCTCCTTTTCCCTGAATATCAAGCGCAAATCATACGCTTTCTTCTATATTATAATGGAAATTCCCCGTCATACACTGTTGTCGCCGGTCCGGTCATATAAACCTTCCCATCCTTCTCATTCCATATCACGCTCAAATCTCCACCTTTTAATTCTACCGTAACTTGCCGATCTGTCAAGTCATTTAATACACTTGCAACAACAGCTGCGCACGCTCCGGTTCCACAGGCAAGCGTTTCTCCCGCCCCTCTTTCCCAGACACGTACCTTTATTGTACTTCTGTCGATCACTTCCACGAATTCGACATTTGTTCTCCTTGGAAATCTTCCATAATATTCGATCTCCGGACCAATACGATCAAGGTCCACCCATTTCACATGGCTTACATAGATCGCAACATGGGGATTCCCCATGGAGACACCTGTAATCTCATATTCTGTCTTATATATATTGATTTTTTCCCTGATCACGCGATCATTTGCTGAAATGATTGGAATTTTATCTGACTGAAGAACAGGATATCCCATATCTACTGTAACTGATTCCACAATGCCGGCTCTCGTGTGAAGTACAAGTTCCCGTATCCCTGCAAGTGTCTCGATTCTGAGATTCTGCTTTTTCGTAAGTCCCCGGTCATATACATATTTTCCGACACACCGGATCCCATTCCCGCACATCTCGGCTCTGGATCCGTCTGAATTGTATATTTCCATTCGAAAATCCGCTTTCTTTGAAGGACAGATCAAGATCAATCCATCTGATCCGACCCCGAAATGCCTGTCACTGACTTTCTTCGCAAGAATCTCCGGTTCCTTTATTGTCTCCTCAAAACAATTCACATACACATAATCGTTTCCAAGCCCATGCATTTTCACGAAACGCACTGCACAACTTCCTTTTACAGACTTTTCTCAATATATTCTATGACCAGACCAACTATTTCATTCCAATATCCGGCAATAACATTCCCAAATGGCGCTCAAATTCAGATCCGTCATTTCTCGGAATTCCTTCTCTGATCGCATCATCCATAGATGCCTGAACAAATTTCCCTGCAAGCTCACACAGATAAGCCGGATCGCCTCCTCTTGCAATTCCTCCTGCAAGTACAGATGCAAACAAATCCCCTGTCCCCGAGAAACTGCCTCCGATCTTTTTGAAGCTGAATAATCTGTTCCTTTCTTTCTCAACCAACAGATTGGCGATCCATTCTTCACCGGAACCGTCCCGAAATACGATGCCGGTAACTAAAATGATCTTATTTTCTTTGTCAAGAAGCATATTTGCCATCTCACGGATCTTTTCAATCATCTGATCTTTTTCTAACAAACTTACGCTCTCATAATCCTGATCTGTCAAAAGACAGAGTTCTGTCAGATTCGGTGTAATGATATCCGCCCGCGTGACCAGACGCTTCATTTTTTTTTGCAATTCATCAGTAAATACATCATAGGTATTTCCGTTGTCTCCCATTACAGGATCTACAAGCAAGAAGGTATCTTCCTTATAAAACACATTCAGAAAATCAAAAATATGATCGATCTGTTCTTCACTCGATACAAATCCTGTATAGATTCCGTCAAAATGAGCATTCATCTTGTCCCATTCCCGTACAAAAAATCCCATTCGATCTTCATAGTCATCCATGTAATAACTCGGATATTCTGTCTGGGCACTTAAGATTGCCGTAGGCAGAGGACATGCCTGAACTCCCATCACTGAGATCACCGGTATTGCTGC
This sequence comes from Eubacteriales bacterium, assembly GCA_030526265.1. Lineage (GTDB taxonomy): Bacteria > Bacillota > Clostridia > Lachnospirales > Lachnospiraceae > Claveliimonas. The sequence goes on along the minus strand of JAUNDE010000026.1, from coordinate 11,135 downwards.
TGTCAGGGAACATTTTCCAAATCCGGACAGATCATTGATCACTGCTAATTTTTTTGCCATATCTGTTCCTCCATTTTCTATGCAAGAATATCATCCATCTGGCTTATTGAAAACATCCACTTTAAGCAAAACAAACCGGTCCAGTTGAATCCATCAACCAAACCGGTTTGACATTTATTATTTTATCATATGTATCAGTCTCTCTTACTTTTTCTGTTCTTCCAGGCACTTTAAGATAGCCTCGTTGAGCGATAACATCTTCTCATCCAGCGAAGATACCATCTCTGCACATTCCTTCAGTTCTCTGCTGATATATTCCGGAGCATTGCCTTCAAATTTGTAGTAGATCTTATGCTCTAAACTTGCCCAGAAATCCATAGCAATCGTTCGTATCTGAATCTCAACCTTTGTGTCAACAACACTGTCTGATAAAAAGATCGGAACGGATACGATCATATGATAACTTTTATACCCACTCTCTTTTGGATTCTTAATATAATCCTTAATCGCCAGCACCTTCAGATCCGACTGGTTCCCGATCATCTCAGCAAGCTTATAGATATCGGAAGTAAACGAACAGATCAGACGAACTCCGGCGATATCATTTATATTCTTTATCATATTCTCAATGGTTATCTCATAACCATTCTTTTTCAGCTTTTTAACGATACTTTCCGGAGTCTTAATCCTTGTCTTAATATGCTCGATCGGATTATATTGATGAACATGATGAAACTCATCATTCAAGATCTCCAGCTTCGTACCAACTTCTTTGATTGCAGCTGAATACAGAAACATGACTGTTTTCCAGCTGTCAACATCTTCATAATTACGAATTGCGGCTTCCATTTCATGATCTCCTCTCCTGAAGAGTGATATGATACATATCTATCTATGACATTATAGCACAATGCACAATCATTGTCTTTGTTTTCACACTTTTTTAATAAAATCTGACAAACAAAATCAAAATTCAATTCCCGCTCTGGCAGTCCTACCCTTATCATATGGATGCTTCACTTTCGTCATCTCGGTCACATAATCTGCAACCTCAAACAATGCATCAGACACATGATGACCTGTCATAACAACTTCCAGTCCTCTCGGTTTGTGTTTGACAAAATGAACCAGTTTCTCTTCACTCAGAAGTCCAAGATCTACTGCACATACTGCCTCATCTAAGATGAGGACATCAAAATTAATACAGAACTTCGCGATTTCATCCAATGCCTTGGTATTGTAATGTCTGTATTCTGCCTTTTCTTCTGTATTCATCTGCTTGTAAAATTTTGTATGACGCTTTCCCGGAAGCAATGTAATATTGTCGATCTGTTCCAGAATGTTACGCTCACTTGATGAATTATCCTTCATAAACTGAAAAACAAGAACATTCAGGCCACTTCCGGCAGCTCGTATTGCCTGCCCCATCGCAGCAGTTGTCTTTCCTTTTCCGTCACCATAATATATATGAACCAATCCCGTTCCTACCATCTATCCCGCCTGCCTTTATATTTCATTCCATCAGTTCACCGTGAAATCACAGTTCCTGAAATTTAATATAATTTTAACGAACATTATACAAGAATACAAGTCTTGACATTTGCAAAATGTCTCATTATCATACGAGATGAAAGGCAGGAATCTGTAATGTTTCGATTATGGGCAAAAGAATTCAAAGACAATCGCATGCTTCGCGATACCGTTGTATGTGACGATACAAATGATACCCGAACACACAAAATATTCAACGCACTGGATACCGTATGTTATGAATTCGACCTTAGTAAACCGATCTGGCTCGACAATACGGTAAGTGAATTTCAAAGACATGCAAAAGCACGATTTTATGAGGATAATTTTGTAGATTCTATTGATTTTGATTATCTGGAAATACAAGTGATTGAAGAGAATTAACTATGACAGATCTGACAATATCTGAAGCATATTTTTTATTTGCATTAAATGAAAAAGGAAAACTCTCAGGCTACGATTCCGCAAAAGTCGCATGCCTCCTGACTGCAGCCCTCTATGAATTATCAATGGAAGGCTCTGTTACCTTTGCAGAGAAACGTATCTACCTCTCAAAATGCGCTCCTGACAAAGAATTCCTGACACCACTCTATCATCAGCTCACACAGATGGACTCTCTGACTTTCAGAGATATCTACGGGGAATATGCCAGTTCTATATCTGGATGGTGTCTGAACACATTCACTTCCGCACTTGGCAGACTGCTCGAAGAAAAGGGCTACGTAACAAGAGCAAAGGTTGGCTTCATTGGCGCCCGAACATACTATATTCCACACAAAGGCTCTGTTCCGTCCGCAGCTGCTGAATTCTCGATCGATCTGCTGTATCAGACTCCACCTTCTCCGGAAGACTGCCTTCTGTGGTTCCTTCTTGAACAGAGTGAATGTATTCCGTCTTTTTTCAGTGATGACCAGAGATCTGATATACACAATAAAGTAGCCTCTGAAATTCGGACGAATGAAAAACTAAAGCAGTTGATCGATTATGCAAATCAACTACTCTCACTTGTCAGAAAAAATAAACTTCAGTTTGAATATTACTAATGTTTCATTTTTGGTTCGAAAATCAGCGATGCAAGATATCCAAAGATCAATGCAGCGCTGATTCCGACCGCACTTGCCTTGAATCCTCCCATAAATACTCCAATGAAACCATTCTTTTTCACAGCACTCTTTACCCCTTTAAACAATGTATGTCCAAATCCAAGTAATGGAACACTCGCACCGGCTCCCGCATATTCCGAAAACGGTTCATATATTCCCAAAAAGCTTAACACTGCACCTGTACATACAAGCAATACCATAATTCTTCCCGGCATTAATTTCGTTCTGTCTAACAATATCTGGACAAGAGCGCATATCAGTCCTCCAACCCAGAATGCATTTATATAATCCATAGCGTTCTCCTTAACAATGTTCTAAAACGATTCCATGTGCAATCCCCGGAACACTCTCACCTTCATTGAAACTCACAGTAGACATCAATGCTCCCGTCGGCACAAATAACACTTTTTTCCATTCTCCCTTTTGAATCTTCGGCAGAATATAGGCTGCCAGAGTCACTGCAGCACATCCACAGCCACTTCCCCCAGAATGTGTGTCCTGCGAATTCTGATCATAGATGATCATTCCACAATCCATATGATTTTTCTTAATATCAATTCCCTTTTTTCTCATAAGATCAAACAAAATACTTTGCCCAACATATCCAAGATCACCTGTAATGATACGGTCATATTCATCCGCTTCGCGTCCAAGATCCAGAAGATTCCTCTCTATCGTATCCGCCGCAGCCGGCGCCATACACGCTCCCATATTCTGCGAGTCTTTAAATCCATAGTCAACGATCTTTCCGACTGTGATCTCCGGAATGCATACATTACTCCTTTTATTTCCCACCAGAAAGGCACCGCTTCCGGTAACCGTCCAGTGCGAAGAAAGGGGTCTCTGATTCGCATAGCTTAATGGAAAACGAAATTCCTTCTCTGCAGTTCCGAAATGACTGGACGTCACGGCAAGCATATGCTCTCCGTAGCCGGCTGCCACACTCATCGCTGCAAGCGCAAGCGCTTCTCCGGATGTGGAGCAGGCACCAAACAGTCCAAAAAACGGTATCTGCAGGCCCTCAATTCCCATCGATGTCGCAATTCCCTGTCTCAGCAAGTCACCCCCAAACAGATATCTCACCTTCTCCGGAGCATAATTCAATTTCTCAAGCGCCAGTCTGCACGCGTGTTTCTGCATCATTCCTTCCGCTTCTTCCCATGTCTTTTTTCCAAACAGATTCTCCGTATCATACAGATCATATTTTTTACCAAGCGGTCCCTGACGCTCTTTCTTTCCCACAACAGAAGCACTGCTCATGATAAACGGCGCCTCCGTGAAACAAATACTCTGTACACCTCTTGTTCTCTGAATCATATGATATCCTCCACACTATCGATGTCATTATTCGTTAGTATGCGGGATCTGATCTGTTTTTATACAAAAAAGATTGCACATCCGCGCAATCTTTTTGTCATGATCAATATTTACAAAATAGTGAAGTCTTCATCCTCTTCCAGATCATCTTCATATTCTTCATACTCATCGTCATCGAACAGTTCGTCTTCGATATATTCATCATCTTCTTCGTCATAATATTCGAAGTCGCCATCTTCTTCGTCATAATATTCAGAATCATCATCTTCGTAAGACTCGTCATCTTCGTACTCATCTTCAAGATCGTCCAGATCCAGAATATTACGGGCTCTCTCAACTTCATTTTCTCTTGATGTTTTTGCTTTATGTTCTTTTGCCTGTTTTACCTGTTGTTTTCCAACCTGTTTTGATCTCATAAAGAACTGGATCAGCATAAAGACAATAAACAATACCGCAGGAATTCCGATTTTTGCAGGCAGAATACTGCCAAGAGCCAAAAGTGAAACAATCGAACTTCCTGCCTGAACCGCTCCATTCCCGGCTGTAACTATGATTACGATCGGATCAAACCATTTTACTGCGAGAACGCCTAAAATGATACCGGCAACAGCACCTGCTGCTGTAATGATCAGCGATGTTCCGCCGGAGACCAGTGCCACAACACCCATTGTGATAAAGATCAAATAGAAAAACATTCCGATCTTATAAAATATACAAAACAGTACTGCCAGTACTACTGCAGCACCAAGAAGCACCCCTAATGCCTTTATTCCTGTTAACGATGCTGCAAATACGATTCCACTTCCAACACCAAGACCAAGTACAAATCCGACAAGACCGGCCCAGACTCTGGAAAGCTTCAATCCAAATATTCCTACGATCACTCCGAGAGCAATTGTGACTATCAACACCGTCGTGCTCTGCAAATAAGCAATCCCCATATTTGCATACTGGGTGACATATCCAACTATTTCATTCATAGTATTTCTCCTTTGTGGTTTACTCGATACAAATGATTATATCATTTTATTTCATCATTTGCAATGGAGCATCTTTAACCGAGAAACTGAATAATTTCTTCTTTTGACTGTCCTCCAACAGTTCTCTTTACAACTTCGCCATTCTCGAATTTCAGAAATGTTGGAATGGACATTACATGATACTGTCTTGCGATCTCCATTGCGCTGTCAATATCCAGTTTACATACTTTTATATCAGAAAGTTCATCTGACAACTCATCAATGATTGGTCCCATTTCCTGACACGGACCGCACCACTGCGCCCAAAAATCCACCAATACAGGTGTCTTTGATTCTAAAACTACTTCCTTAAACTCATCTTTCGTTACATGAATAGCTGCCATAATTTCATCCTCTTTTCTTTTTGATTTATTCTTTCAGATTATAACACAGATTATACCGAATCCGTTTAAACAAAGCAAGCAGACCATATGGTTTACAGTTCTTCCGGTTCTTTTTCTCCAAGCCTTATTTTTTCCATGTCTGCAGCAAGTTCTTCGTCCATATAATCAAACAGATATGTTTTGTTTGTCTGGCGCTTCTGATCCCATTCTTCCCTTATCTGTTCTTTCACTTCCTCGATTTCCCTCACAAATTCTCTGGAAGAGATGATCGTTGCTCCCTGGCCTGCAGTAATCACCTGTTCCACTCCGTCGGATGTGACAACGGTCACATGATACTTTCTTCCAAGTTCATGTACCACCTTTTCAATATACTGATCTGCAGTCTCTGCTTCTTTTGTATAGATAACCGGGATGTTATAGTACTGCTGAATGACATGATCTCCCCCTTCAACTTTGTATGCATCAAAGACTAGAATCAGCGCACATTGTTTATATCCCTGATAATTACTGAGAATATCCATCAGCTTACCTTTTGCCGCTTCAAGATTATCGATCGCAAGCTCTTTCAATTCATCCCAGGCAAAAATAAGATTGTATCCATCCACCAAAAGATACTCTTTTATTTCTTTTCTTGCTTTTTTAGAACTTTTTTTCTCAGAATATTGAACAATCTGTCTCTCCGGAGTCATCTTACGTTCTATCTTTCCATATGTACGAAGGAAAATATCCTCAAGCTCTTTTTCTTCTTTTTCATTCCATGCAGACGAGGACCGCGATGGTGCTTTCTTTCCTGACAATCCGGCTTTCTTCTGTCTTGTATTTCGTTCAAGGCGTTTTCTTTCTTCTTCCTCTTCGCGTTCTTTCTCTCTTCTCTTCTTCAGCTGACTCTCAATATGCATATTCCCGAATACCTCATTCCACGGAACATTTACCCCTGCTCCATGTGCACAGAATACAGATCCGGTTGGATTTTCCACATCCCGGTTAGGATAATAATGCATCTCCTCGATCACTTTCTCAGCATTATGGCACGGCTGATATCCCTGCAAAGAACAAAAAAGCCGGCCGCGGCCTCTCGTGTAAGCGGTCACTTCCATCTGATAGTCTCTCATCAGAGATACCGGTGCATTTCCGACAAGGATCGACATATCTCCATCTGTTTCAGGAAGTTTGAATTCTCCATGCATCTTCTGTATATCGTTGATCGCACGCCCGACATTCTCTGAAGGAATTTCAAGAGAAAATGAATAATATGGTTCAAGCAGTACACTTTTCGCCTGCATCAGCCCCTGCCGCACAGCACGGTATGTTGCCTGTCTGAAATCTCCACCCTCAGTATGTTTCAAATGCGCTTTTCCGGCAACAAGTGTGATCTTCATATCCGTGATCACAGATCCTGTCAGGACACCTCGGTGTTCCTTTTCACACAAATGTGTAAGAATCAGTCTCTGCCAATTTTTATCTAACATATCTTCACTGCAGTCTGTTCCAATGATCAATCCACTTCCGGGTTCTGCCGGTTCCATGATCAGATGCACCTCAGCATAATGTCTGAGCGGTTCAAAATGACCCACTCCTTCTACCGTATTCTCTATCGTTTCTTTATATACAATATTCCCTTTATCAAAATCAATCGACACTCCATATCGCTCCAGAACAAGACTTTTCAGGATCTCGATCTGAATCTCCCCCATCAGCTGGACCTGAATTTCTCCAGGCTCAGGATTCCACAATATGTGAAGCATAGGGTCTTCTTCCTCCAGCTCTTTGAGCCGGAGCATCATCGTATGAGCATCCGTATTTTCAGGAAGAATCACATGATAACTAAGCACCGGTTCTAACATTGGAGCGACTGATTCTGTCTCATTTCCAAGTCCCTGACCCGGATATGTATCAGAAAGTCCCGTAACTGCACAGATACAGCCGGCACATACTTCCTGAACAGCTTCAAACTTCTCTCCGGAATATATTCGGATCTGATTGATCTTCTCCTCTCCGATCAGATCTCTCACTTTAAGTTTCCCGCCGGTGATCTTCATATGAGTCAGTCGATTACCGGATGAATCTCTCGAGATCTTATATACTTTTGCTCCGAATACTTCCGGAAAATCCCTTGTATCTGTATACTGATCAAATCCATCCAGAAATTCATGTACCCCTTCTACTTTCAGGGCAGATCCAAAATAGCATGGAAATATCTTTCTGCGGCTGATCAGCTCCCGAATCCTGTAGGCGGACAGCTGTCCGTCTTCCAGATACTCCTCCATCGCATCCTCATCAGACATTGCGACATTTTCAAACTGATCATCACTCCATTCCGTACCGGACGGGAATTCAATACACATTTCATCAAGCTGAGAAGTCAGATTACTGAGAAGTTCATCCTTATCAGCGGTCTCCTGATCCATCTTATTTACAAAAAGAAAGACCGGAACCCTGTATCTTTTCAGAAGATTCCACAGCGTCTTTGTATGAGCCTGTACACCATCCGCACCGTTGATCACAAGAATCGCATAATCCAGTACCTGAAGCGTTCTCTCCATCTCTGCGGAAAAGTCCACATGTCCCGGTGTGTCCAGAAGTGTCACCTTCTTTTCTCCCAGATCAAATACCGCCTGTTTCGAAAAAATCGTAATTCCTCTGTCTTTTTCGAGTTCGTATGTATCCAGAAAAGCATCTTTATGATCCACGCGCCCAAGCTTTCTGATCTTTCCGCGCAAATACAAAATGCTTTCTGACAATGTTGTCTTACCCGCATCAACATGGGCAAGAATTCCTATCGTTAACTGTTTCATTATACCTCCATCGGTTTTCCATTTAACGCTGCATAAATCAGCTTATCATGTCCGTCATATTCTAATTTCAACGAGAAAAAGTCGTTCGATTCCCGCAGCAGCCTGTGAAAGATCCTGTCACCTTCCCATAAATTCAACTTGTCGATCCTGGATATTTCCACCCACTCAAGATCACCTTCATTGCAGCGAATCAGCTCGCCCTCAAATCCATCTGCAGTAAACAGGGACATATATTCTGTCACACCATTTCCCGACACGAACGTTACCAGCGCACGAAACCGGTAGGAAGTAAGTGTATAACCCGTTTCTTCCTTCACTTCCCTCAAAAGGCATTCTTCAGGACTTTCGTCCTTTTCGAAGTGTCCGCCGACACCGATCCATTTTCCTTCATTCACATCGTTTTTCTTTGCATTCCGATGAAGCATCAGATATTTCCCATCTTTTTCAATATAACAAAGTGTACTTAATTCCATAGTGATCTCTCCCTGCCTCAACCTTTATTCTTCACCTAAAATATGGTAAAATACGTGTTATAAATCTTATGAAGCGGACATTCATGATCCGCTTTCAAACATTATTATTGTATCGAATTATACGGGGAATTGCAATGAATCGAACACTGAATTATGTGATAAACAAAGAGGAAGCAGGGCTTCGCGTGGAACAATACCTGAAGAGAAAAGGATACTCATCCCAGAACCTTGCAATGATCAAACGAATGCCAGAAAGCATTCTGGTAAATGGTGTCCACTATTATATGAGGCAGACACTGGAAGAGGGCGATCATCTGACCGTTCAGATCAAAGAAGAGAGATGTTCCGATAAAATCCCACCTGTCGAACTTCCTTTGAATATTTTCTATGAAGACGAAGATATTATCGTCATCAACAAGCCTGCCGGGATGCCGGTTCACCCCTCACTGAACAATTACTACAACACAATGGCAAACGCCCTTGCATGGTACTTTAAAGAACAGAACAAGCCCTTTATCTTCCGGTGCAGCAACCGCCTTGACAGAGATACATCAGGTCTTACTGTTGTCGCAAAGCATCTCGTCAGTGCCGGCATATTATCAACCATGACAGGCAAAAAAGAAGTGAGACGAAATTATCTTGCAATCGTCTCTGGACATGTAACTCCTGCTGAGGGAACGATCAATGCGCCTCTTGCGAGAAAGGAAGGCACTATCATAGAACGAACGGTAGACTGGGAACGAGGAGAGACTGCTGTCACTCATTACAAAGTCATTAAAACGACAAAACATCACAGTCTTGTCGCTCTGGCGCTTGAAACCGGAAGAACACACCAGATCCGGATTCATATGAAGCATCTCGGTTATCCTCTGATCGGAGATTATCTGTATAATCCCGACATGACTCTGATAGGAAGACAGGCCCTTCATTCCCATCAGTTATCATTCATACATCCAATGACGGGAGAACCTATGACATTTACTGCTCCTCTGCCTGATGATATGCAGAAAGTACTGGAAACTGACGAATAAAATCAAAACACTTGTTTATTCAAATTTATTCTTTTAATATAAAAATAACAAAAAACGAAAAGGAGACTGGAACTACTATGGGCAAAAAAACAATCTATCTTGAAACAAATTCTACGAATCCTTATTATAACCTGGCATTTGAAGAATACATTCTTCAAAACCGAAAAGATGCAGATTATCTGCTGCTCTGGCAAAATGCGAACACTATTGTCGTCGGACAGAATCAGAATACTGAGGCAGAGATCAACCGTGCTTTTGTTGAAAAACACCACATCAATGTTGTACGAAGATCGACCGGTGGAGGCGCTGTCTATCACGACCTCGGCAATCTGAATTATTCTTTTATCACCGATATCGGTGACCGTTCACAGTTAACAATGAAGAAATTCACCGTTCCGATCGTAAATGCATTAACTTCACTTGGGCTGGATGCAGAGGCTTCCGGACGTAATGATATTCTTGTGAACGGCAAAAAAGTGTCCGGAACCGCACAGCGAATGACTCAAAACAGAGTTCTTCACCATGGAACATTATTATTTGACTCAAATCCGGAAATGATCTCCGGTGCACTCAATGTAAAAAAGGAAAAATTCATTTCAAAGAGCTCCAAATCCGTTGCCAGTCGCGTGGGAAATATACGAAGTGCACTCCCAAAAGATATGACTCTCCCGGAGTTCTGGGATTATCTCAAGAGTGCCCTCTCAGAAAATGAATACGAGATTGGTTGCGTCACAGAAGAAGAACTTCAGGCAATCGAAAAACTCAAAAAAGAAAAATATGATACATGGGATTGGAATTACGGCAATTCACCAAAATATAATTTCAATAACTCCAAACGTTACTCCGGTGGAACTGTTGAAGTACGCCTCTTCGTAGAAAACGGATACATCTCTGAGATTTCATTCTACGGAGACTTCCTGTCTCTCACTTCACTTGATGCACTCACAGATACACTCACAGGATGCAAATATACTCCGGAAGATGTCGGGAACGTTTTGGATTCATTTGATCTAAGTCTCTTCTTCGGGACGATTACAAAGGAAGATATATTGCATACTATCTTTTTATTAGAGGAATAATCAGATTTATCTCAATTATTCTAACATCAAATAAGAATGTGAATACACTTTATGCAAAGAAAGCGTACGATTTGAGAACGTATCATTTCCGCAATTATTTTGCTGGTCTGTATTATCGCGAGTTTTATGGTTTACAGATCTGCGAATCGAAGATCTGATGATCTTTTACGCACCATTATGGCATGATGTAAGGCACTCCTTTTCTCCGGTATGAGTACGGTTTAGGATTGACCATTTGCAAGAATCTGGTTGACCTGATGGGAGGAACGATTTCTGTAGAAAGCACGCAGGGATTGAGGAAATCATTCTATTGCTTTTCTACTCCCAGGAGATCGACACCGACAGAAAACATTCGTTATAGCGGCAAGCTGTCCCTCACGCACAGCGCACCCGAGGATGTCAAGTCATTGCTACAAAAAATATGCGGCTTTTTTGCCATGGAAA
>JAUNDE010000025.1 GCA_030526265.1 Eubacteriales bacterium | reverse complement strand
GTCAAGACATCGCCCTTTCACGGCGGTAACCCGGGTTCGATTCCCGGTGGAGTCACTTGAGCGAGAGCTCATCATAATGAATATGGCGCCATGGCCAAGTGGTAAGGCAAAGGTCTGCAACACCTCTATCACCAGTTCAAATCTGGTTGGCGCCTCTCGGAAAGAATCATCGGAAGATGGTTCTTTTTGTGTTATGGTGAAATGGAATAAAAGTGATGATATGAAAGCGCATCACAAACATTTTCTGCTTTCCCAATGTTTCCGGTAGTGATAGAATAAACACAGATATGAATTTACAAGGGGGATTTGACAATGGAATTACAGCAGGTAATAGAAACAAGAAGAAGCATCCGCAAATACGATGGATCGAAAAAAGTGACAGAAGAACAGGTGAGAGAGCTGATCGAAGCCGCAGACTATGCTCCGTCATGGAAAAACAGCCAGACGGCAAGATACTATTGTGTGGTATCAGAAGAAATGTTTGAAAAGGTGCGTACAGAATGTCTGCCTCCTTTTAATCAGAACAATGCGGCGGGTGCAGGTGCTCTGATCGTGACAACATTTGTAAAGAACAGGGCAGGATTTAATCCGACAGGAGAGCCGACAAATGAGCTTGGAAATATGTGGGGAGCATATGACCTTGGACTTGCAAATGAGAATCTTGTTCTGAAAGCGACAGAGATGGGGCTTGGTACACTGATCATGGGTATCAGAGACGAGAAGAAGCTTTATGAGATGCTTGAAATACCGGAAGAAGAGTGTGTTGTATCTGTGATCGCAGTTGGCTATCCAAATATTGACCCACAGATGCCGCCGAGAAAACCGGTTGACGAGAGAGCAGTATTTTTCTAAAAGGGGAAAAGAAATGTTAAAAGGGAAAATGATCGTGCTCGGTGTGACGGGAGGAATTGCGGCATATAAAAGTGCAATGCTTGCAAGCCTTCTTGTAAAAAGTGGAGCTGATGTTCAGGTTATTATGACGGAACATGCGAAGGAATTCATCTCGCCGCTTACCTTTGAGGCACTTACAAACAGACGTTGTCTCACAGATACGTTTGACAGGAATCATGAATACAGCACAGAACATGTTTCGGTCGCAAAACAGGCGGATGCAGTTATCGTCGCACCTGCCACGGCGAATGTGATCGCGAAGCTTGCCCATGGCATCGCAGACGATATGCTGACGACGACGATTCTTGCGTGCAAATGCCCGAAGATCATCGCGCCGGCGATGAATACGGGGATGTATGAGAACCCGGTCACACAGGATAATATGTCGCTTCTTGAGAAATACGGAATGACGGTCGTTACGCCTGCCACGGGAAGACTCGCCTGCGGCGATACCGGAAAAGGAAAGATGCCGGAGCCGGAAGAATTGCTTCAGTATGTTCTGATGGCGTGTGCATATGAAAAGGATATGAAAGGGAAAAAAGTGCTTGTGACGGCAGGTCCGACAAGAGAACCGATCGATCCGGTGCGCTTTATCACAAATCATTCATCCGGTAAAATGGGATACAGTATTGCGAAGATCTGTGCGCTTCGGGGAGCGGAAGTGACACTTGTTACAGGAAAAACAGCATTGACGCCACCAGCTTTTGTGAATGTGGTACCTATCACGACAGCGAAAGAGATGTTTGAGGAAGTGACCGCAAGAAGTGCGGATATGGATATCATTATCAAATCTGCTGCTGTCGCTGATTATCGGCCGAAAAATGTCAGTGAACAGAAGATGAAAAAGAAGGATTCAGATCTCGCGATCGAGATGGAGAGAACGGATGATATCCTGAAATATCTGGGCGAGCACAAAAAAGAAGGACAGTTTTTGTGCGGCTTTGCGATGGAAACAGAGAATCTTCTTCAGAATGCATCTGATAAACTCGCTAAAAAAAATGCAGATATGATCGTTGCAAACAGCCTAAGAACAAAGGGAGCCGGATTTGGAACAGATACCAATGTTGTGACGCTCATTACAAAAGAGGGAATGCAGGAACTTGATATTATGACAAAGGAAGAGGTTGCTAAGAAGCTTCTTGATGAGATACGAAAGCGTATTCAGATACAGTATTAGAAAACGGGATATTTGTTTTTAGAAGAAGAAAGAGCTGTCGCAATTGCGGCAGCTCCTTTTATTCAAATACGTTATTGAACACGACTTTTATTTGGGGGATAAAATACTTGTTCGTAATCGCTATTTGTTCTAGAAACAATATATCACTAAAGAATTTGATTTTATATATCCTTGTGAAACATATATTATGCAAAATATTGTGCTCGTGGCACAATTGTTGTATATTGAATGTGTAATAAAGGTCTTCCCTGGAAGAACATGAATGCATTTGGGGGAAAAGAGTCCGGGCAGATTTTATGGAGGGAATCAGAAATGGCTGTAAAATTAGTTGAGTTATACAAAGAAATCGAACCGCTTTATGATGTCCGTCTTGTGACGAAAAGCTGTTTCGGAAAAGTAATCGAGTGGACACACATCATAGAGAATCCGGCGTTCATCAAACTGCTTCATGGAGGAGAGCTGATCTTCAGTGCAGGAATCCAGTATTCTTCGGTGGAATGGATGATAGATTTTGTTGAGCGGCTGATGGAGGCAGATGCCGGTGGGCTGATCGTTACATTTCCGGATGGAGATGAATTTCCGCAGGAAGTGATCGATTTCTGCAATGAGAAAGAATTTCCGATCTTCAGCGCACAGTGGGACACTTCTTATATGGAGATCATGCGTCTCTTCGCGGAGATCCTTCTGAAAAATGAGCAGAGAGATACGAATCTTGTGTCTGCACTGAGAAATGCAATCTACTACCCGGAGAATGAAGATACTTATTTGAATCATTTTGAACATCATGGGTTCTATCGGAATATGAAATACGTGATGGCAGTGCTGAGCTGTAATTCCTATCGAACAACAGAGGGAAATAAGAGGTTGAAACAGATTGCAAGATCGATACAGTATTCCGGCTACAAGCAGGTCACGCTGGAGGAGGAAGACCGCCTGATCGTCATGTTCGTTGAATCGGGTGAAGGCAGTGTGAAAGAAGAGTTTCAGAAGCTCTGTGATTCGGACAGAAAAGTATATGCCGGACTGGGAACAGAAGTTTTCAGACTGCAGGATCTGAAGGAAAGTTATGAGCATGCGTTTTCTGCATATCAGCTCACGAAGTCCGCGATCTCGACAAACTTTCTTGTGTATGATCAGTTGGGGGTGTATAAGGTTCTGCTTGACATGAAACATCCTGAGATCGGTGAGATATTTATCAAGGAAGTACTTGGCGAGCTGATTTCGTATGATGAGATGAATGAAACAGATTATATGGAGATCCTGCTGGCATTTTTTGAGCATGACTGCAGCATCCTGCATACGGCAGAGGCAATTTACTGCCATAAAAACACACTGAATTACAAGATGAATAAAATCAAGGAGATCCTCGGGTATGACATTATGACAAATGAAAATCGTACAAGAATTATGGTTGCGTTCTATTTTATGAAAATGCGTGTTTGATTGACACCAGATATGTGTTATTCTAAATCGTACAGGAGAGATGAATTATGCATGAATTGACGAAACTGATCAGAGAAGATATGAGGCCTGCACTTGGAGTGACAGAGCCGGGAGCGATTGCATTTGCGGTTGCGACGGCCAGAGAGCATACATGCGGAAAAATTGAAAAGGTAGAAGTGGCTTTGAATTCAGGCATGTATAAGAATGCTTTTACATGTGGGATTCCGAATTCGAACAAATATGGTAATCTTTATTCTGCGGCGCTTGGAGCGGCCGCGGCAGATGCGAAGCTTGGACTCGAATCGCTTTCGAATATTACAGAAGAGGACAATGAAGAAGCGAAGCGGATGGTGGATTCCGGGATGGTCGTGGTGACACTTGACCATATGGGGTCGGAGATCACGATCGATGCGACGGTAAAGACGGAATCGGATACGTGTACGGTGCATATCCGGGGGAGCCATACGAATATACAGTGGATCGAGAAAAACGGGGAGATCATCTTCGGGCAGCCGCGGGAAATGTCTGCGCAGGAGAATGAGGCCGAAGAGACACCGGTCATTCACAGACACACGCTGAAGGGTATGCTTGGCTATGTGAAAACAGTTGATGTGGAAGAAATCGAGTTTATTAAAGACGCATTTGTGATGAATATGAGTCTTCTGGAAGAAGGACTCGGCTCAGAACGGACAACGATCGGACCGATGCTGCTGCGTGCAAACGGCGGCATGCGTATTTCACACGATGTACAAAGAACAGCACAGCTTCTCTGCAACGGGGCGATCGAGGCGAGAGTGCTCGGCCTTTCGAAACCGGCAATGAGCATAACGGGAAGCGGGGCTCACGGAATCATCGCGACGATGCCGCTGCTTGCGTACAGAGAAGTGTGCATGGATCAGTCTGGTGAGGAGATGCTCCTGCGCGCGACGGCGCTCAGTTATCTGATCACGATGTATATCAAAGAGTACTCCGGAAAATTATCGGCTTTCTGCGGATGTGGGATTGCTGCGGGAACTGGTATGGCATGTGGGCTTGGGCTGCTGAAAGGTGCAGATGACAGTCAGGAGGAGATGATCATTCAGAATATGGCAGCGGGTCTTACCGGAATGATCTGCGACGGCGGTAATCAGGGATGTGCGATGAAGGGAATTGTGGCGGTCGATGCGGCATTTCGCGCAGTCGACATGGCGATGGAAGGCGTCTGCATTGAAAAGATACACGGAATCTGCGGCAGTACTCCGGAAGATACGATGCGGAATATGGGACTTATCGCATCTCCTGGAATGGTCCATACAGAGGAGACCATTGTGAAGATTATGAAAGAAAAATAGTGGGGGTTATATGGCAAATAAGAAATATCACAGAGGAAGACGAAAAGGTCGGGGTTACGGAAAGAAGAACCCACAGCGCAGAGCCGGTGTGATGAGCACGATTGTTTTTGTGATTGCACTGGCGGTGTTTGCTTTTTCAGCTTTCCAGTTATTCCGAATATTCAGTGGATATCACAAAGGACAAGAAGTGTATGATGAGGTCAGAGATCTTGCAGTTCAGACATCTGATGACGATGAATCGCCTTACTGGGTGGATTTTGAAGAGCTTCTTAAGATCAATCCGGATACGGTCGGATGGATCCGCTTTTCTCCGGAACCATCTCAGATTGATTATCCGCTTGTTCAGACGACAGATAATGATCTCTATCTGAGCAAAACTTTTTCGTCGACAGATAATACGGTAGGGGCTATTTTTGTGAACTGTTATAACAGTCCGGATTTTTCTGACCGGAATACGATCATATATGGTCATAGAATGAAAGATCATTCGATGTTCCATGATCTGGAAAAATACAGTGAAAAGAGTTTTTGGGAAGATAATCAGTATTTTTATATTTATACGCCGGATGGTCGGGAGATCACCTACCATATTTTTTCTGCCGGAATCGTGAAAGATACGTCGGATACTTATCTGACTGATTTCGCAGACGACGCATCGTATGAGCAGTTTTTAAAAACAATTGAAGTCGAGAGTGCATATGATACCGGAGTTGCAGTGGAAGTCACAGATTCTGTCGTGACGCTTTCTACCTGTACAGCAGCCAGTGACGATAATCGCATGGTTGTCAGAGGCGTAAAGGAGTCAGAACGTCCTATGGAAAAGCCTGAGTAAAGTAAGGAGAGACCGGATATGGCATACACATATGAAGTGGGAGATATCGTAAAATTAAAGAAAAAACATCCGTGCGGAAGTTTTGAGTGGGAGATTCTGCGGGTAGGCGCGGATTTTCGTTTGAAATGTGCAGGATGCGGCCATCAGATCATGGTGGCGAGAAAAATGGTGGAAAAGAATACGAGAGGACTCAGAAAGCCCGAAAAATAAAGGAAAAAACTTGATTTTTACAGAAAAAAAGGCTTGCATGAGAGAAGATTCTATGTTATCATAAATCCTCGTGATATACTAATCGTTCGTTCGTATACATCGGATGAACATCCTTGCTCCTGGGTTTGAACAGGGGCCAAAAGACCAGAAGGAGGTGCAAACTACATGAACAAGTATGAATTAGCTGTTGTAGTCAATGCAAAAATCGAAGATGACGAAAGAGCACAGGTAATCGAAAAGGTAAAAGCTTTAGTTACTCGTTTCGGTGGTAATGTGACAGACGTTGATGAATGGGGTAAGAAGAGATTAGCTTACGAAATTCAGAAGATGAGAGAAGCATATTATTACTTCATCCACTTCGAATCTGACGCTACAGTTCCAGGCGAAATCGAGCAGAGAATTCGTATCATGGACAACGTACTCAGATATTTATGCGTAAAAGACGAAGCATAAGAGAAGAGAGGTAAAAACATGAATAAAGTTATTTTGATGGGACGCCTTACAAGAGATCCGGATGTTCGTTATTCGGCAGGTGAGAACTCAACTGCAGTTGCAAGATTCACACTTGCAGTTGACAGAAGATTCCGCCGCAACAATGATGGCGAGCAGACAGCAGATTTTATCGGATGCGTAGCATTCGGAAGAAATGCTGAGTTTGTAGAGAGATATTTCCGTCAGGGAATGAAGGTAGCGATTACCGGACGTATCCAGACAGGAAGCTATACAAACAGAGATGGACAGAGAGTTTACACAACAGATGTTGTTGTGGAAGAACAGGAATTTGCAGAGAGCAAAGCAGCAAGTGATGCGAACGCAGGAAGCAATTATCAGGCGACTTCAACACCGGCGCCAAGCGCACCGGCTGGTGACGGATTCATGAATATTCCGGATGGAATTGATGAGGAACTGCCATTTAACTAGGCAGAAAGCGTTTTGAAAGGAGATTACTAAGATGGCTTACGATAAAGGCAATCGTGAGGGCGGCTTCAAGAGAAGAGGCGGCGCTCGCAGAAGAAAAAAAGTATGTGTATTCTGTGGTAAAGAGAACGAGATCGATTACAAGGATACAGCGAAATTAAGAAAATACATCTCTGAGAGAGGAAAAATTCTTCCAAGAAGAATCACAGGAAACTGTGCAAAACATCAGAGAGCTATCACTGTAGCAGTTAAGAGAGCAAGACACGTTGCTCTTATGCCATACGTACAGGATTAATTTTAAACGTATATTGCAGAAGATAAAAAAAGCCTTTAAGTACTGAGAACCCGGTACTTGAAGGCTTTTTTGCCGTATGAGGAAACTCTTTGTTATTTTCGGACAGATTCTCTGTATATTGTGACGTGTATTCGTTGAAAAAATATCATGATTTTAGTATACTGAGTAATATAGAGTTCGATTCAAAGAAAGAAGGGGATGTTTATCATGGATTGGAAAAATTTTGATCTGCTCGAGTCATATAAGAGGCTCGAAGCAATTGGTGAAGCTGTAAATGTGAAAGAAGTAATGGCTGGCGAAAACGGTGCAAAACGTGTGAAAGAATATCAGGTACCGATGTCTAACGGAATGACATATTGTTATGCTGCAAAACAGGTAGATGATAAACTGCTTGGTATTCTGCAGGGACTTGCGGATGAGGCTGAACTTACACAGAAATACGAAGCACTGTATAACGGAGCTGTTATCAATACAGGAGAGAAGAGACTTGTTCTCCATCAGCTGACACGCAGCCAGCTTGGAGAAGATGTTATCGCAGACGGGGTAAATAAGAGAGAGTTCTATGTTGCTCAGCAGAAGAGAGCAGCTGAGTTCGCAAATAAAGTACATGCCGGAGAGATCGTGAATGAAGACGGAGAAAAATTCACAACAGCAGTACAGATCGGTATCGGCGGAAGTGACCTTGGTCCTCGTGCGCTATACCTCAGCCTTGAGAACTGGGCAAAAGTAAATGGTACACACAAGATGGAGGCGAAGTTCATCAGTAATGTAGATCCGGATGATGCTTCTGCAGTACTTGCATCGATTGATGTTGCTCATTCAATCTTTGTACTGGTTTCAAAATCAGGAACAACACTTGAGACACTGACAAACGAGACATTTGTAAAAGATGCATTGAAAAAGGCGGGACTGGATCCATCAAAACATATGGTTGCTGTTACAAGTGAGACTTCTCCTCTTGCAGGAAATGCAGATTACCTTGATTCTTTCTATATGGATGATTATATCGGAGGAAGATATTCATCTACTTCTGCAGTGGGCGGCGTGATCCTCTCACTTGCATTCGGACCGGAAGTATTCGGACGTATCCTGGATGGATGTGCAGCAGAAGATGCACTCGCAAAGAATGCAGATATTAAAAAGAATCCGGCGCTGTTAGATGCATTGATCGGTGTTTATGAGCGTAATTTCCTTGGATATAATTCGACAGCAGTTCTTCCGTATTCGCAGGGATTAAGCCGTTTCCCGGCACATTTACAGCAGCTTGACATGGAGTCAAATGGTAAGAGTGTTAACCGTTTTGGAGAGGCGATCAGTTATGTGACAGGACCGGCAATCTTCGGTGAACCTGGAACAAACGGACAGCATTCATTCTATCAGCTTCTTCATCAGGGAACAGGAATCATTCCGCTCCAGTTTGTTGGATTCAGGAAAAATCAGATGAACAATGATGTTGTGATCCAGGGAAGTACAAGCCAGCAGAAACTCTGCGCAAATGTAGCTGCTCAGATCATGGCATTCGCCTGTGGAAAAGATGATGAGAATCGCAATAAATACTTTGAAGGTGGAAGACCATCAAGTATTATCGTGGGTGATCAGCTGAATCCGGAGACACTCGGAGCACTTCTTGCACACTTCGAGAACAAAGTTATGTTCCAGGGATTCATCTGGAATATCAACAGCTTTGACCAGGAAGGTGTTCAGCTTGGTAAAGTTCTTGCAAAGAAGGTGCTTGCAAAAGACACAGACGGTGCACTTACAGAATACAGTAAATTACTTGGAATTTTCTAGGTGCAGCGGTTGACGAATCGAATGGTGGCAATACGCTGGAATTAAAAATAGCATTACTTGAGATGCCTCGGACGAATCTGTCCGGGGCATTCTTGTTGGCAGGAATTCTGAACGCAAATGATTGCGACAGGCCCGCGAAAGTGCTATAATACCTATAATATGCGAAACTATGCGTTCGAATAGATACGCAATTGATTCTGTTTATATAGATTAGGAGGACTTGAAGATGAATTCAGCAGATATACAGAAGAAAGACAGCCAATATATAGCTAACACTTATAAACGATTCCCGGTTTCTCTCGTAGAGGGGAAGGGAGCGACCGCATATGATGCGGAAGGCAGAGAGTATGTGGATTTTACAAGTGGAATCGGTGTAAATGCACTTGGATATGCTGATACAGGATGGACAAAAGCAGTGGCTGATCAGGCTGGCAGATTACAGCATGTGTCAAACCTTTACAGTACGATGCCGGATGTAGAAGTGGCAGAAAAATTATGTGAATATACGGGATTTTCAAAAGTCTTTTTTGGAAACTCGGGAGCTGAGGCGAACGAGGGAGCGTTAAAGATTGCAAGAAAATATGGTATTGAGAAACACGGAGAGAAATGTAATACAGTTATCACACTTAAAAATTCTTTCCATGGACGTACGATCACGACACTCTCGGCAACAGGGCAGGATGTATTCCATCAGTTCTTCTTTCCGTTCACAGAGGGATTTAAGTTCGTAGAAGCAGGAAATATCGACGAACTGCATGATGCGATCGATGATACCGTATGCGGTATCATGCTGGAACTGATTCAGGGCGAGGGCGGAGTTGTTCCGGTTGATCAGGCATTTGTAACGGAAGTGGCCCGTATCTGTGAAGAGAAAGATCTTGTATTCGTTGTGGATGAGATCCAGACAGGAATCAGCCGAACCGGTACATTCCTGTGCTATGAGCAGTTCGGGGTAGAACCGGATGTTGTGTCTCTTGCAAAGGGACTTGGCGGAGGACTTCCGATCGGTGCCGTAATGATGAATCAGAAGACAGAAGATGTGCTCGGATTCGGACAGCACGGATCAACATTTGGGGGCAATCCGGTATCCTGTGCAGGTGCAAAATATGTACTCGACCAGGTTATGAAGCCGGAATTTCTTGAAGAAGTTAATAAAAAAGCTGCATATATGAAAGAAAAATTAGAGGCGATCCCACAGATTGAATTTACAACCGGACTTGGACTTATGATGGGCGCGGAGCTGCAGAATGGGCTTGTAGCGGGAGAAGTTGCAGGTAAATGTGCACAAGAGGGATTACTCGTGCTGACAGCTAAGACAAGACTTCGATTCCTTCCACCGCTTACAATAACATATGATGAGATTGACCGCGGCATGGAAATCCTTGAACGCGTGTTAAAAGGATAAGGAGGATACTATTTATGAACAAACCAGTACTTGTGATCATGGCGGCAGGAATGGGAAGCCGTTATGGCGGATTGAAACAGATTGACCCGGTTGATAAGGAAGGACACATCATCATTGACTTTTCACTTTATGATGCAAAGAGGGCCGGATTTGAGAAGGCAATCTTCATCATCAAGGAAGAGAATGAACAGGATTTCAGGGAAGCAATCGGTGACCGTGTATCTGAATATATGGAGATCAGCTATGCTTATCAGAAGCTTGAGAATCTTCCGGAAGGTTATAGTGTTCCGGATGGAAGAGTGAAGCCGTGGGGAACGGCGCATGCTGTCCTCAGCTGTATTGACCAGGTTGACGGACCATTTGCAGTAATCAATGCTGATGATTATTATGGAGTGGAAGCGTTTCAGCTGATCTATGATTATCTGACACAGCATGAAGATGATGACAAGTATCGTTATACAATGGTTGGATACCTGCTTAAAAATACTGTCACAGAGAATGGGTATGTTTCCAGAGGTGTCTGTCTGACAAATGAGGAGAATGAGCTTGTTTCTGTTACGGAGAGGACGCGTATTGAAAAGAGAGAGGATGGTATCGCGTACTCTGAAGACGGCGGAGAAACATGGACAAAGCTTCCTGAGGACACAGTTGTTTCAATGAATATGTGGGGATTCACAAACAGCTTCCTTCAGGAGATTAAAGCGGGATTCCCGTCATTCCTTGATCATGGGCTTGAGGTAAATCCGATGAAATGTGAGTATTTCCTTCCTGCAGTTGTGACAAGACTTCTCGAAGAGGAAAAAGCAACTGTAACAGTACTGAAGTCCAAAGATAAATGGTACGGCGTGACATATAAAGAGGACAAACCGGTTGTAGAAGAAGCGATTCGAAATATGAAGTCTTCCGGCATCTATCCGGAGAATGTATGGAGCAATTAGTGGCTTGATTAAAAGGAGAAGACAGTTATGGCGATTTTAATTACAGGTGGAGCCGGTTATATTGGCAGTCACACAGCGGTAGAACTATTGAATGAGGGATATGAGGTCGTAGTATATGATAATCTCAGCAATTCCTCGAAAGAATCCCTGAGAAGAGTTGAAGAGCTTACAGGAAAGAAAGTAACGTTCTATGAAGGAGATATTCTGGACAGAGGCGGCCTGTATGCAATGTTTGAGGCAGAGAAGATTGAAGCGGTGATCCACTGTGCTGCTCTTAAGGCGGTTGGTGAATCGGTTCGCAAACCACTCGAATACTATAGCAATAATATTTCGGGAACATTGACGCTTCTTGATGTCATGGATAAGGTTGGCGTAAAAAATATCGTGTTCAGTTCTTCGGCTACCGTATACGGAAGTCCTGAGACAATGCCGATCACAGAGGATTGCCCGAAAGGTCAGTGTACAAATCCTTATGGATGGACAAAATCGATGATGGAACAGATCATGAGTGACCTTCAGAAGGCACATCCGGAGTGGAACGTAGTACTTCTGAGATATTTTAATCCGGTGGGAGCACACGAGAGTGGAAGGATCGGCGAAGATCCAAAGGGTATTCCGAATAACCTGATGCCGTATATTTCTCAGGTTGCGGTTGGTAAGCTTGAGAAACTGGGAGTGTTCGGGGATGATTATGATACTCCGGATGGAACGGGTGTAAGAGATTATATTCACGTTGTAGATCTTGCAAAGGGTCATGTGAAAGCAATCGGTTATATTTTCAGTAATCCGGGACTCGATGTGATCAACCTTGGAACAGGTACAGGATATTCTGTTCTAGATATGGTAAAGGCATTCTCGAAAGCAGTTGGACGTGAGCTGCCATATGAAATCAAACCGAGAAGAGAAGGCGATATTGCGATGTGCTATGCGAATCCGGCAAAAGCAGAAAAGGTACTTGGCTGGAAAGCAGAGAAGACATTGGAGGATATGTGCAATGACGCATGGAGATGGCAGTCTCAGAATCCGGATGGATATGCAGAATAAGATCAGGAATGAAAGAAAAGCCCGGGATGATATGTTCATATCAGGAACATATAGTTGGAGGATATTGAAATGAAAGAGAATGGGGATATACACTTGAAAGGGCGATTAAAGCTTTATTTACAGTGGCCTTTATATATGACTGTTTTTCTGTCTGTTATCAATGTGATCGTTTATCTTGTGAGTAAAAAAGCAGGAGTACTAATGATCCCGTTTGTTATTGTATATATTGTTACAGTGATTATTCTGTATCAGTATAACAAAACAAAGATGATCGAAGATACGGCAAGACTTTCTGTTGATTACAGTGGGCTGCAGCAACTTTTGCTCGATAAGATGGAAGCTCCGTATGCGATTTTGATGGAGAACGGGAAACTGTTATGGATGAACAATGAGTTCAGAAAAGTTCTCGGAAATAAATATAAGAATAACTCAAATATAACAAGTTATATTCCTGAGCTGAGTCAGAGAAACTTCCCGAAAAAGGAAGATGCAGCAGCGGAATTTGAGATCGTATACGAAAAGGTAGAATATAAGATGACGCTGCGAAGAGTTGCAATCAGCGGACTTTATGATGCTGCTCAGATTCTGAAATTGCCGGATGGAATGCAGGAATTCATTACTGTCTTTTTAGAGGATGTTACAGAGTTGAACGAGTATATCAGGGCGAATGAACAGCAGCGTCTTGTTGCAGGACTCATTTACATCGACAACTATGATGAAGTAATCGAGAGTGTCGAGGAAGTAAGGCAGAGTCTGCTTGTCGCACTGATCGATCGAAAAATCAACCAGTATTTTGCGAAAGCGAATGGTATCGTCAAGAAGATGGAGACGGATAAATACTTTGTTGTTGTTCAGAAACAGCTTC
Source organism: Eubacteriales bacterium (assembly GCA_030526265.1). GTDB lineage: Bacteria > Bacillota > Clostridia > Lachnospirales > Lachnospiraceae > Claveliimonas. The sequence goes on along the minus strand of JAUNDE010000025.1, from coordinate 15,478 downwards.
TTGATAAACTTACAGAAGACAGATTCTCTGTTCTGGAGGATGTGAAAGCGGTCAGTGTTGGAAATAAAATTCCGGCTACTCTCAGTATCGGACTTGGATTTGGTAAGGAATCGTATGCACAGAGTCATAACTATGCACGTGTATCGATTGATCTTGCACTTGCGAGAGGTGGAGATCAGGTCGTAGTAAAGAGTAATGAAGGAATTAAGTACTACGGCGGAAAGAGGGAAATGACTGCGAAGAATACTCGTGTAAAAGCAAGAGTAAAGGCTGAGGCTCTCAGAGAATATATTACGACGAAAGAAACCATCCTTGTTATGGGACATAAAATGACAGATGTGGACAGTCTCGGAGCTGCAATCGGTATATACCGTGCAGCGGCCGCACTTGGAAAGACTGCGCATATTGTGTTCAATGAGGTGTCAGCGGCAGTGCGGTCCCTCTATGAAGATTTTATGAAAAATACCGAGTATCCGGATGATATGTTCGTCGATTCAGAAGAAGCAAAGGATATGGTAGATGACAGTACGATGGTCATTGTTGTAGATACAAACCGTCCTCAGATGACAGAATGTCCGGAACTTCTGCGCATGACAAAGACGATTGTCGTTTTGGATCATCACAGGCAGAGCAGTGATAATATAGAAAATGCAATGCTTTCTTATATTGAGCCATATGCATCGTCGGCATGTGAGATGGTTGCAGAGATTTTGCAGTATATCGTGGATGAGATTGATATCCCTGCGGTAGAAGCGAGCAGTCTGTATGCCGGAATGATGATCGATACGAACAACTTCACGAACCGCACCGGTGTCAGAACATTTGAAGCTGCGGCATTTTTAAGGCGTCACGGGGCAGATATTCCGTATGTGCGCAAGATATTCAGAGATGATATGGACTCCTATCGTGCGAAAGCATCGATCATCAGCAATGCAGAAGTCTACAGACAGCAGTTTGCAATCGCAAGAGGTGAGAACCTCAAGGTTGACGGACCTACGATCATTGGAGCGCAGGCGGCAAATGAACTTCTGGATATCGATGGAATTCGCGCGTCATTTGTATTGACGAATTATAATAATAAAATATATGTCAGTGCTCGTTCGATCGATGAGATCAATGTGCAGGTGCTGATGGAAAAACTTGGCGGCGGAGGTCATATGAATGCGGCCGGTGCTCAGTTTGAACATACAGATTTTGATGAATCTATCCGTCGGGTGAAGGAGCAGATTGACAGGATGATAGAAAAGGGAGATATACTAGGATGAAAGTAATTTTGTTAGAAGATGTCAAATCACTTGGTAAAAAAGGTGAGATCGTAAATGTGAATGACGGTTATGCCAGAAATTTTCTTTTAAAAACAAAAAAAGGTGTTGAGGCAACCGGTAAAAATATGAATGATCTCAAACTTCAGAAAGCCAATGCGGACAAAGTTGCGCAGGAGCTTCTCGACCAGGCAAAAGATTTGGCAAAAGAGATTGAAAAAAGTCAGGTAGAAGTGACGATTAAGACAGGAGAAGGCGGAAGAGTATTTGGCTCTGTTTCCTCAAAAGAGATCGCAGCTGCAGCAGAAGCGCAGCTTGGTCTTAAGATCGAGAAGAAGAAAATCCAGTTAAAAGAACAGATCAAGAGCCTTGGTATGCATAATGTACCGGTAAAATTACATCCGAAGGTAACTGCAGAACTGAAGGTTCATGTGTCTGAGGAAGCATAGATCAGCTTGTTCCGAAAATGTCGGAAAATGATTTGTGAAACGTAACTGAGTTGGAGGAAAAGTATGGAGGAAGCACTCATTAAACGGGTCATGCCGCACAGCATAGAGGCTGAACAGTCGGTTGTCGGAGCGATGCTCATGGACAAAGAGGCGATCATGACTGCAGCAGAGATCATTACAGGCAAAGATTTCTATCAGGCCTCATACGGAATTATCTTTGAGTCTATGGTAGAACTTTATAATGAGGGTAAACCGGCAGATCTGATCACACTTCAGGAAAGACTGAAGGAGAAAGATGTTCCGGAGGAAATTTCAAGCCTTGAGTTTGTAAGAGAACTGATCGCGGCGGTTCCGACATCGGCAAATATCCGGTATTACGCGGATATTGTGTATGAGAAGTCGATGCTGCGCAAGCTGATAAAATTAAATGAAGAGATTGCAAATACGTGCTATGTTGGGGCAGAACCGATGGAGGCGATCCTGGAAAAGACTGAGAAAAAGGTCTTTGAACTCACTCAGAATCGGAATTCGGGTGACTTTACTCCGATTAAAGAAGTCGTGTTAAATGCGCTTGATAAGATCGAGAAGGCATCAAAAAACAAAGGTGCGGTAACGGGAATACCGACAGGCTTTATAGATCTTGACTATAAGCTGTCCGGACTGCAGCCATCGGATCTGATACTGATTGCAGCACGTCCTTCTATGGGCAAGACTGCTTTTGTTCTGAATATTGCACAGCATGTTGCATTTAAGAAAGATAAAAGTGTAGCGATCTTCAGTCTTGAAATGTCGAAGGAACAGCTGGTAAACCGTCTGTTCTCACTGGAATCGCAGGTGGATTCGCAGGCGCTCAGAACCGGAAATCTCAAGGATGCTGACTGGGAGAAGCTGATCGAAGGTGCAGGAATCATCGGAAAGTCTCATCTGATCATCGATGACACACCGGGTATTTCTGTCACAGAGCTTCGTTCAAAATGTCGAAAGTACAAAATGGAAAAAGGGCTGGATCTGATCATCATCGACTATTTACAGCTTATGAGCGGAAGTATTGGAGGAAGAAGCGATTCGAGACAGCAGGAGATCTCAGAGATTTCCCGTTCATTGAAATCGATCGCGAGAGAATTGAATGTGCCGGTGATCGCACTTTCACAGTTGAGCCGTGCCGTAGAACAGCGTCCGGAGCACAGACCAATGCTGTCTGACCTCCGTGAATCCGGGGCGATCGAGCAGGATGCAGACGTTGTAATGTTCATTTACAGAGATGATTACTATAACAAGGATACGGAGACACCAAATCAGGCAGAGATCATTATTGCCAAGCAGAGAAACGGCCCGATCGGAACCGTGAACCTGGCATGGCTTCCAGATTATACAAAATTTGCAAACCTAAAAAGATTTGATTAAAAAATGCTGTCTGCACAGAGAATGTGCAGGCAGCATTTTTTTATGTAACAGGAAATTCTGCTGGAATTCCCCTGTTACCTAAAACACACTGCGTGTGACGATGCGCAGCTCGCGGAAAGGAAAATGCTGCATTGAAGTCCGCTCGCGCGCGAAGATTGCGCGTGCGGTGCAATCTTTCTCATACACGAAACGCAGGCAGCAGATTTTTTAACTTGGTATAAGCTCTGGATGATTCTTTACGATAGTTCTGCTGCTGACGGATCAGCTGGTCGATCTTGCGGAATTCTTCTTCCTGCTGTCGCTCTTTCGCGTCGAGAAGGAAGGACATCTCTTTGCTGATCATAGACAGCAGCACTTCGTTGTTATTTTCAAGCATGCGTTTCATGCGAAGCTGCTCTCTTGTTCGTTTCATGTCAGGAATTAACGCTTTGAGTTCTTCAAAAGGAACTCCCTGTTCGTATAATTCCTGGATGCATGTATATAGCTTGGTGTCTTCTTTTGTATTACTGCTAAGTGTATTTAATACATTTCCCATTGTGATACCCCCTTATAATTACCCATTTTTGTCGGGAAATTTTGCGCCGGCAATATGTTGAAACAGTACAGAAAATATGTAGTGAATCATGTGATATGCCTGACAAGCCTTCCAGTTAGAGAGAGTATAGCATTTGGTTATCAGGAAGAATGTAGAAAGCAGTCATGTAAAACAGAGAATTATTCGACAGGAACCTGAAAGAAAACGAATATGCAGGCAGATATGCAGTTTATAAAAAAGAAAAGAAACCATTGAGACAGGCTCAATGGTTTCTGAAATAAACATTGTATCTGTATGTAGCAGATTATTCAGCAGAGATAGCTTCTACTGGACACTGATCTGCACATGCTCCACAGTCAAGACATGCATCAGCATCGATTTCGAAATGTTCTGCTCCTTCTGCAATTGCTTCAGCTGGACACTGAGCTGCACAAGCTCCACAAGATACACAAGCGTCACTAATAACGTATGCCATGGTAGTTTCCTCCTTATATGATATGTAATAGTAGAGTCTCTCAACTCCCTATTATCATAATACAAACAAAGCAAATATACAAGAATAATAAGATGTAAGAATTAAGAAAAATTTCAAGACTTTTTCACACAATTGGTGTATAGTGTTTACAGCAATGTAGTAGGAGATGAATAATATGAGAAAGTGGAAGATGGCAGCTTTATGTATGTGTATCGGATTACTGATCACGAGTTGTGGAACGAAAGATTCTCAGCCGGAAGACACTGTGAATACAGAAAAAACAGAGAAAACAGAAGAAGAGATGAGAGCGGAGGCGAAACAGGCGAAGCTTGATATGATAGAATTGTCGGCATATGATAATGTAACAGGGCTCGAACTTGAACCGGGAACCTATTTTTCTCTTATCGGAAGAAGCTCGTCAAAAGAGTACTGGAAAGAAGTTGAGGCGGGTGCAAAGGCTGCGGCTGATGATATCAACAAATTGATGGGATATGAAGGGTCTGACAAAGTAAAGGTTGTTTACAGTGCTCCTGCAGACTCCGATAATGTGGGAGAACAGGTGAGTATTCTGGATGAAGAATTATCCAGATACCCAAATGCACTTGGGATATCCGTGATTGATGTGCAGTCATGCCATGTGCAGTTTGATCTTGCGACACAGAACAGTGTTCCGATCGTTCTTTTTGATTCGCTTAGCGATTATCAGGGCGTCATGGCCAGGGTGAGCACCGACAATAGAGGGGCATCAAAAGAAGCAGCAGTACATATGGCAGAAGCACTTGAGGACCAGGGTGAAGTGATTGTCTACATGAACGATGATCTGTCGACATCTGCGGGAGATCGAGAGGAAGGTTTTGTAAATGAAATCAAGGATAATCATCCGAATATGACAATTGCGGGAGTTTATTACAAGAACAGACTCGATGATCTGAAAAAAGAAATTGTGATGGGAGGAAATAATCCTGGCGGTGGAGTGACATTGGAAATGGCAGAAGAAGAAGCATCACTCACACCGGAAGACATTCAGGATAAGATCGATGAACTGACAGAGGAAGAGGTGCTGGATTATATTTTATCAAAGCATCCGGACGTAAAAGGAATCTATACATCGAATGGTACAACAGCTCTTTCGATGGTATCAGCGTGCGAACGGGCAGAAAAAGACGGCATTCAGATCATCACATATGATGGGGATTCAGAAGTGATGAAAGCGATCGAAAATGGAGAGATTTATGGGACAATCCTGCAGAATCCATATGGAATCGGGTATGCTACGATCATTGCAGAGGCAAGAGCGATTCTTGAAATGGGTAATGAGGCAGATGTTAATACCGGTTATGTCTGGGTATCCGGAGATAATTATAAAGATGAAGAGATAAAAATTCTATATTCTCAGATGAAATAATGAACCGACCCCTAAAAGCAGGACTCGCGATATTTATTCGGAATTCCGGACACATATCACGAATCTGCGATTGGGGGTCGGTATTTTTATCCTTTCGGCAGACTGAATGTAAATTCGGTTCCGACTCCTTCTGTACTGATCACATTGATATTTTCACCGTGCGCCTGGATCGATTCTTTTACGATTGCAAGGCCAAGACCGGTGCCTTTCTTATCTTTTCCTCTGGAGAGGTCTGTCTTATAAAACCGTTCCCAGATTTTATTCAATGCATCTCTTGGGATTCCGATACCGTTATCTTTGACGGAAGTGAGAACCTTCTCGCCAAGTTCTGTCGTTTCAACCGTGACTATTGAGTCGGGATCGCTGAATTTGATCGCATTGTCGATGAGATTATAAAGAACACGTTCAATTTTAGATTTATCTGCATATACATTCAGATGTTTTTTTGCAAAAATCAGTTCGATGGAAATCTTCTTTTTCGTACAGGTACCTTCAAAAGAAGCTGCAATATATTTGATGACTTCATGAAGATCAAACTGTGTCTTGTTAAGTAAAAGATTTTTGGTGTCGAATTCATTCAGCTCCAGAAGATCTCGTGTCAGATCAGTCAGCCGTTCTGTCTCGAAAAGGATGATATCCAGATATTTCTGTTGAAATTCCGGTGGGATCGTGCCGTCTGCGATCGCCTCCACATAACCTTTTATCGAAGTAAGAGGGGAACGGAAATCGTGTGAGACATTAGCAACGAAGTGTTTCTGGTAGTCTTCCATATCCTTCAGCTGAGAGGACATGTAATTCAGTGATGCTGAGAGATACCCCATCTCATCCTGAGTGTTGACCGGAATGGTATAGTCCAGGTTGCCGCTGGCATATTCTGTAGCAGCGCGGGTTATGACACGCAGCGGACGATAGATGATCAATTCAAACGCAAGAAGAATGATAAATGACAGCAGATAAATGATCAGACTTGTGACATGAATTCTTTTTGTCAGAATATCACCTACGCTTGTGATGTCTGAAACGTATTTGTGAAGGAGAAGATATCCTTTCGTGTGAAATCCATTCACGACGGGAGCCATGACCGTGATCACCGGGGCGTTGAATGAGTCGTGATAACTGCCTTCCAGAAATAATGCACCGTTCCCTTCAAGAGGATCAAAATGCTCAATCACAAGAGGTGGTGCCGGATGATTGTCCGGGTGTGCACTGCTGATCAGATTACCTTCCGTATCCACGAACCATGCAGAAGCATCAGAATAGGAAACGATACCATTTAACTGATTATGGACATCATGATTCGAGAGCTGATCGTTAAAGTAAGAGGATAAATATTCGGTTGCGGTGATATTTGCACTTTTGTAAAGGCTGTTGGCAGCAGACTCGATGAGATGATCATCGATGAAATCAGAATTTATCGCGGCCGTCGTAAATATCGTCAGGAAGCCGAAAATAATATAGACGACGATAAATTTCAGATGGAGAGTGCTGCCAAAACCATGCTTTTTTTTGTTCATACGTATCGATCCTTATTTGACTTCGAATTTGTAACCGATTCCCCACACAGTCGCAAGACGCCAGGAAGCGTGATCTCTGATTTTTTCTCTGAGGCGCTTGATATGCACATCTACCGTTCTTGTATCGCCGACGTACTCATAACCCCAGATATTGTCCAGAAGCTGGTCTCTTGTAAATACCTGGTTTGGTGACGAGGCAAGGAAAAACAGCAGTTCCATTTCTTTTGGAGGCATTTCGATATTCCTGCCGTCAACCAGGACTGTATAATTTGTCAGATTGATGCTGATGCCCGGGTATTCCACACATTTGGAATCTTTTTTATCCGGCTCTTCAGTGTGGATCGGACGATAACGTCTCAGAACAGCCTTGACTCTGGCAACCATTTCTTTTGAGTCAAATGGTTTCATGATGTAATCATCAGCGCCAAGTTCAAGACCAAGTACTTTGTCGAACACCTCACCCTTTGCGGAGAGCATGATGATCGGGGTCTGTGACCGGGAGCGGATCTCGCGGCATACCTGGTAGCCGTCAATTCCCGGCAGCATAAGATCAAGAAGAATCATGTCCGGCTGATAGGTGTTAAATGCAACAAGAGCAGCTTCCCCATCATGAACGATCTTCGTTTCAAAGCATTCTTTCATAAGATAGAGCGATATCAGCTCTGCAATATTTTCATCGTCGTCAACGATGAGTATTTTTTGTTTAATTGCCATAAAAAACCTCTTTCTGTTATGTCTTGCCGACAGGTGCCTTCACTGGCAAGAACTATTTGAACTCTACGATTGTGACACCTGCATCACCCTCACCAAAAGCAGCAAGATGATATTCTTTGATATGTTTCTGACGGCGAAGATAATCATGTACACCCTTTCGGAGCGCACCGGTTCCCTTGCCGTGTACAATGCGGACAGGACTTATGTGTGCAATATACGCATCATCAAGGTATTTATCAAGTTCTGCGACTGCTTCGTCAACTGTTTTGCCAAGCAGGTTGATCTCGGGACGGACAGAAGCAGATTTGCTCATTTTAAGGTGTCCTTTTGATGTGCGCTGCATATTTTTGGCAGAATAGGTCGGCTGCTCCTCAATGATCTCAAGATCAGAAACAGGAACAACAGAATTCAAAATGCCCATCTGGACTTTCACGTTTCCCTTCGCATCCGGAAGAGCGATCACAGTACCTTTTACATTCATACTGAGCACTCTGACGGATTCACCAAGTCTGAAATCAGATGCCTTGTGCAGCTTCTTTGGTTTGGCGGCTTCTAATTGTACTTTTGAACTTGTATCCTTTAACTTCTTTCGAAGCTTTTCGCGCTCACGCTCCATTTCTGCAGCTGAGATATTTTCTTTGCCGAATTTGCGGAAGTTTTTCATTGTCTCATCTGCAGTTTCCTTTGCATCAAGCAGAATCGCATGTGCCTTCTCATTTGCTTCGCGAATGATACGGTCGCGCTGGTCATCCAGCTTTTTCTGCTTCCCGGCAGCCTCTGCTTTCAGGCGCTCCAGTTCGCGTTTGTATACTTCGATTTCTTTCTTTTCACGTTCTAATGTCTTACGGCTGGCTTCGAGATCAGTAAGAACATCCTCGAACGATTCATCTTCCTGGGAGAGATGGGTCTTCGCGTCCTCGATGATATAATCCGGAAGTCCAAGCTTCTTTGAGATCGCGAATGCATTACTCTTTCCCGGGATACCGATCAGAAGATGATATGTCGGGCGGAGTGTCGCAACATCGAATTCACAGCTTGCATTTTCTACACCGGGTGTAGCAAGTGCAAAGACCTTCAGTTCACTGTAATGTGTCGTTGCCATTGTGCGGATTCCCTGATTGTGAAGATGGCTCAGGATCGCAATGGCAAGTGCAGCACCTTCCGTAGGGTCTGTACCGGCACCAAGCTCATCGAAAAGTACAAGAGAATCCTTTTTTATTTTCTTCAGAAATGAAACTATATTTGTCATGTGTGAAGAAAAGGTACTCAGACTCTGTTCGATGCTCTGCTCATCACCGATATCAGCGTAAACGTCACTGAAGATGCCGAGTTCAGAACGGTCGAGCGCCGGGATGTGAAGACCGGCCTGCCCCATCAGAGTAAATAATCCAACCGTCTTCAGAGAGACCGTCTTACCACCGGTGTTCGGTCCGGTGATGATCAGAAGATCAAATGCATCGCCGAGCATCACCGTGATCGGGACAACCTTTTTCCGGTCGATCAATGGGTGGCGTCCTTCGCGTATGTGAATTCTTCTTTCGTTATTAAAAATAGGCTTGCTTGCATTCATCGAGAGGGCAAGTTCTCCTCTTGCGAAGATGAAGTCAAGCTCTGTCATTACTTTGTAATTGATCCGAATCTGCTCTACATAATCGGCAACATCTTCGCTGAGTCTTGCGAGGATCACCTGGATCTCCTCCTGTTCTTTGCCGAACAGTTCTTTTAAGTCATTATTTAATTTCACGACACTCATCGGCTCAATGAAGAGTGTGGAGCCAGTCGCAGACTGATCGTGGATCATACCCTGTACCTGGCTTCGATACTCTGCTTTTACCGGGATACAGTAGCGATCTCCTCTCATTGTGATAATGGCATCCTGAAGATAGCTTCTCAGAGATCCATTGACGAGATTGTTCAGTGTTGAATGAATCTTGTCGTTGAATTGACCAATCTGACGGCGAATGCTCTTCAGTGTCGGGCTCGCATCGTCTGCGATATCTTCTTCGCTGATGATGCAGCGGTCGATCTCAGCAGAAAGGAAGGTCAGTGGTTCTATCTGCTCAAAATATATATCAAGACAGTCTGCAAGATCATCCGTCGTCTCATGACGCCCGTATGAGCGGGCTCTCGATGCGGCCTGGAGTAGTTTGCAGATGCGTAAGAGTTCAGCGGCACTGAGTGCGGCACCGACTTCCAGTCGTTTCATAGAATCCTCGACCGGATAACATCCACTTAGTGAAAGACGTCCTTTTTTCACAATTCTTGTAAATGCGGCAGCAGTCTGCTCCTGCATTGTTTCGATTTTTAGGATGTCTGTAGACGGCTTGAGGTTGCGACATTTTCGCTCGCCGCCGAATGTAGTTGCCTGTTCTGACAAAAGATCAATGATTTTATAATATTCCAGTTTGGTTAAAGTCTTTTTATCCATAATAATTTCTCCTGATTCTTCATGTTTATTCTATCGTATTTAAACATGAAAGAAAAGGTTAAATATTGAACATTATTCGGCAATCATGTATACTAACAATATCTTCTTAGAAGGGAATCGGTATCATGGAATATCATGAGGAGCCTGACGCTTTGAGCAAAGTTTCAGATACAGAGAAGCAGGAAGAGTATGAATTTCTGCAGGAGACGATCAAAGATAGCAGGAAGCAGAAGAGAAAAATATTCCTGAAATACGCAATGCTTGGTCTGGTGTTCGGAATGACTGCCAGCCTTGGTTTTTTTGCGTTAAAACCGTTCCTGGAAGATTATTTCCCTTTTGGAACAGAACAGGTGACGATCCCACAGGAAGATCTGGAGAAGGAGATTGAGGCAGAGCATGAAGAGGACCTGACAGTAGAAGATTACCGGGATATGAACGAAGTTCTCACCGAGATCGGTGAAGAAGCGTCCAAAGGAGTGGCTGAGGTCATTGCCGTTCGACCAGAAGAAGACTGGCAGAAAGAAGAAGATGGGAAAAACAGCACATCCGGGATTATAGTCGCAGAGAATGGACCGGAATATCTGATCTTTGCATCAACCGGTATTTCAGACGATGTTGTAAAATACAAGGTGAAATTCATAGACGGCAAAACATATGATGCACATCTGAAAAAAGTGGATTCGAACATTGGATACGGAATCTATGCGGTCCAGAAGAGTGAGCTTGCAGAAGGAACAGAAAAAAAGATCAGCGTAGCGGAACTTGGAATGACCGGTTCCGTTAAAAAAGGAAATACGATCATAGCAATCGGGAGCCCGTTTGGCTACAGTGGAGCAATGGGATTCGGTGTAGTTGCATCGAGTGAGAAATCTGTGACGCATGAAGATGGAGAGTACCGGTTGATCTGTACCGATATTACGGGAGCAGAGAGCGGAAGCGGTGCGCTGATCAATATTCAGGGTGAAATCGTCGGAGTGATCGACCAGAGAGCGGTGGTGGGAGATGATTCAAATCTCGTGACCGGATACGGGATCTCCGATATGAAGAGCATTATTGAACACTTATCAAATGGAATTGAAGTGCCGTATATTGGAATCAGAGGCGTGACAGTGACTGAGAGTGTGACGGAAGAACAGGGGATTCCTGCAGGAGTGTACGTACAGTCTGTCAGTCCGGATTCGCCGGCGATGGAGGCCGGGATCCAGAGCGGCGACGTGATCGTAGGAATTGAAAAAGAAACCGTTACATCGCTGAGGGGATATCATACGATACTTATGAAACACCATTCAGGAGACACACTACGTGTTCACGGAAAGCGCATAGGATCTGAAGACTATGTGGAGATGGAATACAAAGTAACGATCGGAACGACTCCATCGAGAGAATAATAGAATTATGAATAAATGACAGAAAGGCAGAAACGATGAGATACATTAACACACTTCATGAAGGGGAGACGATCAGAAACGTATATTTGTGCAAAGGAAAACGTTCAGCAGAGACCAGAAACGGGAAACCATATGATAATCTGATCCTGCAGGACAAGACCGGAACACTTGACGGAAAGGTGTGGGATCCGAATTCCGGCGGAATCGCAGATTATGATGAGCTTGACTTCATCGAAGTATTTGGTGATGTGACGAGCTATAACAATCAGCTTCAGTTAAACATTCGTCAGATTCGAAAGGCGTATGAAGATGAATATAATCCGGCAGATTATATGCCGACGACAGAAAAAAATGCCGACACGATGTATGCAGAACTTCTCAAATATGCTGCAGAAGTAAAGAATCCATATCTGAAACAGGTGCTTGACTATTATTTCATAAAAGATGAGGCATTTATCAAAAGCTTCAAAGGCCACTCGGCTGCAAAGAGCGTCCACCACGGATTTGCGGGAGGACTTCTGGAACACACATTGAGCGTAGTGAAATTCTGCGAATATATGGTGGGAGCGTACTCGATCTTAAACAGGGATCTTTTGTATACAGCTGCGATGTGTCATGATATCGGAAAGGTGAAAGAATTATCTGCTTTTCCGAAGAATGATTACACAGATGACGGACAGCTGCTCGGACATATTGTGATCGGAGTCGAGATGATCAGTGATGCGATTCGTACGATCCCGGATTTCCCGGAGAAGCTTGCCGGTGAGCTGAAGCACTGCATCATTGCACATCACGGAGAGCTGGAGTATGGTTCGCCGAAGAAACCGGCGATCCCGGAAGCATTCGCACTGAATTTTGCGGATCTCGCAGATGCGAAACTGGAGACATTGACAGAGATCTTCAAAGAGAAACAGACAAAAGACTGGCTGGGCTACAATCGCCTGTTTGAGACAAATTTAAGAAAAAGCAGTCTTAACAAATAAAATAACCGGGCAGATGGAGCACTGCTTCATCTGCTTTTATATAACAGGAAATTCCGCAGGAGACGTCATCTGTTTTAGATAAAAAAGGGGATTTTTTATGAAGAAAAATGATTTGGCAACGGTAAGAATTGCGGATATCGGAGTAAACGGAGAAGGTATCGGCAAAGTTGATGGCTATACTTTGTTTATTAAGGATGCGATCATTGGCGATATCGTAGAGGCGAAAGTCATGAAGGCAAAGAAGAATTATGGGTATGCCAGAATGATGAGGATCGCCGAGGCGTCTCCGGACCGTGTAGAACCGAGATGCCCGGAGGCAAGAAGATGTGGGGGATGCCAGATACAGGAAATGGCATACGAAAAGCAGCTTGCATTCAAGAATCAGAAAGTGAAGAACAATCTCATGCGTATCGGTGAGGTCCCACAGGAGCTTTTGGATGAGATCATGGAGCCGATCTGTGGTATGGAAGAGCCATTCCGTTACCGGAACAAAGCGCAGTTCCCGATCGGAAGAGACAGGGACGGCAGGATCATCGCCGGATTTTATGCCGGGAGAACGCATCAGATCATCCCGTGTGATGACTGTGTGCTTGGCGTCAAGCAGAATCAGGTAATTCTGAATACGATCATTGCGTTTATGGAAGAAAATCATATTGAGCCGTACGATGAGGAAAATCACAGAGGACTTGTCAGACATGTGCTGATCCGATATGGATATACGACAAAGGAGATCATGGTTTGCCTTGTTATCAATGGAAAGGTGCTTCCGCATGCAGAAAGGCTCATCAAAGAACTGGCAGAGATCCCGGGAATGACAAGTATCACACTGAGCCCAAACTCAGAGAAGACGAACGTGATCATGGGAAGAACCATCCAGTCACTGTGGGGAAGAGATTTTATCATTGATTACATCGGAAATGTGAAATATCAGATTTCACCGCTGTCGTTCTATCAGGTGAATCCGGTACAGACACTGAAGCTCTATGGAACAGCGTTGGAGTATGCGGATCTTCACGGGGAAGAAACCGTGTGGGATGTGTACTGTGGAATTGGAACGATTTCCCTTTTCCTGGCGCAGAAAGCCGGAAGAGTATACGGTGTTGAGATCGTACCGCAGGCGATCGATGATGCGAAAAGAAATGCAGAACTGAACGGCATCACAAATGCTGAGTTTTTCGTCGGCGAGGCTGAGCGGGTACTGCCGGATTATTATGCGGAATATGAGAAAAACCATCCGGGGCAGCAGGCGAGAGCAGATGTGATCGTCGTTGATCCGCCGCGCAAAGGATGCGAGGAGAGCGTACTTGAGACGATGGTGAAGATGAGACCGGAACGGATCGTGTATGTAAGCTGTGATTCTGCAACGCTTGCAAGGGATGTGAAGTATCTGATAAGGAATGGGTATGAGCTGCAGCGTGTGAGGGCGTGCGATATGTTCCCTCATACGGGGCATGTGGAAACAGTTTGTTTATTATCACGGAAATAAGCGGTTTTTCATGGCTTTTCGTGATAGGTTCAGTCTGTTTGCCACCTATTTGCCACCGTAATTTTTAAAATTGATACTGAACGAAAGAAAAGGGTTGAACCACTGAACAATCAGCGGATTTCAACCCTTTTTTTTTTATTTATGACAATTTTCTGGTGGTCACCTGTTCAAACAAGGCAACGGACTGTTCACCCATCTTTTCAGTATCATGCACATAGGTCTGCAATGTGGTTTCAATGTTGGTGTGTCCAAGTCTTGCCTGAACGTTCTTTACATGTGCCCCTGCTTCAATCAGCATGGTTGCATGGGTATGTCTCAAAGAGTGATAATCAAAAGCAAGCTGCATTTCACTGTGAATCACCCGGCTGCAATACTTGAAAGAATCGGTTGATGTATACTGACCGTTTTCAGCAACGCAGATCAGCCGGACACGCTGCAACTGACTTTCCACACATTTCTGAACAGGTACAATTCTGAACATATCATTGCCTTTTTCATCAATTTCTTTTTTGAGAACGTGAATGGTATAAAATTCACCATACTTCATTTCATTCTTCATCTGTTCGGTTTTTTCCTGCTTCAATGCCTGATAGAGAGTATCACCGAAAGGAATTGTTCTGGCAGATGCTTCTGTTTTTGGTGTGGTGAAGTACCATGATGAACGCTGTTCTTTTTTTCCCTTCTTTTCAACAACCTTACGCACATCAGCACCAAAGTTACGCTTTACAACCTGCTTATTTACGGACAAGGTTCTTTTTTCAAAATCAATATCATCCCAAGTCAGGGCAAAGGCTTCTGAAATACGCAACCCGGTATAGAACCCAATCATCAAAGGAATGAAGTATCTGGTTCCAGTGAAGCGGTCAATGATCTGTTGCCATTCATCCAACGTCAATATAATGCGTTCCCGTGGCTTGCGTTCCACCTTTGGAAACTTCACTGACTTCATAGGGTTCTGGCTGATATAATGCAGCGGTTCAATAGCATAGTCCAGTGCAGATTGAAATACAGTCAGTATGCCAACAATATGACTTTTGGAATAACCGTTTAATTTCAGACTGTTTGCATATTCCTGTAATACCGCTGAATTGATTGCTTTCAACTTATATGACCCAAATTTTGGTTTAAGGTGACCTTCAATGATGCGTAAATAACCAACTTGGGTATTATATTTCAGGTTTAGTTTGCATGACAGTTCATACCACTGATCAAGATAATCAGAAACCGTTATTTCAGACGGTTCAAACACCTGACCTGCATTATTGTATTCGTTCATAGCTGCTGCAAGTGCAGCTTCTGCTTCTTTCTTTGTACGGAAACCGCCCTTTTCTTTCTTCTTACGTTTTCCGTCAACTTTGCCAAGGTCAAAATAATATGACCATGTAGCACCTCTTTTTCTTACCCCACCTTGCATAAAATTCATTCCTTTCTTGAT
>JAUNDE010000002.1:76762-99970 GCA_030526265.1 Eubacteriales bacterium | reverse complement strand
AGCTAACGCTGGCAAGTTCTAAGAAATGGCGATTTTGATCCATTCTTAGATGTAGTAAGAAGTTGTAAAAAACAGTAAAATGTAACATATAAGAATATTATATGTATATCAAAAATGTATACTTAAGGAGAGGTTTTTTGCCTCTCCTTTTTGCATTGATATTTTAATAAGACTTTACACCGAAATTTGAACATGTGGTTGGCATGTACTTGCTCATCGTTTCAAACACCTTTACGTAGATTTCTATCTGATTTAAATAATAGAAGAAAATGGAAAATCCAGAAGTTCGCGAATGGATTCAATCGTATATTTGGCATCCGGGACATTTCCGAATCCGTATTTTGCCCAGATGAATGGGATTTGTGCATGCAGACATGCCTCGTAATCCCCCTGAGTGTCACCGATATAAACAGCCTTGTCCAGTTGATTTTTCTCCATAAGAATACGTATATTTTCCCCCTTTGATTTCTCGGTCGCACCATTTGAAAGATGATCTGTGACATATGGTGCAAGTCCGGTTCCTTCAAGAAGTGCTTCGATGTATCCGACAGCACAGTTGCTCACAATGTATATCGGATAATCTTCGGATAAACTTCGGATCGTTTCAGCGGCACCGTCGAACATTGGAGCCGGATTTTTTGCAAGGGCTTCATTTGTACAATTGAGACAATGCTCTACTACGACTATTTTTTCATCTTCTGAGAGCATAGGGAAAACACCTGCGAAGAAATCATCTATTGTTTTTCCAAGATTTTTCTTTATATCATTTCCGGTGATCAGAATATCTTCCCTTCCTAAATTCTTTCTTACTATACTATTATAAATATCGGCAAGTTTCTCTGATGAATCCCATATAGTTCCGTCGATGTCAAAAATAATTCCTGTCATATTTTTTTACCTCATGATTTGATACTTTAGATTCAAAAAATCTGTTTTTCATTACGACTGACTATTATAGCGTGTAATCAGTGCGCTTACAAGATAATTGTTAGGAAGTATATGGGAATGCAGTTTTGTATATTTCCTGAAAGAATATATCTGCAACTTGCTAAATGCTCCATTATTTCTTATAATAAGAAATGTCGTCAAAAGATGATGGGAATAAAGGAGCAGTTGTATGAATATTGTAAATATTGAACATATCAGCAAAATATATGGCGATAAGATTGTTTTCGAAGATACTTCTTTTGGTATCCAACAGGGGGATAAGATCGGTATCGTCGGTATCAATGGAACCGGGAAGACAACGCTCCTTCGTATTGTCGCGGGAAAAGAAGTCCCTGATGAAGGGCAGGTTATCCGGCAGAATAATCTGAAGATTGCGTATCTGACTCAGAATCCGGAATATGAAGAAGAGATGAGTGTCTCAGAGTATGCATTGACAGGTGATCCGGATAAGGACTGGAAGATCCAGAGTAATCTGCTTCAGCTTCGCATCGATGATCTGGATATGAAAATGGGACATTTATCCGGAGGACAGAGGCGCAGAACAGCGATGGCAAAAGTGCTTTCGGATGATTTCGATCTTTTGATCCTTGATGAGCCTACGAATCATCTGGATGAAGAGATGATCCGCTGGCTGGAAGAGTATCTGAGAAATTATCGTGGAACGATCCTGATGGTTACCCATGACAGATATTTCCTTGATAAAGTATGTAATCGTATTCTGGAGATCAGTCATGGCAAGATGTATGGATATGACTCGGATTATTCGGGATTTCTGGAATTGAAATCGCAGAGAGAGGAAATGGAACTTGCGTCAGACCGTAAGAGGAGAAGTGTTCTGCGCATAGAGCTCGAGTGGGCGAAACGAGGCTGCCGCGCCAGAACGACGAAACAGCGTGCAAGACTGGAACGTCTGGAAGCGCTGAAGGCAGGAAGAACTCCGGTTGCTGAACAGACGGTTGAGCTTGATTCGATCGAGACCCGTATGGGAAAGAAAACCATCGAGCTTCATCACATTTCAAAGTCGTATGGGGACAGGTGTCTTGTTTGTGATTTTGAATATATTTTTCTGAAAAATCAGAGGGTCGGAATCGTCGGGGCGAATGGATGCGGCAAATCCACACTGCTGAAGATGATCGCCGGAGAAGTGAAGCCGGATCAGGGAACGATTGAGATCGGAGAGACAGTCCGGATCGGATATTTCGCGCAGGAAGAGCGGGAAATGAACGATAAAGAACGTGTCATAGACTATGTAAAGGACATTGCGGAATATATCAATACAAAGGAAGGCCGGATCAGTGCGTCACAGATGCTGGAGAGATTCCTTTTTACCCCGGATATGCAGTATGCTCCGATCAGCAAGCTTTCGGGAGGGGAAAAAAGGCGTCTTTACCTTCTGGGAGTGCTCTGTCAGGAATCGAATGTGTTGATTCTGGATGAGCCGGGCAATAATCTCGATATTCCGACTCTTACGATCCTGGAAGATTTTCTGAATTCCTTTATTGGTATTGTGATCACGGTATCGCATGACAGATATTTTCTTGATAATGTTGTGGACCGGATCTTTGCTTTTGAGTCGGATGGAAGCCTCACGCAGTACGAAGGCGGT
Organism: Eubacteriales bacterium; assembly: GCA_030526265.1. Lineage (GTDB taxonomy): Bacteria > Bacillota > Clostridia > Lachnospirales > Lachnospiraceae > Claveliimonas. The sequence continues at coordinate 97,416 of JAUNDE010000002.1, read as the reverse complement.
TATACAGATTATCTTGAGGCGTCCGGGAGAGCAGAGGTGTCAGAATCCGTAAGCGGCAGAAAGAAAGTTTTTTCAACAGTTGATAATCCGGTGTCAGCTAATGAGAAGAAAACATCGCAATCTTCTTCGAAGCTATGGAAACAAAATGCTCCGAAAAAGCTGAAATTTTCTTTCAAAGAACAAAGGGAATTTGAAACGATTGACGAAGATATCGCGAAGCTTGAGGATGCGATCGAAAAGATCGAAAAGGAGATCATGGAAAATGCGACAAATTCGGCGAAATTGTCTGAACTTATGGGCAAAAAAGAAAAAGTTGAACAGGAACTGGAAGCAAAAATGGATCGCTGGGTATATCTTAATGAACTGAATGACAAAATCAGTGCAGAAAAGTGATTCCATTACTTGACAAATAGTTGATTCATTGGTATTATATAAAAACAGAACGCACTCTGTTTTTGAAAATACAGATCAGGAGGTGCTTTTATGAAAAGAGTATTATCACTTTTGGTAGATAATAATCCGGGTTTGCTCAGCCGGGTGGCTGGATTATTCAGTAGAAGAGGATATAACGTAGACAGTATTACTGCCGGCGTAACAGCGGATCCACGTTTTACGAGAATTACCATTGTGACAAGCGGAGATGAGTTGATCTTATCACAGATCGAGAAACAGTTGAGAAAGCTTGAAGATGTGAGAGAGATCAAAGTACTGGATCCGGACACTTCGGTTTTGCGTGAACTGATGATGGTTAAGATTCGTGCAAGTGCTTCGGAGAGAAGTGAGGCGATTTCACTGGCAGATATTTTCCATGCGAAGATCGTCGATGTTGACGGAGAATGTCTCACAATGGAAGTGATCGGTACACAGGCCAAGTTTGAAGCTTTCTTGAAGCTCCTTGAAGGCTATGAAATCCTCGAACTTGCGAGAACGGGCCTTACAGGACTTGCGCGTGGTATCAAAGGCGTTAAGATATTTGATTGATCACAAAGTAATTAAATGCAGACGGATAGTCTACCGTTTACGTTTAACAATATAATTATTTATATTTTCAGGAGGAAAAGATACATATGTCAGCAAAAATCTATTATCAGGAAGATTGTAATTTAGCAGAACTTGAGGGTAAGAAAATTGCCATCATTGGTTACGGAAGCCAGGGCCATGCGCATGCATTGAACCTGAAAGAGTCAGGATGTGACGTAATCATCGGTCTTTATGAAGGAAGCAAATCATGGGCAAAAGCTGAGGCACAGGGCCTTAAAGTATATACAGCAGCTGAGGCTGCAAAACAGGCAGATATCATCATGATCCTTATCAACGATGAGAAACAGGCTGCCCTTTACAAAAATGACATCGAGCCAAACCTTGAGGAAGGAAACATGCTTATGTTTGCTCACGGTTTCAATATCCACTTTGGTCAGATTGTTCCACCGGCAAACGTTGATGTTACAATGATCGCTCCAAAGGGACCTGGACACACAGTAAGAAGCGAGTATCAGGCAGGCAAAGGTGTTCCTTGTCTCGTGGCTGTAGAACAGGATGCTACAGGTAAAGCCCTTGACAAAGCACTTGCATATGCTGCAGGAATCGGCGGTGCAAGAGCAGGTGTCCTTGAGACAACATTCAGAACAGAGACAGAGACAGACCTTTTTGGTGAGCAGGCAGTTCTTTGTGGCGGCGTTTGTGCGCTTATGCAGGCAGGTTTTGAGACTCTTACAGAGGCTGGATACGATCCGAGAAATGCATACTTTGAGTGTGTACATGAAATGAAACTGATCGTAGACCTTATCTATGAATCAGGATTTGCGGGAATGAGATATTCAATCTCTAATACAGCTGAGTACGGTGATTACATCACAGGACCTAAGATTATCACAGAGGATACAAAGAAAGCTATGAAGAAGATTCTTGCTGATATCCAGGATGGTTCATTCGCAAAAGAGTTCCTGTTAGATATGTCAGCAGCAGGCGGACAGGCTCATTTCAGAGCTATGAGAAAACTTGCAGCTGAGCATCCGGCAGAGAAAACTGGTGAAGAAGTTAGAAAACTTTACAGCTGGAGCGATTCAGACAAACTCATCAACAACTAATATGATGTATAGAAAGGCTGTCATTGATTTGACAGCCTTTTTGAGGATTATGATATGAATAAAAGTTTTGCAGTAAAAGGTGATTTTTACTACAGTAGATCTTTGAAACAGATAGATATTGTAAGAGATGGATACTGTATTGTTGAAGATGGGATTTCAAAGGGAGTTTTTGAATCTCTTCCGGAACAGTACAAAGGGATCGAAGTGCTGGATTTTTCCGGGAATATGATTCTGCCGGGTATGATCGATCTTCATACACATGCCCCGCAGTATGGTTTTCGTGCGGTCGGCCTTGATAAGGAACTTCTGGAATGGCTTGAGACATATACATTTCCGGAGGAAAGCAATTACAGTAATATGGAGTATGCGGATAAGTCCTATGACATACTGGCAGATGATCTGAAAAAATCATGGACGACAAGATGTGTGCTGTTTGGAACGATCTTTAAAGATTCTACGCTGCTGTTAATGGATAAACTGGAAAAAAGCGGACTGTGCACATATGTCGGAAAAGTGAACATGGACCGCAATGCACCTGAATTTTATGTGGAGCAGACGAAGCAGTCGGTGGAGGATACGATTGATTTTGTCCGGGAGGCAAGTGAGCGTTTCACGAACACGAAACCAATCCTTACGCCACGCTTTATTCCGACGTGTTCAGATGAACTGATGGAAGGGCTTGGCAGAATTCAGAAGGAGACCGGTATTCCGGCACAGTCACATCTTTCTGAAAATCTGAGTGAGATTCAATGGGTGAGTGAGCTGTGTCCATTTTCTGAATTCTACGGTGATGCGTATGATCATTTCGGTATGTTTGGAACAAACGGCCCGACAATTATGGCACATTGTGTGCATTCTGGTAAAGAAGAAATAGAACGAATGAAAGAAAATGGCGTATTTATTGCCCATTGTCCGAGTTCAAATGCGAATCTTGCTTCCGGGATCGCACCGATCAGAAGATATTTAAATGCGGGCCTCCGTGTTGGTATGGGAAGCGACATTGCAGGAGGATTTTCACTTTCGATTCCGGATGAGATGGTGCGCGCAGTGCAGTATTCCAAACTCAGATGGAGATGTGTGGAGAAAGAGGAACCGCTTGAGATGGAAGAGGTGTTCTATCTTGCAACAGCAGGCGGCGGAGAATTCTTTGGCAAAGTAGGAAGTTTCGACGAAGGTTATGAGTTTGATGCTGTTGTGATCGATGACAGCACTGCTAAAACAGCGTTTCGTGTCAATGATACTGACCGGCTGTCAAGAGCAATCTATTTAAGTCACCAGTGCGAATTGAAGGCAAAATTTGTGCGTGGCAGAAAGATTGTGTTTGACTGATAAAAACTGCTGCATGACCTGAGACGGAAAAATCATTTTTTTTAAAAATATGTATTGACATTAGGTAACCATTGATTTAATATAATTGAGTGTGTGTCAGAGCGTCCGTGTCTGTTCTGACAGATTGAAATTGATGAATCAAAATCCATGATATTGGAGGTGGACAAGTTGGCTAATATTAAATCCGCAAAAAAACGTATTTTAGTAAATGAAACAAAAGCTGCAAGAAATAAAGCAATTAAGTCTAAAGTGAAAACTTATGTGAAAAAAGTTGAAGTAGCTGTTGCTAAGAAAGATGTTGAGGCTGCAAAAGCTGCTCTTAAAGAGGCTGTTTCAGAGATCAATAAAGCAGGTTCAAAGGGTGTATACCACAAGAATACATGCTCAAGAAAGATCGCACGTCTTGCAAAAGCTGTAAACAGCATTGCTTAATTTAATAATAAAAGAAGTGATGAAAGGGCATCCACTACCGTCATGGTGGATGCCCTTTTTTATGTAACAGGGGAAATCTCCTGTTACATAAAATACACTGCGTGTGATGATGCGCACTCCGGCGGATGTTGAAGATGTCGCAAACGACCGCCGGAGGCGCAAGGGTTTCGCGAGCGGAACTCTATGTTCTGGGTATTAGTGATTATTATTTCTGAAAATTCAATATAATATTGATTAATGTCCGAAAAAATGCTATAATGCATACAGATTATTAAATAAACAGGGACTTTTGAGAGTCCATTTTTTTGAAATTCAGGTATAAGAAAATGTGATGATTGGATTAAGGTTCGCTAATGAAAGAACCAGGGTGTTACTGAAAAACCAGGAAAGTTCTTTTGCGAAAAAGGTATACTATATTATGTATATCGATTCATAAAATAAAGGTAGATACGGGAGTTTGTATCTCAAATACAGATATGAAAACCTGATAAGCGCTACAAAGTGTATAAATCTATTTATAAAAGGAGGAAAAGATTTATGAAAAAACGTTTATTGGCAGCTGTTCTTGCCGGAACAATGGTAATCGGAATGGTTACAGGATGTTCTACACCAGGCAGCAAAGATTCAGAGGAATCAAGTGAAAAGGTGTTCCGTTATTCTTCTACAACAGAACCTACAACACTTGATTCATCAAAATGTAACTCTATTCCTGACAATGAGATCCAGCATGCGATCACAGAATCTCTTGTCCGCAATACAGGCGGTGACGTTCAGCCGGGTCTTGCAGAAAACTGGGAGATTTCGCCGGATGGACTTACATACACATTCCATCTGAGAGACGGAATTAAGTGGAGCGATGGTGAGCCGATCACAGCGAATGATTTCGTATATTCATGGCAGAGACTTCTTGATCCTGAGACAGCTTCTGTTTATGCATTCATCGGCGAACACATTAAGAATGGTGCATTAGTTGAGACTGGCGAGCTTCCAAAAGAAGAACTCGGCGTTTCTGCACCGGATGATCAGACATTTGTTGTTGAACTTGAGAATCCTACAGCATACTTCTTAAGCATGATCGGCGCTCAGGCACAGTTCGCACCTCTTCGTCAGGATATCGTTGAAAAATACGGTGCTGAGTTCGCAGCTGATGCTGAGAAGAATGTATATTCCGGTCCATACGTGCTCACAGATTCATCAAACAGAACATACATTTTCGAACCAAACGAGAACTACTGGAACAGAGATGCGATCAAGCTTGACAGAGTTGAGCTCTCAACAGTTGAGAATACTGATACAGCACTCAGCATGTACGAAGATGGAGATCTTGACTACGTAGAGATTCCTTCTGCATATGTTTCACAGTATGAAGGACAGGACCAGACATTCATGAACGGTAATGTGGACTACCTCTACATTAACTGTGCTGCAGATTATGTAAGCAACCAGAATTTCCGTCTTGCACTTAACTATGGTATTAACCGTAACGATTACATGAAACTTGCTGTTGACGATGTATACGTTCCATACGCATCACTTGTTTTCTCTGGTCTTAAAACACCAAACGCTACATACGGCGAAGATTACGATGTAAGTGTATATCCACTTGACGGTGATATGGATAAAGCAAAAGAATATCTCAATAAAGCTATGGAAGAGATGGGTATTGCAAGTCCTTCAGATATCACAATTGAATTTACAACAACAGATGCCGAGGCTAATAAGGTTATCGCAGAAGTTGTTCAGGATCAGTGGACAAAGAACCTTGGAATCAACGTAGAGATCAGACAGGTAACATACTCTGAGATCTATGGTAATGTATATCCGGAAGGTGACTTCCAGGTTGGTTACGCTGGATGGGGTGCTGACTATGATGATGCATACAGCTACCTTGAGATCTGGAAATCTGACAACACAATGTACAAACTTAATTACAAGAATGATGAGTTTGACAGCCTTCTGGTAGCTTCCAAGACAGAAACAGATGAGCAGGCTCGTATGGATATGCTTAACAAAGCAGAAATGATCCTTCTTGAAGAGGGTGCATTCGTACCGCTTCAGACAAGATCCGTTCATTATCTGCTCAACGATAAAGTTAAGGACCTTACATTCTTCCACTGCTCAATCAACAGAGACTGGGTATACGCAGATATCGAAACAGAATAATCAGAGGTTCATAATTAAATAGTTTTCTTATTCTTTCACCATCCGGCCTTCTGGTCGGATGGTGGAATTTCAATTGGCAAAAGATGATTCACAAGGAGAGAAATCGAATGAGTCGCCTCTTGCTGAATCATAATATCTGGAAGGAGAATTGCTATGCTGAAATATGTGTGTAAACGTATCCTGGCAGCAATCTTGACATTGCTTGTGCTGGTTACAATCGTATTTTTCCTGGTTCGACTCATGCCGGGTGATCCGTTTACCAGTGCAAAATTAACAAAAGAAGTAGCTGCAAATATGAATAAGTATTATGGCTTTGATAAGCCGCTGATTCAGCAGTACTTTACATATATGGGGAATCTTCTCCATGGAAACTTTGGTTTTTCAATGAAATATACGAACCGAACTGTTAATACGATCATTGGTGAGACATTCCCTTTTTCTGCTGACCTTGGTATTCGTGCCCTGGTTCTCGCTATTTCAATGGGAATTGTGCTCGGCTTGATCGCAGCGCGTAACAGAGGAAATAAAATTGACTTCTTCTGTGTAATTATTGCAATTATCGGAACAAGTATTCCTGATTTTATCATGGGTGCTTTGCTTCAGTATTTCTTTGGAATTAAATGGGGATTATTCCCTGTTGCAAAATATCAGGGTCTGGAGTATACGGTTCTTCCTGCGTTAGCGCTTGCGACCTATACACTGACCTCCGTCTCGAGGATCATGCGTTCAAGTACACTTGAGGTTACTTCGCAGGATTATATTAAGACGGCAAGATCAAAGGGTCTTTCGGAAGGAAGAATCGCGATCAAACATCAGATCCGAAATGCAATTATGCCGGTTATGACAGTCCTTGGCCCTACGGTCGCATCCGTACTTACCGGTACATTCGTTATTGAGTCTATTTTTGTTATCCCTGGTATGGGTAAATACTATGTAGAAAGTGTTACAAATAATGACTATTCCATGGTACTTGGAATGACAGTGTTCTACGGTATCTTCCTTGTAACTTGTAACCTGATCGTAGATATCCTCTATGGTATTGCGGATCCGCGTGTTCGTATCGGTAAGAAGTAAGGAGGAAGAAAATGGCAGAATTAAACAAAGAAAAATTTGTGATTCGAGGCAAAAATTATGTTACGATGGAATCAATCTCGAGACCATCTCTTTCCTTCTGGCAGGATGCATGGAGGAGACTTCGCAAGAATCGTACGGCATTTATCGGTCTTTGTATTATCGTGCTGTATGTTCTTCTGGCAATATTTGCTCCGATGTTAAGTAAATATGATTTTCATTCAATGAGTACGGAATGGAAGCATGCGCTTCCATCAACGGAACACTGGCTTGGCTGTGATGCAAGCGGTCGTGATCAGTGGGTTCGTATCTGGATGGGTGCACGTGTGTCTCTTTCCATCGGCTTGTTTTCTGCATTCATCAATATGTGTGTTGGTGCGGTGATCGGTGGACTCTGTGGATATTACGGCGGCAAGCTTGATATGATCGTAATGCGTATCGTTGATATTCTGTATGGAATCCCAAGTCTTATCATTACAATTCTTGTCATGATGGTACTTGGCAAGGGTGTTATCCCGCTTGTTGTTGCGCTGTGTATTGTCGGGTGGATCGGCACATGTCGATTTGTCCGTGGAGAAGTATACCGTTTGAAAGAGCAGGATTTCGTTATGGCAGCCAAAGTTCTTGGCGTGCCGGACTTCAAGATCATTATCCGTCATATTATCCCGAATATTCTCGGAATGATGGTTACGAATCTTTGTATGGCCATTCCTGGAGCGATTTTCCAGGAGGCATTCCTAAGCTATATCGGACTTGGTATTGCACCTCCGAATTGCAGCTGGGGTATTCTTGCAAAAGAAGGTATCAAATATCTTCGAATCTATCCGCATGAAATTGTCATTCCGGCTTTCTTTATCTGTACAACAATGCTTGCGTTGAACCTTCTTGGTGACGGACTTCGCGATGCAGTGGATCCGAAGCTGAGAGGAACGAAATAGGAGGAACTTACATGGAGAAAAAAGAAAAAATTCTTGAATTAAAAAATGTCGTATACTCCTTCCATACATACGGTGGCGTTGTGCAGGCGGTTCGAGATGTGAGCTTTGAAGTGCGAAAAGGAGAAGTGCTTGGTATCGTAGGCGAGTCCGGATGTGGAAAGAGTGTTACGGCTCAGTGTATTTTGAGACTGAATCCGGAACCGCCGGGATTCTTTGGCGGAGGAGAGATTTTCTATAAAGGAAAAGATGTCCTGAAGATGACGAATAAAGAGATCCGTGAGATTCGAGGCGGCGAGATCGGCTTTGTATTTCAGGATCCGATGACTTCGCTGAACCCGACGATGCGTGTCGGAGCTCAGATTGAAGAAGTATTTTACGGCAGAAAAGATGTTTCAAAGGAAGAAAAGAAGAAACGCGCCATTGAGATTATGAAACTGGTAGGAATTTCCGATGCGGAGAAACGATACAAACAGTATCCGCATGAATTGTCAGGCGGTATGAAACAGCGTGTCATGATCGCGATTGCACTTGTCAGCCGCCCGAGCGTGATCATCTGTGATGAGCCTACCACTTCTCTCGATGTAACGATCGAGGCACAGATTCTGGATCTTCTTCTCGAGCTGAGAGATAAATTAGGCACATCGATCATTATGATCACACATGATCTCGGTGTTATTGCAAGACTCTGTGACCGCGTTATCGTCATGTATGGCGGCAAGGTCGTTGAGCGGGGAGATGTAAATGAAATCTTTTATGAAACAGCACATCCATACACGAGAGGTCTGATGGGATCTATCGCAAAACTGGATATGTCGAGAGGAGAGAAGCTGAAACCGATCGAAGGTACACCTCCGGATTTGTTTGCGCCTCCGAAAGGCTGCCCGTTTGCTGCAAGATGTGAGTATTGTATGGATGTGTGTCGTGAGCTCCCTCCGGAGGAGTATCGCTTCTCAGAGGAACACAAGGCAAATTGCTGGCTGCATCATGAATATGCACCGGATAATGATATACGTAAAACTGTAATCAAGGAAGGAGAGGTGTAAATGTTTGTGGATTATAGCGGAGAACCTCTCATTCAGGTAAAAAATCTTTGCAAATATTTTCATGTCGGAAGAAATGCAACGCTGAAAGCGGTGGACAATATGTCATTCAATATCTATAAAGGTGAAACCGTAAGCCTTGTAGGTGAGTCCGGTTGTGGCAAATCAACAACTGGACGCTGCATGATCCGGCTTTATGAGCCAACCAGCGGTCAGGTGATCTATGACGGGAAGGATATCACGAAGCTTACAAAAGAGGAACAGAAGGAATTTACAAAAAGGGTTCAGATGATCTTCCAGAATCCATATGCTTCGTTAAATCCTCGAATGACTGTAAAGGAAATCGTTGGAGAAGGACTGAAAGTTCACGGATTGGCTCAGAATGAGATCGATCAGAGAGTACAGGAACTTCTGGAAACGGTAGGTTTGAATAAAGATCATATGTCCAGATTCCCACATGAGTTCTCAGGTGGACAGAGACAGCGTATCGGTATTGCAAGAGCTCTGGCAGTAAATCCTGAATTTATCATCTGTGATGAGCCGATTTCAGCACTTGACGTGTCAATTCAGGCGCAGGTGATCAATATGCTGAATGAGCTTCAGGATAACCTGGGACTTACATATCTTTTTATTGCACATGACCTCAGTGTCGTTAAATACATTTCAGAGAGAGTAGTCGTAATGTATCTTGGAACGATGGTTGAGATGGCTGAAACAGAGGAATTGTATGGAAATACACTTCATCCATATACAAAGGCATTACTTTCAGCAATCCCGGAAGCTGATCCGAAGCGTGCAAAAGAGAATAAACGTATTCCGATCAAGGGTGAGATTACAAGCCCGATCAATCCAAAGAACTGCTGCAGATTTGCAGGTAGATGTCAGTATGCGACAGAGAGATGTCACAATGAGATGCCGGAGCTTCGTGAAGTGAAACCGGGGCATCTGGTAGCGTGTCATCTTATGGATGAGCAGTTTCCAAAGTAAAGTGAGTTTACTTGCGCATGAGATAAAAATATGAAATAATTGAAAGCAGCCGGTCTGGTCTTACAGTAATATGTAAGAAACCGACTGCTTTTTTCTGATAGAAATCATGTGATGAATCAAGATCACAATACATCTTGTCTTTGTAATGGCAGATGAAAAATAAAAAGAAGGTGTGTACAAATGAAAGCTGAATTTCACAAGGGGAATCGAAAAAGATTATATGAGAAGTTACAGGATGGATCAATGGCAGTCATTTTTTCCGGTAATGAAGTGCGAAAGACGAATGATGAGTTCTACCCGTTTTTTGCTGACCGGAATTTTGTATATCTGACGGGACTTGAGTGCAAAAAGGCAGTACTCCTTGCAGCAAAGGATGCACAGGGGAGTATCACTGAGAAATTATATATTTTAGCGCCGGATCCTATGGCGGAGCGATGGACCGGTGTTCGGGTAAAGCCGCAGGAAGCAGCTGATCTGTCTGGAGTGGAAGAAATCCAGTATGTAGATCATTTTGATCGTGAATTTAAAAAACTTGCAGAAAGCGGCAATTATGGATATCTGTATCTCGATCTGTTTCGGGAAAGTGTCGAGGATCGGGACAAGGCGTCTCATTTGTTTCTAAGATATGTAAAAGAATACTATCCATTCCTGCAGATTGCAAATGCTGACGTATTGCTCCGAGAACTACGTCTGATCAAACAGCCATGTGAGATCGAGGCGCTCAGAGAGGCTGAGAAGATTACGAGGGCAGGTATTCTTGCGATGATGAAAGCATCAAAACCGGGAATGTATGAATATCAGTATAAAGGTGAATTTGACCGTGCTCTTGCCCAGTTCGGGCCGAAAGGACCGGGATTTCCGTCTATTATTTCTGCCGGAAAAAATAATTTCTGCATTCATTATTATGATTATTCGGGACAGGCAATGGATGGAGATATGGTCCTGAATGATGTCGGCGCACAGCATGATAATCTGATCACGGATGTTTCCAGAGGATGGCCATGCAATGGACGATACAGTGAAAAGCAGAAACTTCTGTTTGACTGTGCGCTTAAAACATCGAATTATATGTTTGATATTGTCAGACCGGGTATGAAAATGGACGATGTAGATAAAACAATCCGGACATATAATGGTGAACGTCTGATGGAAGCAGGAATATTAAGATCGCCTGACGAAATTGGCAGACTGATGTGGCACGGAGGAGCACATCATATCGGATATGATGTACATGATGTTGTGAAAAAACCTGAAATTATCGAACCAGGAATGGTATTTTGTATAGATGTCGGCATTTATCATGAAGAGTGGGGAATTGGATTCCGATTGGAAGACAATTGCCTCGTTACAGAAAATGGATGTGAAAATCTGTCCGCAGATATTCCGAGAACGACAGAAGATATTGAGGCATTTATGAATTAGGTTATTTTGGATTATCAAAGCGTGCGATAAAAGCTTTCTTGCCGTTAAAATATATGACACTGCTTATCTGAGGTATAAAAAACATTATTTACGTAAAAACTAGTTGTAAATAATCTGAAATGGGGAATTGGCAGTGGTAGAAAAGTATAATGTTCGGACAGATCTGGCATTAGAAGAAAAAGAACGGTTTGAATCTGATAACGTTGAGATCCCGGGGGTGCTGCTTCAGGAGCAGTATGATGAAGAAAAGGATATTCGAATCACAACTGTGACAATTGAAACAGAAAATGGAGCCAAAATCATGGGGAAACCAGTAGGAACGTATATTACTCTGGAGGCTCCGAAGCTTATTGATGCAGATGAGGATTTTCACAGTGAGATTTCAGAAGAACTGCTAAAGTATATCCGGTTTCTTATCAGACATGAGGATATGGAAACATATTCAGTGCTGATCGTAGGACTCGGAAACAGACAGGTGACACCGGATGCGCTCGGACCATATGTTGTGGATCATTTGAATATTACACGTCATGTGATCAGAGAATATGGGAAGTATGCAGTGGGAGATGCCAAAGTCAAGCTGGTCAGTGCAATTGTTCCGGGTGTTATGGGGCAGACAGGAATGGAGTCTGTAGAGATTATACGTGGTGTTGTTAATGAAACAGAACCGGATTTTGTCATTGTAGTAGATGCGCTGGCTGCGAGAAGTTCGAAAAGACTAAATCGCACGATTCAGATAGCAGATACAGGGATCCATCCGGGATCGGGCGTCGGAAATCATAGAAATGCAGTGAATGAGGAAACGGTTGGCGTCCCGGTGATCGCAATCGGAGTACCAACCGTTGTAGATGCTGCTACCATTGTAAATGATTCGATGGAGAATCTGATCGCAGCGCTTGAGACATCGGAAGCCCTGCGGGGAGTTGGTGTTGTGATGCAGGGATATAATGCGGCTGAAAAATATGAACTTGTCAAAGAACTGATTTCTCCGCATCTAAACGGGATGTTCGTGACTCCAAAAGATATTGATGAAACAGTAAACAGAATCAGTTTTACAATCTCTGAGGCATTAAATAAATTATTTACTGCATGAATATAAAATAAATGACATATAGTTGCAATATGGAATGCCAGGGTGGTGATGCGTGTTGAAGGATGGACAAAGTATTCATATGATCAACCGGGTTCTGATTGCAACTATTATTATTATATTCTGTATTTATTGTCTGGTTAAATCGTGCATGGCATCAAAGAATGAATTTCAATCAGAAATCTGTGAAGAGCTTGTATCGATGTCGGGAAAAGTTTTTTTGCCGGGATTATATTTTGCAAATGAGGAACGCATAGATTCATTAGATGAGTGGATTGTAAATCAGATTCAGAGTGTTTTCCCAATTGGGAGATATGTTGATGGAAAAGAAAAATCAGAAATAGAAGTAGAGGATCGGGAGACATATGAAAGAATTATGGCGATGCAGGCAAATGATGAGAATGCGATTGATGCAGAAGGAAATCTGATTGGAAAAGATGATTCTCTTGTAACACAGAATGTGGGAGTGATCGATACTTCCGTTGAGAAAATGAGTGATTTTGAATACCTTCTTGCTAATTTTTATACGGTGGACGGTTCGACAATGATTCGAAGTGATGAATTGAACGGAAAAGAGCTTCTTGGAAAAGATATGCACATTTTGAAATCGGGAAGTGGACCTAAAATATTGATCTATCATACACATTCACAGGAAATGTTCGCGGATTCTATTCAGGGAGATGCATCAACATCGATCGTAGGTATTGGAGATTATCTGACTGATCTGCTGAACAACAAATATCATATTAATACGATGCATCATACAGGGGTTTATGATCTGATTGATGGAAAGCTTGACAGAAGCAGGGCATATGATCTTGCAAAAGGAGAGATTCCCAAAATTTTGGAAGACAACCCGAGTATTGAGGTCGTGATTGATCTTCATAGAGATGGTGTCGGTGAAGGAACGCATTTGGTTACGAATATTAATGGAAAACCGACTGCACAGATTATGTTCTTCAATGGACTCAGTAAGACGAGGGCAAATGGAGACATCGATTATCTTGCAAATCCGTATATTCAGGATAATCTTGCATTTTCTCTGCAGATGCAGGTTGCTGCATACAATCATTACCCTGGATTTGCAAGGAGAATTTATCTCAGAGGATATCGGTATAATATGCACTTTGCGCCAAGATGTCTTCTTGTTGAAGCCGGTGCACAGACGAATACGGTACAGGAAATGAAAAATGCAATGGATATTTTAGCCGAGCTACTAAATATTGTACTAAATGAATAATTTATCACGAGATATGGTTTACAAACAAGAAAAAATTGTGATATTGTAAGTAGCGTGAGAAAGTTTGCAATTCTGTGTGGACTAAAATCAGGAAAGGATATTAGATATGGCAAAGAAACCTACATATGATGCAGAGAGTATTTCCGTACTGGAAGGACTGGAAGCGGTACGTAAGAGACCCGGAATGTATATTGGAAGCGTGTCGACAAAAGGTTTGAACCATTTGATTTACGAGATGGTAGATAATTCCGTTGATGAGCATTTGGCCGGCTTCTGTTCAGAGATAAATGTAATACTTGAGAAGGATGGATCTGCGACTGTTTCGGATAACGGACGAGGAGTTCCGGTTGACATGCATGCAAAAGGTGTTTCTGCGGCCAGAGTAGTATATACAACATTACATGCAGGAGGAAAATTCGACAGTTCAGTATATAAGACAAGTGGCGGTTTGCATGGTGTTGGTTCATCAGTTGTAAATGCATTGTCTGTATATATGGATGTTGAGATATGCAGAGATGGATATGTACATCATGACAGATATGAACGTGGAGTTCCGGTTGTTGAATTGGAAGAAGGATTGCTGCCAAAGATCGCAAAGACAAAAAAGACTGGAACAAAAGTTAATTTCCTCCCGGATGATACAATTTTCGAAAAGACAAAATTTCGTGGCGAAGAAGTAAAAAGCAGAATGCATGAGACTGCATATCTGAATCCTGCACTTACAATTATTTATGAGGATCGCCGTGGTGATGAAGTTGAACATATTGTTTTCCATGAACCGGACGGGATTCTCGGCTTCATCAAAGAACTCAACGCAAAAAAAGAAGTAGTTCATTCCCCGGTATATTTTAAAGGGACAGCAGAAGGAATTGAAGTGGAAGCTGCATTTCAGTATGTAAATGAATTCCATGAAAATGTGCTTGGGTTCTGCAACAATATTTATAATGCTGAAGGTGGTACACATTTAACCGGTTTTAAGACTACCTTTACAACCATTATGAATCAGTACGCAAAAGAACTGGGTGTATTAAAGGAAAAGGATCCTAATTTTACCGGTGCGGATATTCGTAATGGAATGACAGCGATCATATCGATCAAACATCCGGATCCGCGGTTTGAAGGGCAGACAAAGACGAAGCTTGATAATCCGGATGCTGCGAAGGCAACAGGTAAAGTCACAGGAGATGAAGTTGTGCGATTTTTTGACCGTAACCTGGACACGTTAAAAAAAGTGCTTTCGTGTGCTGAAAAAGCTGCAAAGATCAGAAAGACCGAAGAGAGAGCTAAGACGAATCTTTTGACAAAACAGAAGTATTCGTTTGACAGTAATGGAAAGCTGGCAAACTGTGAGAGCAGAGATGCCTCCAAATGTGAGATTTTTATCGTAGAGGGAGATTCTGCGGGCGGTTCTGCGAAGACTGCAAGAGACCGTATGTATCAGGCAATCCTGCCGATCAGGGGTAAGATTTTGAATGTTGAGAAAGCAAGTATCGATAAGATTCTTGCGAATGCAGAGATCAAGACAATGATCAATGCGTTTGGATGCGGATTTTCGGAAGGATATGGAAATGATTTTGATATTTCCAAGCTTCGCTATGATAAGATCATTATCATGGCAGATGCCGATGTGGACGGGGCTCATATTTCTACATTACTTCTGACATTGTTCTATCGATTTATGCCGGAGCTGATTTACGAAGGACATGTATATATTGCAATGCCGCCTCTTTATAAAGCAATGCCGAAAAAAGGAAAAGAAGAATATCTTTATGATGATAAGGCTCTTGAAAAGTATAGAAAAACACATGACGGTCCATTTACACTCCAGAGATACAAAGGTCTTGGAGAGATGGATGCAGATCAGTTGTGGGAGACAACATTGAACCCGGAGACAAGAGTTATGAAGCTTGTTGAAATCGAAGATGCTATCATGGCATCTAATGTAACGGAAATGTTGATGGGTACAGAAGTTCCGCCAAGACGGGCATTTATTTATGAAAATGCGACGGAAGCCGAACTTGACATTTAGGAAGGAACGAAA
Organism: Eubacteriales bacterium; assembly: GCA_030526265.1. Lineage (GTDB taxonomy): Bacteria > Bacillota > Clostridia > Lachnospirales > Lachnospiraceae > Claveliimonas. The sequence goes on along the minus strand of JAUNDE010000002.1, from coordinate 81,576 downwards.
GGTAAATGGGAGAATCACAGATTATTCGCACGGAGTATTCCGATGTGATGAAAAAATCATATATTGACTATGCCATGAGCGTTATCGTTGCAAGAGCACTTCCGGATGTACGTGATGGATTGAAACCGGTACAGAGAAGAACGCTTTATGATATGCACGAACTTGGCATAAAATGGGATAAACCATACAGAAAATGTGCACGTATTGTTGGTGATACGATGGGTAAATATCATCCTCATGGAGACAGCTCGATCTACGAGGCATTGGTTGTGATGGCACAGGATTTCAAAAAAGGAATCACAATGGTAGACGGGCATGGAAACTTCGGTTCGATCGAAGGTGATGGAGCTGCTGCTATGCGATATACAGAGGCAAGGCTTGCAAAGTTTACCCAGGAAGCGTTTCTTGCCGATCTGGATAAAGATATTGTCAATTTCGTGCCAAACTTTGATGAGACAGAGAAAGAACCAGAGGTTCTTCCGGTGCGCGTACCGAACCTGCTTGTGAATGGTGCAGAAGGAATTGCTGTAGGTATGGCGACAAGTATTCCGACGCATAATCTTGGCGAAGTCATTGATGCTGTTAAGGCGTATATAAATAACAATGAGATCAGTACAAAACAGTTAATGAAATATATCAAAGGACCAGATTTTCCGACTGGAGGAATCATTGTTAACAAGGATGATCTGCCTGAAATTTATGAAACGGGGTCAGGAAAGATCAAAATTCGCGGTAAAGTCGAAGTTGAGGAGATGAAAGGTGGTAAGAATCGCCTGATCATTTCAGAAATTCCTTATACGATGATTGGAGCAGGAATTGGCAAGTTTTTAAACGATGTATGTAATCTTGTTGAAACAAAGAAAACTTCAGATATCACAGATATTTCGAATCAGTCTTCAAAAGAGGGAATCCGAATTGTTATCGAGCTGAAGAAGGGGGCGGATGTTGAAAATCTTATAAACATGCTCTATAAAAAAACAAGATTAGAGGATACATTTGGTGTAAACATGCTTGCGGTTGCGGATGGTCGTCCTGAGACGATGGGACTGAAAAAAATCATTGAGCATCATGTGGATTTTCAATTCGAACTGGCAACAAGAAAGTATAAGACTCTTCTTCAGAAGGAACTGGATAAAAAGGAAATTCAGGAAGGTCTGATCAAAGCATGTGATGTCATTGATCTGATCATTGAGATACTCAGAGGAAGTAAAAATGTAAAGGATGTAAAAGCATGTCTTACAAAGGGAGAGACAGAGAACATTACATTTAAGTCGAGAGTGTCGAAAAAGATGGCAGCACTTCTTCGTTTTACAGACCGTCAGGCACAGGCAATTCTGGACATGCGACTTTATAAACTGATCGGTCTTGAAATTGAAGCACTGATGAAAGAGCATGAAGAGACGATTCATAATATTGAAAAGTATGAAGACATACTTAATAATTATGGTTCAATGTCCAATGTGATCATTGAGGAACTGGATGGTTTTAAGAAGGAATTCGCAAGAAAGCGACGTACTCTGGTTGAAAATGGGAAAGAAGCGGTATTCGAGGAAAATAAAATCGAGGAGCAGGAAGTTGTTTTCATGATGGATCGCTTTGGATACGCAAAGACAGTCGATGTTGCAACGTATGAGCGAAACAAAGAGGCTGCAGATAATGAAAATAAATATATTGTGAACTGCATGAATACAGGAAAACTCTGTTTCTTTACGAATACAGGAAGAATGCATCAGATTAAAGTGTTGGACCTTCCATTTGGCAAGTTCAGGGATAAAGGTCAGCCGATAGATAATGTGAGTAATTTTGACAGTGCTTCCGAGCATATTGTGTATATATGTGATTCGGAACAGATGAGATGCGCGAAGATATTATTTGCAACAAAACTTGGCATGGTCAAAAAAGTAGAAGGAACAGAGTTCCAGGTAGTGAAAAGAACAATTGCCGCAACGAAACTTCTGGATGATGATGAAGTTGTGAGTGTTCAGGTTGTAGAATGTAATCAGCATGTAGTATTACAGTCAAGAGATGGATATTTTCTTCGTTTTCCTTCGTCGGATGTACCGGAAAAGAAAAAAGGTGCAGTTGGTGTGAGAGGCATGAAGCTCAAAAAAGATGATATACTTGAAAATGTGTATTTGTTTGAAGAAGGAAAAGAGACCAGAATTGCCTACGGAGAGAGAGAGGTTTACTTGAATCGACTGAAAATTGCCGGAAGAGACACAAATGGTACAAAATCAAGAGGCTAATTGATTGAAAAATGATAAAAAGACTTGTAAAGAAGATCTAAAAGTGATACAATCCCTATAGTTACATAGTGGTTTGGCAAGAAGAGTGGACGAAAGTTCACTCTTCTTTGTTGCTATGAAGTCTAACAGAACAGGAAAGAAAGGAAGTTTTACATTGTCAAAAAGAGAGAGTTACGAACAGAAAACAGAAGCAATTCTTCTCCCGATCTTAGAAGAGTATGGTTTTGATCTTTGGGATGTAGAATATGTAAAAGAAGGAAGCAACTGGTATCTGAGAGCTTATATTGATAAACCGGGCGGTATCAATATCAATGATTGTGAAGCGGTAAGCCGACGTCTTTCGGATATTTTGGATGAGCAGGATTTTATCGATGATGACTCATACATTTTGGAAGTCAGTTCTCCGGGGCTTGGCAGACCCTTGAAAAAGGAAAAAGATTTCAAAAGAAGTCTTGGAGAGGAAGTGGAAATCAGAACATATCGGATGATAGAAAAACAGAAAGAATTTGTTGGTCTTTTGAGAGCATATGATGATAAGTCAGTAACAATTGAAACTGAAGACGGTGAAACGAAAACCTTTTTAAAAACAGATATTGCGCTGGTACGTTTGGCGTTTGATTTTTAATCATTTATTTTAGGAGGAAAAAGAAAAATGAACACAGAATTATTGGAAGCGTTGACATTATTGGAAAAAGAGAAAGATATCAGCAAGGAAACTCTTCTGGATGCAATTGAAAATTCTCTGATCAATGCCTGCAAAAACCATTTTGGAAAAGCGGATAATATCAAAGTAACAATGAACAGAGAAACATGTGAATACCAGTTGACTCAGGAAAAGACAGTTGTTGAAGATGTGGAAGACAATGTTGAGCAGATCAGCTTAGAAGATGCTAAGAAAATCGACGGAAGATACGAGCTCGGTGACATTGTTCAGATTCCTGTAGAATCCAAGTCATTTGGACGTATTGCCACTCAGAATGCAAAGAATCTGATCCTTCAGAAGATTCGTGAAGAAGAACGAAAAGTTGTATATGATCAGTATTTCGAAAAAGAAAAAGATATCGTGACAGGTATTGTTCAGCGTTACGTTGGACGTAATGTAAGCATTAACCTTGGTAAAGCAGATGCAATGCTCACAGAGAACGAACAGGTAAAGGGTGAAGTGTTCCAGCCGACAGAGCGTATTAAATTATATGTTGTAGAAGTTAAGAACACTACAAAAGGACCAAAGATCCTCGTTTCCCGTACACATCCGGAACTTGTTAAGAGACTGTTTGAAGCAGAAGTTACGGAAGTGCGTGACGGTATCGTTGAGATCAAGAGCATTGCACGTGAGGCAGGAAGCAGAAGCAAGATTGCTGTCTGGTCAAATGATATTGACGTTGATCCTGTGGGAGCATGTGTCGGTATGAATGGTGCGAGAGTAAATGCAATTGTTAATGAGCTTCGTGGAGAAAAGATTGATATCATTAACTGGAGCGATAATCCGGGTATCCTTATTGAAAATGCACTCAGTCCTGCAAAAGTCATCTCTGTAGCGGCTGATCCGGATGATAAGACAGCAAGTGTAATTGTTCCTGATTATCAGCTTTCTCTTGCGATTGGCAAAGAAGGACAGAATGCACGTCTTGCAGCAAGACTTACCGGATATAAGATTGATATCAAGAGTGAGACACAGGCAATCGAGTCCGGAGAACTTCCAGAAAATTATCTTGAGCTTATGGAAGGTGTATACGAAGAAGAATATTACGAAGATGGTTACGAAGAAGAAAATGTGGAAGAACCAGTATTCGAAGAAGGATGCGGAGATGTCGAATAAGAAAGTACCTATGCGCAAATGCGTGGGATGTCAGGAAATGAAGAATAAAAAAGAAATGATCCGTGTAATCAGAACACCGGAGGACGAATTTCTGTTGGATACGACGGGAAAGAAAAACGGGCGCGGAGCATATCTGTGTCCGACAGAAGCCTGCCTGTCACTTGCTATCAAAAGTAAAGGGCTAGAAAGATCTTTTAAACAGGCAATTCCGGCAGAAGTATATGATAATTTGGAAAAGGAGATGAGTTCTCTTGAGTCCAGATAAAGTATTGTCGATGATTGGCATGGCAACAAAGGCAGGAAAAGTTGTCAGCGGTGAATTTGCTGTGGAAAAAGAAGTAAAGTGCACAGGAGCCTGTCTTGTTCTGATTGCTGAAGATGCATCGGAAAATACAAAGAAAAAATTTCAGAATATGTGTAATTTTTATGAAGTTCCAATAAGACTTTATGGGACCAGAGAAACGCTTGGGCATGCAATCGGAAAGGAATTCCGTGCATCTATTGCGGTCCTGGATGAAGGATTTACCAAAAGTATTCTGAAATACCTAGATAGATAACTACAATTGCATAGAGGAGGTTAGTTTGTATGACAAAAATCAAAGTATACGAACTCGCTAAGGAGCTCGGAAAAAGCAGTAAAGAAATGCTCGAGCTTCTTGCAGCTAAAAATATAACAGTAAAGAGCCATATGAGCTCACTTACAGAAGAAGAAGTGGCAAGCATCAGGAAAGGAGCTTCTGTTAAACCAG
>JAUNDE010000002.1:0-76752 GCA_030526265.1 Eubacteriales bacterium | reverse complement strand
AGTAAAGGCAGAAGTTAGACCTGAAGTAAAAGCAGAAGTCAAACCGGAACATTCTGATATCAAAAAAGAGGAGACAGTTCCGAAAAAGAAAAATATTGTTCATGTATTCCGCCCACAGAATACAAGAGATGGCGGCAGAGGCGTTAATCGTCAGGGAGCAAGAACAAATGGAAGACCTGTACAGGGCGGAAAATCAATGGTTGGAGTCAGAACCGCACAGGGCGGAAGAATTGTTCAGAGCACAAAACCGATTCAGAATGGAAGACCTGCTCCGGGAACAAAACCGGCAGAAAAACCAGTGGAAAAATCAATTGAAAAGCCGGTAGAAAAACCAGCAGAGATCAAAGAAGAAAAGAAAGTCATCACAGAAAAGACTGCAAAAGAGACAAAAGAAAAAACAACAATGGAAAAGACAGTGGAAAAAGTAACAGAAAAAACATCAAATGATAAATATCAGCAGAATCGTTCAGAACGTTCGCTTAATGATAAGAACCGCGGAGACAGACGTCAGGATAGCCGTCAGGGAAGAACGCAGGGAGAGCGCAGAGACGCAGACAGACGTCAGGATAATCGCCAGGGCAAGAACGGAGAACGTTTTTCAGGTGGAGACAGACGACAGGGAAGAGGATCAAATGATCGTTTCCAGGGAGAGAGAAATGATCGCTTCCAGAAGGACAGAAGTGATCGGGGAGATAATTTTAAAAATGATCACAGAGATAATCGTCAGGGAAGAAAGAATAATGCATCTATCCCGGCTCCGGCATTAGAAGGACAAAAGCCACAGAGAAAGCAGAATAAAGGCAAGGACGATTATAAGAAAAAAGACTATCGTAATAACGATGATGACAGAATCAAAGGCAAGAAACAGAAAAATGAGCCAAAACAGCCAATTCAGAAACCACAGCAGAAAGAGCAGAAGGTTGAAGAGACAGTTAAGTCAATTATCATCCCAGAAGTGCTTACGATCAAAGACCTTGCTGATCAGATGAAGATTGTTCCATCTGTGATCGTTAAGAAACTTTTTATGCAGGGAAAGATCGTAACAGTTAATCAGGAAATTGATTATGATACGGCAGAAGAGATCGCATTGGAATTCGATGTACTTTGTGAAAAGGAAGAAGTTGTTGATGTCATTGAGGAGCTTTTGAAAGAAGAAGAAGAGGACGAAAAGAAAATGAAAAAACGTCCGCCGGTTGTCTGTGTTATGGGACACGTTGACCATGGTAAAACATCACTTCTTGATGCAATCCGTCACACAAATGTAATTGGACGTGAAGCAGGTGGTATCACACAGCATATCGGTGCTTCTGTCGTTAATGTAAATGGAGAGAAGATCACTTTCCTTGATACTCCTGGACATGAGGCATTTACAGCGATGCGTCTTCGTGGGGCACAGTCAACAGATATTGCGATCCTTGTTGTAGCCGCAGATGACGGTGTCATGCCGCAGACAGTTGAAGCGATCAACCATGCAAAAGCAGCCGGTATTGAAATCGTTGTTGCGATCAACAAGATCGATAAACCTGCAGCAAATATCGAGCGTGTGAAGCAGGAACTCACAGAGTACGAATTAGTTCCGGAAGATTGGGGCGGAAGCACGGTATTTGTGCCTGTTTCGGCTAAAACAGGAGAAGGTCTTCAGGATCTTATGGAAATGCTTCTTCTTACCGCTGAAATGTTAGAACTGAAAGCAAATCCAAACCGTCGTGCAAGAGGCCTTGTTATCGAAGGTGAGCTTGATAAGGGTAAAGGCCCTGTCGCAACAGTACTTGTTCAGAAAGGTACACTTCGTGTAGGAGATTCTATTGCAGCAGGTTCGGCATATGGTAAAGTCCGTGCAATGATGGATGATAAGGGAAGAAGAGTGAAAGAAGCCGGTCCATCAGTTCCGGTTGAGATCCTTGGATTAAATGATGTTCCAAATGCCGGAGAAGTATTTGTTGGATGTAAAAATGATAAAGATGCCAGAAACTTTGCGGAAACATTTATTTCTCAGAATAAAGCAAAACTTCTGGAAGATACTAAGAGCAAGCTGTCGCTTGATGATCTCTTCACACAGATCAAAGAGGGTAACTTAAAAGATCTCAATATCATTGTAAAAGCAGATGTTCAGGGTTCAGTTGAGGCAATTAAGCAGAGTCTCATGAAGCTTTCAAATGACGAAGTTGTTGTTAAGATCATTCACGGAGCTGTTGGTGCGATCAACGAGTCGGATGTCAGCCTTGCATCTGCATCTAATGCGATCATCATCGGATTCAATGTTCGTCCGGATGCAACTGCAAAAGAGACAGCAGACCGTGAAGGAATTGATGTTCGCTTGTATCGTGTCATCTATAATATTATCGAGGATGTAGAAGCTGCTATGAAGGGTATGCTGGATCCTGTGTTCGAAGAGAAAGTACTTGGTCATGCAGAAGTTCGTCAGACATTCAAAGCTTCCGGAGTTGGTACGATTGCCGGATCATATGTTCAGGATGGTGTATTCGAGAGGGATTGTCAGACACGTATCATTCGTGACGGTATTGTAATCTACGATGGAAAACTTGCTTCTCTTAAGAGATTTAAAGATGATGTTAAGGAAGTTAGAACCGGATATGAATGTGGTTTCGTATTTGAAAACTATAATGATATCAAAGAGGGAGACCAGGTAGAAGCATTTAAGATGGTTGAGATTCCAAGATAAGGTTCTTTTATCTGTGCTTCGAGGTCAAAAAAGGAGAATATAAATTGAGAAAGAACAGTATTAAAAATACAAGAGTTAATACAGAAGTTCAGAGAGAATTGAGTAATATTATCCGCTCTGGGATCAAAGATCCCAGAGTGGCACCATGGACTTCTGTAGTTGCAGTTTCAGTAGCACCGGATTTAAAAACATGTAAAGCATATATCAGTGTTCTCGGTGATGAAAAGGCGCAGGATGACACTTTGAAAGGTTTGAAAAGTGCGGTGGGTTATATCAGAAGAGAACTGGCACGAAACCTGAATCTTCGAAACACACCTGAGATTACATTTGTTTTGGATCAATCTATTGAATATGGTGTGAACATGTCAAATAAAATTGATGAAGTAACCAGAGATTTAAAATTGGATGGTGAGGATGATGCTGAATAATATTTTGTCTGCTTCACAGACTGTTGCGATAGGAGGTCATGTACGTCCGGATGGCGACTGCATAGGATCCTGCATGGCATTATATCAGTATATATGTGAGAATTATCCGGAAATCAATGTGGACGTATATCTTGAGCCTATTGCAGAAAAGTTTGAATTTATTTGTGGAACAGAATTAATAAGGCATGAAATAAAAGAGGATCAAATCTATGATCTGTTTATCTGTCTGGATTGCGCAGACGAGTCAAGACTGGGATTTTCCACACCGCTTTTTCAGAGTGCAAAACATACATTTTGCGTGGATCATCATATCAGTAATCGTTCGTTTGCGAAAGAAAATTATATTGTGCCTGATGCGAGTTCTACAGCAGAATTGATTTATGATCTTTTGGACAGGGAAAAAATATCCAGAACAGTTGCAGAGTCGCTTTACATGGGGATTGTTCATGATACAGGAGTATTTCAGTATTCATGCGCGAAGCCAAAGACGTTTCGAATTGCAGCAGATCTTCTTGAAAAAGGAGTCGATGCACCGACTTTGATCGATTCGACATATTATGAGAAAACATATTCACAAAATCAAGTGCTTGGAAGAGCTCTTTTGGAAAGTATTATTTTTATGGATGGATATTGTGTTGCATCATCGATGAAAAAGTCAGATATGGAATTTCATGGTGTGACAGCGAAAGATCTGGAAGGTATCGTGAGTCAGCTGCGCGTGACAAAGGGTGTGGAAGTTGCTGTTTTTGGCTACGAAATCGAGAAGAATCTGTTTAAAGTCAGTCTGCGTTCAAAAAAGGAAATAGATGTGAGCAAAATTGCCTCCTATTTTGGAGGCGGCGGACATGTGCGTGCAGCCGGATGTACAATGGCAGGTACATTCCACGATGTTTTAAACAATATTTCAAGACAGATCGAATTACAGATGACAGAGGGATAACAATGTATCATGGTATTATCAATGTATATAAAGAAAAAGGATATACTTCTCATGATGTCGTTGCGAAATTGAGAGGTATCACAAAGCAGAAAAAAATCGGTCATACCGGAACGCTTGATCCAGATGCAGAAGGGGTTCTGCCGGTCTGTCTAGGCAGTGCTACAAAGGTTTGTGATCTGCTTACAGACAGGGATAAAGTGTATCAAGCGGTATTGCTGCTTGGTGTAGATACAGATACACAGGATATTTCCGGCACTGTTTTAAAGGAAAAAGAAGTCGATGGAATCACTGATGAACAGATTATCCGGACGGTCAATTCATTTATTGGAGAATATTCCCAGATACCGCCTATGTATTCAGCGATAAAGATTCATGGGAAAAAGCTTTATGAACTGGCAAGAGAAGGGAAAACGGTAGAGCGTGAACCAAGAAATGTGGTTATTCATGATATTCAGATATTAAATATTGAACTTCCCAGAATAGAGATGGAAGTGTTTTGTTCCAAAGGAACCTATATTCGTACTTTATGTCATGATATCGGAGAAAAACTTGGCTGTGGCGGCTGCATGGAAAAGCTTCTCAGAACAAAAGTGGGCATTTTTTCGTTAGAGGACAGTATAATGCTCTCTGAGATAGAAGAAAAAAAGAATCTGGATACTTTACAGGAGATTATTACACCTGTCGATATTGTATTTCATGAGTATCCAAAGATTCAGATCAGCCCTGAAATGGAAAAAAGACTCCGAAATGGAAATCCGTTTTCCATGAAGACTGAACCAATGGAAGATGGACAAAAAATCCGGGTATATGACTCAAATGGTCGATTTGCCGCAGTTTATAAATTTGTTAAGAGAGAAAAATGGTTCCGCCCTGTAAAAATGTTTTTACAGTAACATGGTGAAAAATAGGGGGATATATGCAGTATATTGTTGGACTGGATAATTATTACAATCAAAAAAGAACAGCTGTGACCCTTGGGAAATTTGATGGTCTTCATCGTGGGCATGAAAAACTGATCGAAAAGGTTATTGAATGTGCTGAAAAAGAAAACGTGGAAAGCGTAGTCTGTTCATTTGATATGTCTGCGTTTTTTAAAGAGTTAAATGTCGAAAGAAAAGTCATCATGACACAGGAAGAGAAAAAGCTTAGACTGGACGGAAGGGTTGACTATCTGGTAAAATGTCCGTTTACAAGTGAATTCAGTCGTATCTCAGCAGAAGATTTTGTAGAAAAAATTCTTGTTGGGTTATTTCATGCATCTTATGTTGTAGTTGGAACAGATTTCTGCTTTGGATATCAGAAGAGTGGAAATGTTGAAGTGTTGAGAAAGCTTCAGCAGAAATATGGGTACAAACTGATCGTTCTCGAGAAAGAGAGGTATCAGGGGCGAGTTATCAGTTCTACATATGTAAAAGAAGTGTTGGCTGAAGGAAAAATAAGACTTGTAAATGAACTGCTTGGTTATCCATATACGATCATGGGAACCGTGGAGCATGGGAAGAGACTCGGGAGAACACTTGGATTTCCGACCATGAACGTTGCACCGGACAGCAATAAAATGATGCCTCCAAAAGGTGTGTATATGATGCGTGTCTGTGTAGCGGGAAAGTGGTACCCTTCAATTGGGAACATAGGAACAAAGCCGACTGTTACAGACGAAAACCGTTTGCTGATTGAAAGCTTTCTTCTCCAGTATAATGGAGATGCCTATGGAAAAGCTGTGAAAATAGAATTGCTGGAATTTCGAAGACCCGAAAGGAAATTCAAAACTGTTCAGGAAATGAAAGCATGTGTCGACAAAGACATTGCGTATGGAAAAGAATTTTTTGCTTCATTTTGTGAATAATACACAAAAAAATGCTATATTACCTGATTTGTTTAGATACTTTACAAAACAATCTGATGTTGTATAATAGAAGTGTCGATGTGATCGATTGTTGAATGAATGGAGGTAATAGTATGAAAAAGATTCTTGTTGTGGGCAGTTTGAATATGGATTTTTCGATTGAGACTCCACGTATTCCTGTTCCGGGTGAGACAATTATGGGAACAGGAGTGAAGCTCGTCCCGGGCGGAAAGGGTGCGAATCAGGTCTATACAATTGGTAAACTTGGCGGAGATGTCGCAATGATCGGAGCAGTCGGAGATGACAGCTTTGGTGATATGCTGATCGATAATCTTGAGAATGTGGGAGTCAATGTTGAGGGAATTGAACGTATTTCAGGAGGCACAACAGGTCAGGCATTCATTCCGGTCGATGAAAGCGGTGAAAACAGTATCATCGTTATCGGTGGAACAAACGGCCAGGTCGATGAGGCAATTTTGAAGAAATATGAGTATCTGATGGATGAAGCGGATATTGTTGTTATGCAGCAGGAGATTCCGCTTACGACTGTTATGGCTGCAAAACAGATGGCGATGGAAAAAGGAAAAACAATTATTGTTGATCCTGCGCCGGCAGCTGCGATGCCAGACGAATTTTGGGATGGTATCGATTATATCAAGCCAAATGAGACAGAGCTTGGTATCCTGATCGGAAAAGAACTCAGCACACAGGAAGAATACAAAGAAGCAGCACAGGAAATGCTCCGCAAAGGTGTTAAAAAACTTCTTGTTACACTTGGAAGCAAAGGCTGTTTGATCGTATCATCAGAAGGTGAAGAGTTTATCCCTGCAAATAAAGTGAAGGCTGTGGATACAACAGCTGCCGGTGATACATTTACCGGGGCATTTGCAGTTGCACTCAGTCAGGGAAAGAGTGAGAAAGAGGCAATTACTTTTGCTCAGAAAGCATCTGCGATTGCAGTTACAAGAAAAGGGGCACAGGCTTCTGTTCCTACACTGGAAGAAGTACTTGCAAGTATGTAATATGATATATAGAAGACTGTCGCGTGTTGCGGCAGTCTTTTTTTTGTTATGGCGAAGAGGCAAGTGACATCGTGCTTGCACGAAATGGCATTTGCCGACCGCTAATCAGAGCGAGATACGCAGAGCGTATCTCGTCTCTGTAACAGGAAATTCCTCGGGTTATATAAAACGTTTAAAAATAATCAGAAAACTAAATTAATAATATTGAAATTTCTGACTATATTAAATATAATTAATATAAATGATAGAAATGTGGAGGTGCGTGATGAAACAGACAAAGTGGGCAATTGTTGGAACAGGGTATATTGCTAATAATTTTGCTTCGGGAATGCAGGTCGTGGAAGATGCTGTCCTTGCGGCAGTAGTATCCAGAAATGAGAATTCCGGAAAAATATTTGCAGAAAAATATGGCTGCAGCAATGTTTATACAGATTTGGATGTGATGCTGAAATCTGAAGACATTGATATCGTATACGTAGCTATACCGAATGATTGCCATTATTCCTATATTATGAAGATTTTAGATGCAGGAGTATCGGTTCTCAGTGAGAAACCTATTGTGGATAATCGAAAACAGCTGGATGATATATTAGACAAAGCAAAAAAGAAGAATCTGTTTCTCATGGAAGGCATGTGGACGAGATGTTTCCCGGCGGTGAGACAGACAAGGGAATGGATTGCATCCGGAAGGCTCGGGATTCCAAGAACAGTTCGTTCTGGATTTGATATCAAACCGGATGCTGATAACTGGCAAACATGGAAAGGTGGCATACGGCATGCCGGCGGAGCTCTCAGAGATGTCGGTATCTATGCACTTGCAATGGCTTATATGGTTTTTCCTGATGATCCTGTAAAGGTTTATTCGAATATGAAGCTGAATGGAGAAGTTGATGAGAGCTGTCAGATGATGCTGCTATATGAAGATGGCAAAACTGCCTTTGTCAGTGGCGCTTTCAATCAGGTTTGTACACCGGATACAGAGATCGTTGGTGAAAAAGGACGCATCATCATTGGACCGGAGTTCTGGCATCCAACTTCTGCAACACTTATTTTGAATGATGGAACAACGGAAGTTTTTGAGGAAAAGTATCCTGCGACAGGATTTCAATATGAAATACAGCAGGTCCAGAGATGTTTGAGAGAAGGAAAACTGGAGTGTCAGGAATTTACATGGAAAGAAACAGAGAAAATTGCAGATTTAATCGAAAAAACAAGAAAGGAATGGGGCATTATTTACGAATCAGATAAATAAATGTTCTGAGGTAGAGAGATGAAAGGCGAAATCAAACAGATTTGTATACTTGTAGATGATGTTCAGAAAGCAATGGAGCATTACTGGAAAGAGTTTGGAATAGGCCCGTGGGATATCAGGCATTTTACGCCGGATACATCAAGAGATTTATTTGTGAATGGAGAACCGGTAAAAGAAGGATTTGACTTTATTTGTGCTGTGACATGGGAAGGTGACATTGAATATGAACTGATTCAACCGGTAAAAGGACCGAATATTTATTGGGATTTCCTTGAAAAATATGGCAGTGGACTTCATCATTTTAAGATCGTGATTCCTGATGACGATGAGCTGAAAGAGTATGTGAAAGAACTTGAAGCAAAAGGGCTTCGTGTAATGCAGACGGCCTGGATTGACAATGATGTTCACTATTACCTTGATACGATTGATAAACTTGGAGTGGTCGTTGAACTTGGAAATGGCGGAAAGATAGGAGCTGCACCGGAAGTATATCCTGCAAAGGATGCAGCGAGACCGGTCTCTCATAAACAAAATATCAAACAGATTGCAATGGTTGTTGATGACGTTGAAAATTATATGAAAAATTATGCATATTATCTTGGAATTGACGGATGGGATGTGAGACATTTCACTCAGGATAGAGTGACCAGTCTTAAAGTAGGCGGAGAAGAAAGAAAGGGTAAAGAAGAATTTGATTTTATTTGCGCAGTAAAATGGGCCGGGGATATGGAAATTGAACTGATCCAGCCTGTAAAAGGACCAAATATTTACTGGGATTTTCTTGAAAAGCATGGACCGGGGTTCCACCATATCAAAGATGTGTGTTCGGATGAAGAGATTAAGTCTGAGTGCGACCGCCTGGCTCCGTACGGAGTGGAAGTCATGCAGACCGGATGGATCGATGGGGACAGTCATTATTATATGAGTACACAAAAACAGTTGCATATGATCATTGAATTTGGTAATGGAGGAGCAATTGCTCCTGCAGAGGAAGTATTCTATGCAAATAAATAATGGCAGAACCAAATATGTAAGGAAGGAACTGAATTGTGAGTTCGACGATTAAAGACGTAGCAAAACTGGCTGATGTTTCTATAGCTACAGTTTCAAATGTTTTGAATGAAAGTAAAAATGTCAGCGAATTACTCAAAGCACGGGTATATGACGCCATCGAACAACTGGATTACAGACCAAACAGTATTGCCAGAAGTCTGAAAACAAATCGAAGTTATTCCTTGGGGGTGATTGTGCCGGATGTTCTGAACCCGTTTTTTGCTGAGGTGCTTAAGAGTATACAACATGAGGCGAGCAGAAAAGACTATCAGATTTTGATGTATGATTCCGAGGAGGATGCGAAAAGAGAAAAGCAGTTAATGAATTCACTGATCCATGCAGGAGTAGATGGGATTATAGATATCACTTCTAGAATGAAAGAGGATGAACTCAGGGAAGGAATTTCGGTCCCGCTTGTAATGGCAGATAGACAGGCTTTTTCATCGTCTGATAATGTTGCTTTTGCTTGTGTTGATAATTATACAAGTGGAAAACTTGCAGCAGCACATCTGGTCGAACAGCAATATGAAAAATATGTCTGTATTGCAGGACCGGTTGACACAACAACGGTTGCTGCCAAACGAATGGAAGGATTTACAGACAGGCTTTGTGAATTGGGAATTTCCACAGATGATATCATCATTAAGAAATGTAAGTATAATTTTGATGAAGGATATTCTGTTATGAAAAGTATTATCAGAGAGATGGAAACATCAAAATCTTACGGAGTGTATGCGAGCAGTGATGTTATGGCATGGGGTTCTATTGAAGCGTGTAATAGTATGAATATCCGCATACCTGATCAGATAGGAATTATTGGAAATGATAATATCTGGTGCAGTGAATATGTTGCCGGCGGATTTTCAACAATTGAAAATTCAGCACAAAAGCTGGGGGAGATATCGGCAAAGATGCTGATAGAAGCAATTGATCACAATGGTATATTTTTGGAAAAGGAAATCACATTAGCACCGGAGATTTGTGTGAGAAAAACAACTTAATATGAGATTATCTCGCATTTGACTGCACAAATGCGGGATAAAATAAAAGGGGTTAAACGTTTAACTCCTGTTTGTGTGAAGAAAAGGAGAAAAGTATGAGATTTTATTATTCAGAAGGGCAAAAAAAGACAGGGCATATCTTTATGGGAGAGCAGGTTGCGAGAAGCAGGCGAATTGAGCAGATGAGAAATACTCAGGAACCTTCCGATCAATATTCTCGACGGAGAAATAATTGTTGGCAGTGTGAGTGATAAATTGCGCTGTGCTCATATCTTCCCGGAATTTGGGCTTGACTGGCTGATTGAAGAACTTGACGGTAATCCCATGCGTCCGGAGAACCGCCCGGGTGACAGGTATGAGATTTCAGAGGAAGACGAAACAGCCCTCCGGGAAATCAAAAGTTACTGGTACAACAACAATCATGAGTACCGCTGTAAGGCTATGCTGCCGGAAGAAACAGAACTGATCAGAAAAATCGGGGTGACGGATTCTTACTGGCTGATGATAGGCGGAGAAGGACATATCACAGTGAATCTTCGCAGAGTGATCAGAGAGGGACTGGATCAATATATTGAAAGAGCCAGGAAAAGAATAGAATCCCTTGATCTCACGAATCCGGATGAGGCAGAGCAGAAGCCATTTTTGCAATCTGTGGTCATCTGCTGTGAAGCAGTGATCGCATATGCAAAACGATACGCAGTTCTTGCCCGCGAAAAGGCAGAACAGGAAAAGAATGAGATCAGAAAAGAAGAATTGCTGTTCATTGCGGATATATGTGAGCGGGTTCCGGCCAAGCCGGCACGCACATTCCACGAGGCACTTCAGTCGATATGGTTTGTCAATCTGTGTATTCAGATTGAAAATAATGGACACTCCATTTCAATGGGTCGTCTGGATCAAAATTTGTATGAATACTACAAAAATGATCTTTCGTCCGGAACAATGGATCAGGAAGATGCCATGGAACTTTTGGAATGTCTGTATTTGAAACTGTTCCAGCTTCATAAAATTACGAGTTGGGGCAATACGAAATCATTCAGCGGTTATCAGCTCTTTCAGAATATTACGATCGGAGGACAGGATAAAAACGGCAGAGATGCAACAAATGATCTTTCTTACCTGATTCTGGGAGCACAGGCTGCAATCTCGCTTCACACACCGTCGATCTCTCTGAGGTATCATGACAGAATATCGGAAAAGATGATGTATGCAGCTATGGATGTGGTTCGGATCGGAGGAGGGCAGCCTGCTCTTTACAGTGATGAGGTATATATTCCGGCACTGATTAATCGAGGAATTCCGTGGGATGAAGCTGTGGAGTACTCAGTAGTTGGATGTGCGGAATCTATCGTTGAAGGTAAACAGAGCGGACGGCCGAATGGTGCAGGATTTGTGAATCTTCAAAAGATAATGGAGCTGACACTGTATGGTGGAAAAGATCCAAATACAGGCATTTGTCTGCAGCCTGGAAAAGGTGATCTGACTACATTTGCATCTTATGAAGAGTTATACGATGCATTTAAAGAACAGGTGCGGTACTATTTCCGCTATCAGATTATAACAGACAATATTATTGATACTGTTACAGAGAAGGGAATTGCAGATCCGTTTACATCATCTCTTGTAGATGACTGTATTGACCGCGGAAAGACAATAAAAGAAGGTGGAGCAGTTTATGATTACTGCGGACCGCTATACGTTGGAACTGCTAATGTAGGAAATACACTTGCTGCGCTTAAAAAAGTTGTGTTTGATGAAAAAAGACTGACTGGTGAGCAGGTTATGCATGCATTGAGAACAGACTATGAAGACTTGACGACTGTTCCAACAGGACCTGAAATCCGAAAAATGCTTCTGGAAGCACCGAAATATGGAAATGATGATGATTATGTAGATGACATTATGACAAATTATTTCCGATTTGTCTGTGAGGAGACGGCAAAATACAAAACAACCCGATATGGCCGCGGCCCAATTGGATGTATGTGGCAGCCATCTACAAGTTCTGTTTCGTCCAATGTTCCTTGCGGTGAATGTGTGGGCGCAACACCTGATGGACGTAAAGCAGGAGAGGCGCTTGCTGATACTTCTTCACCGACACACGGAACTGATACAAAGGGGGTTACAGCATCTCTCAAATCAGTTGGTAAACTGCCAACCATTCTTGTTTCCGGAGGACAGCTTCTGAATATTAAAGTAATGCCTGCAATGTTAGACGGGATGGCAACGGGGAAACTTGTGCATGTTCTTCGTACATTTCTTGGCAATTACAAAGGAATGCATGTGCAGATAAACTGTGTAAATGCAGAAACGCTTAAGTCAGCACAGGAGAATCCGGCAGAATATAAAGATCTGATGGTAAGAGTTGCCGGATACAGTGCGTTGTTTACACCTCTTGATAAAGCACTTCAGGATGATATCATTGCGAGAACAGAACATCGTGCATAAGTGTCGGGGGTCAATCATGTTTGGAGATGGATTTAAAAAAACTGAGGAGGAAACAAAAGGTGTTGTTCTAAATATAGAACATTTTCATATACATGATGGTGAGGGAATTCGTACAAATGTATTTCTGAAAGGATGTACATTACATTGTCCCTGGTGCTGTAATCCGGAATCGATTTATCCGAAACCACAGATTGCTCAGCATAGAAATCTGTGTACCGGATGCGGAAAGTGTATTGAGGTATGTTCTTTAAAATGTTGTATCAGAACTGCAGACGGAAATGTGATCACGGATTTTCAAAAATGTACGGCCTGTGGTAAATGTACGGAAGTGTGTCCTTATGGTGCCAGAGAATTGTATGGAAAGGAAATGAGTGTCGCAGAAGTGATTTCGGAGGTTGAAAAGGACAGTTTCTATTTTCTGAATTCTGATGGCGGGATCACTCTTTCTGGAGGTGAAGCGTGTATGCAGCCTGAGTTTGCAAGTGAAATTGCGAGGGCTGCTCACAGGCGATATATCCCTGTTGCGCTCGAAACATCGGCAGCTGTACCATGGGATCACCTGTGGAAGGTGGTTAGTGAAGTTGACGAAGTGCTGATGGATATTAAGACAACACAATTGGAACAAATTGATAAAAAGATTGGCAAAAAATATACAAAAATTGTGCTAAATAACTTGAATCAACTGAGAAAGCGTGGTATTATTACTACATTGAGATGTCCCATTGTACCGGGGTATAATGATACGACAGAACATATTTCTGGAATTGCAGGTATTGCAAAGGATGCGGATATTGAAAGAATCGACTTACTTCCTTTTCACCAGTATGGAAAATATAAGTATTCATCAATTGGTATGAAATATGAAATGGAAGACTGTGCAGAGATGGACAGAAAGAAAGTTGAGGAAATGGCTGAAGAGCTGAAAAAGAGAGGTTTTACTGTTTCAATCGGCGGCTAGATTTCATGATATTGATGCTTGTTAAGTGGGATGATACTAACGGAAATTTTTGAGCTGAATTTTTGGATGTATTATCTTGAACGGGCATGGATATAAAAAGCTTCTATGTTTTATATAGAAGAAAAAAGGATAAGGGATTCTCAGAAAAGAGACCCTGGATTAAAAGGAGGACGTAACATGAAAAAAAGAGTTTTAAGTGTATTACTTGGCGTTGCTATGGTATCTTCTCTTGTTGTTGGCTGTGGTAGCTCATCTTCTGATTCTTCATCAGACGACGCAGCAGCAGAAGAGACAGAAGAATCTGGGGATGGATATAAGATCATCGTAGTTCCTAAGATGACAAACCTTGCTTGGTTTGAGCGTATGGAATATGGTGTTGACCAGGTGAAAGATGCATACGCAGAAAAAGGAATCACTGTTGAGTATGGCGGATCAGCTGAAGGTGATGGACAGGCTGAGTATGTTGAAGGTCTTATCGGACAGGGATACGATGCAATCTGTGTAGTTCCATTTGATGTGGAGGCGCTTGACCCTATTCTTAAGAAAGCTCAGGACGAAGGAATCAAAGTTATCTGTCATGAAGCATCTACAGTAGAGAACATGGATTATGATGTAGAGGCGTTCGATACAAGAGAATACGGTGCTCATCTGATGGAAAAACTTGCTGAACTTACAGGCGGCGAAGGCGAATACATCCAGACAGTTGGTGCTCTTACATCTGTTTCTCACGTTGAGGAAGCTGAAGGTGGAAAGACATACGCTGACGAGAACTGCCCAGGTCTCAAGATGGCCACAGACCTGATCATCTCTGATGACAATGCAGATACAGCTTACAGCAAAGTAAAAGAAGCTTTGACAGCTAACCCTAACATTAATGCTATCCAGTGTGCAGCTATGAGTGAGACTCCAGGTGCAGCTCGTGCAGTTAAAGAACTTGGTCTTTCAGGCAAAGTACATATTGCAGGTACATCACTTGTTTCTGTATGTGGCGAGTATGTAGAAGATGGTACTGTTGAACTTATGAGCTTCTGGGATCCAGCACTTGCAGGACAGGCTATGATCGAGCTTGCTATCGCAACACTTGATGGAACAGCTGCAGAAGATATCGCTCTTACAACTCCAGGTTATGAAGAGTTAACACTCGATGGAAAAGTATTTACAGGAAGCGCTTGGATTGATGTAGATGCATCTAATGTAAATGACGAAGCATATGACTTCTAATTTATAATTTGACTATTTTTGTTAAATGAGCCTTAAGCCTCATGGGGTTGTGCATCAAGGCACCTCCCTATGGGGCTTTCATTAAAAAGAAATGAGGGATTCAACATGGCAGAAGTTTTTCTTAAATTGGAAAACATAAAAAAATCATTCGGCGGTGTTCAGGCATTAAAAGGAGTCGACCTTGAAATAAAAAAAGGAGAAATTCTTTGCCTTGCTGGACAGAACGGTTGTGGAAAATCTACTTTGATCAAGGTTATTTCCGGCGCACATGAACAGACATCTGGTGATTATTACCTGGAAGGAAAAAAGGTAGAACATTTAAAACCTATCGATGCAATTAAAGCGGGAATTCAGGTAATTTACCAGGACTTTGCTGTATTTCCGAATTTGACTGTTGCTGAAAATATTGCAATGAACAACTCTCTCATGACCGGTACAAAGGTTATGAACTGGAAAAATTCCAGAGAATTAGCATTAAAAGCTATGGAAATGGTTGGAGCTCACATGGATCCTGACATCCTTGTCGAGCGATTAACTGTTGCAAATAAACAGATGGTTGCAATTTGCCGTGCAATTATCAATGATGCGAAATTCCTGATCCTTGATGAGCCAACAACGGCTCTTACAAAGAAAGAGGTTGAGAATTTGTTTGAGATCGTTCGCGGTCTGAAAAAGAAAGGTATTGCGATCATGATCGTAAATCATAAGCTTGATGAGATTTATGAGATTGCAGACAGACTGACAATTATCCGAAACGGTGAGTATGTTTCAAGCGGAGATATCAGTGAGTATGACAGAGCAAGATTTATTCGGGATCTGACAGGTCATGATATCGTTGAGGAGACATATCATCCGGAAAAGAGTCAGGAAGAAATTTTGAAAGTAGAAAATTTGAGCAGACAGGGTGCTTTTGAAAATGTCTCTTTCACAATAAATAAGGGTGATGTTATTGGTGTTACAGGTCTTCTTGGATCAGGTCGTAGCGAGATCGGTGATGCATTATTTGGCATTGCACCTGCAGATTCAGGGAAAGTTACACTGAAAGGAAAAGAAATCCAGATTAAGAGTATTGAGGATGCAATCAAAAATAGAATTGCATATGTGCCGGAGGATCGACTTACTCAGGGACTTTTCCTTGACAGAAGTATTCGTGACAATATGGTCGCTGCTTCTATTAATAAATATTTCCACGGAGGAAAGCTTGATTTTAAAGCAATCGCAGATGATACGGCGAAATGGATCAAAGAAGTTTCTGTAAAAACAGAAAATGACCTGGTTCCAATTCGTACTCTTTCCGGCGGTAATGCACAGAAAGTTGTTATCGCTAAATGGCTTAATACGGATCCTGAGCTGATTGTATTAAACGGACCTACAGTAGGTGTCGATATCGGTTCAAAGAGTGAGATCTTTGATATTCTTCATGATCTTGCAAACAAAGGTGTTGGAGTTGTTGTAATCACGGATGACTTATCAGAACTTGTTCAGAACTGTAATAAGATTGTGGTAATGAGAAACGGAAAAGCAGTAGCTTACCTTGATCAGGCTGAGAAGCATGTTGAAGAGAATGAAGTATACGACATCTTCAGTAAGGAAGGAGGCGAAGAGTAATGAAACAGAATAATAAGATGAAAGAAATACTGACTTCCAACCAGATGATTATTGTTTATATTATCGTTGCTCTTTCTTGTGCAATTGGTATGAAGAATCCTGCTTTTGCAGACTTTTCGACAATTATTACTTTGTCTCGTGCATTGCTTGTCACACTTATTTTTGCCATTTGTGAAATGGTGGTTATTATCTCGGGCGGTATTGATGTTTCTTTCCCGGCAGTGGCATGTGCGGCGCTTTATATTCCTGTTGTCGTTATGAAAGAGCATGATATGAACAGCGCTTTGCTTGCATTTGTTATGGCGGCTGGTATTGGTCTGATCGTCGGTATTATCAATGGATTCCTGATTGCGGTATTGAAGCTTCCTCCGCTGATCGCTACACTTGGTGTCAGCAGTATCGTAAGTGGTATGGTTCTTACATTTTTCGGTACGAATGAGATTTCCCGTATGCCGAAAGCAATCAAAGGACTTGGTGAGGTATTCTTATTCACGTACACGAACAAAAATGATATTACATATTCGATGACGGTATTTATTATTGTTCCTATCGTTCTGTGTATTGCTGTACATCTGATTCTGAAGTACACAATGCTTGGAAGAGGTATCTATGCGATCGGAGGAGACAAAAATGCTGCCAGAATCGCAGGTTTCAATGTTGTTAGACTTCAGTTTATTGTTTACATTTTCTCAGGTGTTTTTGCCGGAATTGCAGGAATGATCTACTGTATCCTTTGTAGTTCTGCGAATCCACTGAACCTTATGGGATCTGAAATGATGGTTATCGCAGCTGTAGTTATCGGTGGAACAAGAATCACTGGTGGTCATGGTGGTGTCATCGGAACAGTACTTGGTGTTGTTTTGATCGCTTTGATTCAGAATAACCTTATTATGCTGGGTGTACCGGCATACTGGCAGACATTTGTAGTTGGTGCGGTTATTATCGTAGGAACAGCTATTACATCACTTAAGGCTAAGGCTATTGCGAATAGTCCAAAAGTATAAGGGAGGGAATGGAAAATGAAAAAACTTAAAAATATTGACCATACACTGCTCTCTCTGCTGGCAATGTATGCAGTTGTTCTTATTGCGATGGCAATCTTGAATCCGAAAACATACTACTCTGTATTGAACCTTAAAGCAATGATCTATGTATTTCCTGCATTTGGTATTATTGCGTATGGTATGATGCTTTGTATGATATCTGGAGGTATCGACCTTTCTCTTGTAGGTATTGCGAACCTGACAGGTGTTGTTGCTGCTTATATTCTTGTGCATATGGGCGGAAAGGAAGCTGGTACAGGTGCGATTGTGATTGCTGTTGTTGCAGCACTTGTAGTTGGAGCGTTATGTGGTATCTTTAATGGATTTATGATCGGATTCCTGAAGATTCCGGCAATGCTTGTTACACTTTGCGGTCTTCAGTTGTATACCGGACTTGCAATGATCATCACGACAGGTCCTGGTATCACAGGTCTTCCGCAGAGCTATATTGAGATTGCAAACGGTGGTATTGGAAATATTCCTTTTGTATTGCCTATTTTCATCATTGTCACAATTGTTGTTGCATTTATTCTGAATTCAACGACTTACGGACAGAAAGTATATTTCCTTGGAAGTAACGAACAGGCATCTAAGTATTCCGGAATCAATAACCTTAAGGTTACGATCACAACATACATGATTTCCGGTATCTTTGGTGCCATCAGTGGTATTTTAACATCCTCACATTATGGTTCCGGTAAATCAAACTATAATACATCATACACACTGTTATCACTTCTTATTGTCGTACTTGGTGGTATTCACCCTGACGGTGGTAAAGGTAAAGTTGCGGGTGTTACAATCTCTATCATTTTGTTGCAGCTGATCTCATCAGCGTTTAATGTAATGCGAATTGACACAGTTATTACAGATATGGTTTATGGCATTATCCTTATCATTGCACTTGTTGTGCCGATCGTTACAGCTAAAATCAGTGCTAGGAAATAATTTTAGGAAAGGGGTTTTATCCTATGAAAAAAATAATTAATAAACCAGAAAACTATGTTACAGAAATGCTGGAAGGCTTGTATATCGCTCATCCTGACTACATTACATATACGGGTGATGATGTACATTGTCTCGTTACTTCAAACAAAGTTCCGGGAAAAGTTGCTATCGTAACAGGTGGTGGATCAGGACACCTTCCATTGTTCCTTGGATATGTTGGAAAAGGAATGTTAGATGGATGTTGTGTTGGTGATGTATTCCAGTCACCAAGTCCGGAGCAGATCTTTAAGGTGACAAAAGAAGTAGATGATGGAGCAGGTGTCCTCTATATCTATGGAAACTACAACGGAGATATCTTAAACTTTGATATGGGTGCTGAGATGGCTGATTTTGAAGAAGATATCCGTGTTGAAACAGTTGTTGCAGGTGAAGATGTTGCCTCAGCAGCTCCGGCAGGTCCTGGCGAAGCAAATCATCGTCGTGGTGTTGCAGGTATCGTTTTCGTATATAAATGTGCAGGGGCTGCGGCAGCTCAGATGAAAGATCTTGACGAGGTAAAGAGAATTGCTGAAAAAGCATGTGCAAATGTAAGAACAATGGGCGTAGCTCTTACACCATGTACAATTCCGAGTGTTGGGAAACCAGGATTCTCAATTGCTGATGATGAGATGGCAATCGGTATGGGTATTCACGGTGAAGCTGGTATCCGTAATGGTAAGCTCGAAGAAGCAGACAAAATCGTTGATGAAATGTTAGAGAAGATCCTTCCGGATATTCCATATGTAAGCGGTGATGAGGTTGCTGTTCTTGTGAATGGTCTTGGAGCAACTCCACTTGATGAGCAGTATATCGTTGCCAGACATATCAATAAGAGACTTGAAGAGAATGGTATCAAAGTTCACCGTTATTATGTTGGAGAATTTGCAACAGCTATGGAGATGGCTGGATTCTCAATTTCATTATTCAAACTGGATGATGAGTTGAAAGAATTATTAGATGCTCCGGCAGCAACACCATTTTTTAAACAGTTATAATTTGGGAGGCATATAAATGAACGTTTCATATCTAATTAAGATACTTGGCGAGATCAGTGCGATCATGGACGAAAACAGAGATCGTTTGATTGAACTTGATAGTGTAGTTGGAGACGGAGACCTCGGACTTACAATGACAAAAGGTTTTCGTGCGGCGTATGACAATGCATCAGCTTCAGGAATCGAAGATGCCGGAAAGCTTCTTTATGGTGCCGGTAAAGCTATGTCGAGTGCAGCTCCTTCAACAATGGGTACATTGATGGCAATTGGACTCATGCAGGGCGGAAAAGTTCTGAAAGGAAAATCAGAGCTTGCTGATATGGATATTGTTGATTTTCTCGCTGCATATGAAGCTGGTATCATGGAAAAAGGTAAGGCTAAACTTGGAGAAAAAACTTTCCTGGACGGATTCGATCCGGGCGTGCAGGCTTTGAAGTCAGCTCTTTCTGCCGGAGACAGTCTTGCTGATGCAACAGCAAAAGCGGCAGATGCAGCAGAAGCTGGATTTAACGCAGCAACAGACATGCTGGCTGTTCATGGAAAACCAGCAGTGAAAGGAGAAGCTTCAAGAGGCATGATTGATCCGGGAGCTTGTGTTGCTATGCTTATTTTTAAAGCTATCGCAAAAGCATCTGTTTAAAAGGTAAATAATTAATGTCTGGTTACACTTATTCAGTTTTCGGATTGGATAAGTGTAATCTTTTAAGAAAGAGGTATTGATATGAAAAAAATAAAAGTTGAACAGCTTACAAAAGAAGCATTTGCAGAATTTGGAGAAGTATTATCATACGAAGGAAGAGAAGATTTTGGCGCGCCTGGTTCTCATACATGGTATCCACAGGTTGTTGTCAGAGACACTCCTACATCAATCAATATGATGGAAGTATTCCGCAAGCCATTTACAGTTAAGAAATTTGAGGCACACGATTACACAGAGGAGAATCTGTTTGCTATGACAGGCGGTATTATTGTACCATTTATGCCGGCAGGAAAACCTGATCCGGAGAAGGTTCGTGCGTTTTACATTCCGAAGGGAACAGGGATCAGCTGTAAGCCAGGTGTATGGCACTGGGCACCAAATACGCTGGATGATTCTGTACACTGCCTTGTTATCTTTAAGAATAACACAAGTCATGATGATATTTATTTTGATGAAATTCCAGAGGAGATCGGACTCGAACTTTAATTTGATGGAGGGATAAATACTATGCGTAAAATCGATTGTGTATTAGGCGTTGACATGGGTACAGGCGGAGCAAGAGTTGGTATTTTTGATCTGAAAGGCAATCCAATCGTGTTCTGTGAAGAACCGTATCCTTTGTATACTCCGTCGTCTGGACGTGCAGAGCAGAAACCGGATGAATGGTGGGATTCTATCTGCAAGGCATCGAAAAGGGCGATGGCAGAAAGTGATATTGATCCTGAATGTATTAAAGGAATGAGTGTTGATACAACATGTTGTACAGTTGTTTTGTCAGGAGACGACATGGTACCTCTTCGCGACGCAATTATGTGGATGGATGTGCGTGCCTCTGAGCAGGCAAAGCGTATTTTTGAATCAGGACATGATTCTTTGAAATACAATGGTTACGGAATGGTATCAGCAGAGTGCCTTCCTGCAAAAGCTCTCTGGTTAAAAGAGAATGAACCGGAGATTTATAATAAAGCAACACGTTTTTATGAATGTACAGACTGGTTAATGTACAGATTAACAGGAGAATATACGGCAAGTATCAACTGTGCTTCTGTTCGCTGGTATTACAATAGTGAAGAAGGAGGATATCCTGTTGACTTCTATAACACCATTGGTCTTGATGATCTGGTTGAGAAGCTTCCTCCAAGAGTATTGCCATTAGGTGAATTTGTTGGCGGATTGACAGAAAAAGCTGCCGAAGATATGGGATTGATTCCTGGTATCCCGGTAGGTGAAGGCGGAGCAGATGCGTTCGTTGGTGTAATCGGGCTGAATGCACATCAGCCTGGCAAATTAACGCTGATTACAGGATCCTCACATCTGCATATCGCACAGTTTAAAGATCCGATCCACAGCAAGGGAATGTGGGGAGCATATCCGGATGCGATCGTTCCTGGACTGCGCATGGTGGAAGGTGGACAGACATCAACAGGTTCTGTTGTAAACTGGTTTAAGAATCAGTTATGTGGCACTGTAAAAATGCAGGCTGAAAAAGAAGGCTGCAGTGTATATGACATCCTGAATCGTGAAGCAGCTCAGATTCCAATTGGAGCGGAAGGAATCGTTGCGCTTGATTTCTTCCAGGGAAATCGTACTCCACATGTTGACCCGGATGTCAGAGGTATGTTCTACGGATTGTCTCTTGGCCATACACCTGCGCATATGTACCGCGCGATTATTGAAAGTATCTGCTATGGAACAGAAGCGATTTTGGAAGTGTTCCGTGGTGCCGGATTTGAGCCAAAGGCTATGGTTGTATCCGGTGGTGCGGCAAAGAGTGATTTCTGGCTTCAGGCTCATGCTGATGTAAGCAATTGTCCGGTTGTTGTTCCGAAATGCAGTGAAGGTCCGGTTCTTGGATCGGCGATCCTTGGAGCTGTAGCGGGCGGAGTGTACCCAGACATCGATACAGCAGCAGAAGCTATGACGGATATTGAATATACAGTTGAACCAAATCAGGAAAGACATGATGAATACATGTTCTATTTTGAAAAATACAAAGAGATCTATGCTCTTGCAAAAGATTGGATGCACTCAGTGACCAATCATGTTACAAAATAATTTTTAAAGCATGTCCCTCGTCATTTTCCGGCGGGGGATGTGCGTTTTTGGAGCGTTATACAAAATTAGCAGATTGGAGAAATTATTATGGCGAAAGTATCAGCATCAATTCTTGCATGTGATCAGACGAGGATCGGGGAACAGGTGCTTGAGGCTGAAAGGGCAGGGGCAGATATTGTTCATATCGACGTTATGGACGGAGTATATGTGGAAAATGTAACTTTTGGTCCGCAGCTTGTTTCTGATCTTAAGAAAATAACGAAATTACCGCTGTCAGTTCATTTTGAACTTGTCAGACCGGAAACATTTCTTCCGATGTTTGTGAAAGCAGGAGCAGATTATGTGACATTCCAGCTGGATGCCTGCCCGAATCCGATCCATATGATCCGTGAAATCAAGAAAGCCGGATTAAAAGCGGGAATTGGAATCGGACCGGCATATGATGTGGAGAGCCTTAGATATTTGTTGAAGCATATCGACGGAATCATATTGATGAGTGTAGAACCTGGATATGGCGGACAACCGTTTGAAGAAAGTGTTTATGAGAAGATTCAGAGAGCACATGAAATCATGGACGAGGTTGGCAAGCATGTTCCGATCAGTGTCGATGGTGGTGTGAATGAAGTGACGGGAAGAAAACTTGTCGATGCAGGAGTTGATATTCTCATTGCAGGAAGTTCTGTGTTTGGTGCAGAGTCAATTACTGAATCTGTAAAAATACTGAAAGCATTGTAAAAAGAACTTTACACTGCAAATACTGTGTGATATAATATCGCAGTATGAAACAACCAGTGTTCGGTGACTGGATAACTCCGACCGTTACTTAATACTGGCAATGAATATTTAATTTGGAGGAAAAAGAAATGGTATCAAAAGAGCAGAAAGCACAGATTATTGCAGAATTCGGAAGAGGAGAAGGAGACACAGGATCTCCGGAAGTACAGATTGCGATTCTTACAGCCAGAATCAACGATCTTACAGATCACTTCAAGGCTAATCCAAAGGATCACCACTCAAGAAGAGGTCTTCTTAAAATGGTTGGTCAGAGAAGAGGACTCCTTGCATATCTGAAAGATAAAGATATCAACAGATATCGTGCACTGATCGAGAAACTTGGTCTTCGTAAATAATCTTAATTTGAATATCAAATCAGATGAAAAGCATTCAATATTTTTATTGGGTGCTTTTTTGTTTGTCCTTTATATGTGGAAAATGACGCAATTTCTCCTTGTCTTTGTGGAAAGGGAAAATGGGAATTCCTATGTGAGTGGAAAAAGTGTATTTGTGAGTTCCCTTTAGAACAGATATACTGATACTAACGAAATCCATTGTCGACAGGGATTTGAAAATACTTAAGGAGAAGAGTTATGAACAAATTTCAAGAAACATTGATGAAGTATTTGATGCCGATTGCAAACAAAATGGAACAGCAAAAGCATCTTCAGGCCATCAAGGACGGTATGATTGCGGTTATTCCGGTTATCATTATCGGATCTATCAGCTTGCTTCCGCTGGCATTCATGAATCTGATCGGAAGCGGTCCGATTTATGATTTCCTTGGTAAGTACATGAACGTATTTACTTATGCCGGAATGTTTTCCAACGATATGTTGTCAATTTATGCGGCATTGTTTATTGCGGTAGCTTTGGCGAAGCGTTATGATATTTATAATGGACAGACAGGGGCAACAGCAATCCTTGTACATTTGATTCTGAGTGGACTTTCTATTGAGGGTGGATTGGACATTACATATCTGGGAGCTTCCGGATTGTTTACAAGTATTGTCTCAGCAATCCTGAGCGTTGAGATCACCAGATTGCTGATTAAGAAAAATGTTATCATTCGTCTTCCGGACAGTGTTCCATCCATGGTTGGTGAGAGTTTTGCATCACTCATTCCATTGGTAGTGAATGTGGTTGTTGCAGTTATTATTGCGAATGTATCACTTGCAGTAGGCGGACAGGTATTCCCTGCAGCAGTTATGAGTGTTCTTGCTCCTGCAATCAGCACAATGGATACATTGCCTGCATTACTGATCGTAATATTCCTGACACAGCTTCTGTGGTTCTTCGGCCTTCACGGACCTTCGATCACATCAGCAGTATGGGCTTCCTTTGCAATCGCATATGGTGCTGAGAATATTGCAGCTTATGCAGCAGGCGAGACTGTGACACATATTTTTACATATGGATTCTATTACAATATTCTTCAGGTTACAGGTTCCGGACTTACGCTCGGTCTTGTGATTTTGATGATGCGTTCAAAGGCGAAGTCGTTGAATGCTATCGGAAAGGTATCGATTGTTCCGTCGTTAGTTGGAGTCAATGAGCCGATAATCTTTGGAGCGCCGATCATTTTAAATCCGTTTATGTTTATCCCATTCGTATTCGGACCATTGATCATTACAGTAATTGCGTACTTCTCAATGACAAGCGGCCTGGTTGGAATGCCGATCGCGAATCCACCTGGATTCCTCCCACCTGGAGTTGGTGCGTTCCTGATGACACTTGACTGGAAGAGTGTAGTACTTGTTTTTGTACTTCTGCTTATTATGACACTGATCTACTATCCATTCTTTAAAGCAATGGAGGCAGATGAACTTAAAAAAGAGCAGGAAGAAACTGCTTAATTTATATTATAGGAGATAAGGATGTTTACAGGAAGACAATCCAAAATACTGGAAATATTATTGAATAATGTGCAGGGTGTTACCGGAGCCAAGCTGGCTGAGTACATGGGAGTGTCTTCCCGAACAATCCGTAACGAAATCGGAGAAATCAATCAATCATGGGGAAATGATGATGTGATTTGTTCGTCGCGTAAGAAAGGCTATTATATCGACGGACAACAGATCGAGGCGGTAAGAGAACATTTGAGTTTGGAACATAAAGAAGAAAATGCTTCCAATGCAGGGGATCGGGGATGGATTATTCTCGGTATGACACTTGAGTCCGGAAGGGTAAATCTTTTTGATCTCGAAGATGTATTACACCTTTCACAGCCTGCAATCTATAAAGAAATTGTCAAATTTCAGAAATATCTGATGACTGAGTATCAGAGTGAAATACTACAGGTAAACGGAGACTGGCTTAGAATCTCGGCGGATGAGAAAAAATTGCGTAAGACAATTTTTCGGTTGATCAAAAGCGAGACAGAAAGAGGAACAAGGACGCATTTCTTCTTTTTGAAAACCTTGCTCTGCAATTCTTTTGACCAGAACGAGTATGAGTTTCTGATCAAACTGGTAAAGGAATACTTTGATAATTCCAAGATTCAGATATCTGATGCAAACTTATATATGATTGTAAGTGCATTATATATTACGATCATCCGTAATTATCAGAATCACAGAATGATTTCTCTTGCAGAACCGGAGTCTGTAAGTCTTGAGATCCAGCAGTTTTTTGATTACCTGAAGGAACAGGAACTGTTGCTTTGTAATGAGGATTTTCAAGTGCTTGGTTCGCTTCTGCATAACTTTAAGCTCTCGGCAAATCCGGTAGACGAGAGTATTGTGGACAGTGTGAGCATTTCGATCCTGGAAGAATTCTGCAGAGAAGTAATGGAAAAATATCATTTTGACCTGTGGCAGTCTAAGGAATATTACAATAATCTGCTCATTCATATTGAATACATGTTAAGACGCATGGAGACTGGATACGCGGTGAAGAACCCAATTCTGAATGATGTAAAGAAACAATACCCTTATGCGTATGAGGTCTCTATGCTGATCGTGCCAATCATATATCGATATAAGAGTTGTTTTATTCAGGATGATGAAGTGTCTTACATTTCTATATTTGTAGAGCATTTCCTTGATAATATCAACCAGAAGCTGAAGGCGGTGATCATCAGTTCAGCGAGATTCAGTGTAAGTACGATCATTAATAACTGGATTCAGATGAATTATCAGAATCAGATTGAAGTTGTTAAGGTATTGCCTCAGCACAATCTGGATCAGTATCTGGAAGATCATAAAGTGGATCTGATCATTTCTACTATGGATATGGTCGTTCATTCGCAGATACATACATTCAGGATCAATGGCATACCCGATCATTATACGCAGCAGGCAATGAATGCGTTGGTACATAAGATACGACTTGATTATCGATTTCGTGAAATTATCAAAGACCATTTTAACCCAAAAACAATTCGTATATTTAGGCATCAAGTGGAGTTTGAAGAAATCATACAGGAAATGACTGAGGCGTTGGACAAAGAAGGCTGTATTTACGATGTAGCTGAATATGTGAACGATGTCCTTCAACGAGAGGTAAACTATCCGACTTTTCTGGGAAATTCCTTTATGATTCCGCATCCCCTTGTGACTTTTGCTAAGAAAAAGGCAATCGCTGCTGCGGTTTTGAAGAAACCTATGCGTATGCAGGAAAAAGAGATTCAGGTCATTTTTCTGCTGGCAATGGAGCGAAAACAGAATGACCAGATTGGTGTTCTGTTCCAGTTCTTCAAGCAGATGGCAATGGATCGGTTGTCTATAAGGAAACTGGCTGCAGTTGAGACCGAGGAGGAATTTGTTGAAGTACTCATTCAAATCTCCAATTCTACAGAAGCCTACTAACATGCAGAAGGAAGCTTTATGAAAGAAACACAAACATATATGAGTAAGAAAGACGTAATGCTCCGTATTTCATTCGTATGCCTGGGAAATATTATCTCGGGTCTGGGAAATGGCATCTGTATCCGGTCAGGACTTGGCGCCGATCCTTTGAACGTTCTGTTTCAGGGAACTGCGCTTACGCTGAATGTATCGGAGGGAACTGCGAGCCTGATCGTGTCTGCGGTCATGATTGCAATAGCCTTTGTGTTGAAGCGAACAGAACTGGGTATTGGAACAGTGATTGCGATTCTTGTGTTTTCCTATGGGTTTGACTTTGGGATGGCAGTCGTGCCGGAATGTCTCTGGTTTCCGGGAAATTACGGGCTTATGTTATTCGGATTATGTGTCATTGCATTTGGACTTGCGATGTCAATTTATGCAAATTACGGAAAAAGCTCTTATGATGCACTGATTTTCAGTGTAATGAGCAAAACAAAGTTAGAGTACTTTAAAGTGCGCTGGGGACTGGATTTGTTGTTTTTGATCACAGGAATTCTCTTGGGAGGAAGAGTAACACCAGCAACAATCATCGCCGTCATCGTAACGGGTAAGATTATTACTTTTTTTGTGCAACTATTGAAACGGACAAACTGGATAAAAGATTTAGAGGTATAAGAAAGGAAAAATAAGATGAGTAAGATGAATAAGAAATTTTCGATTGTAATTGCAGGAGGCGGAAGTACCTATACACCAGAGATTATTTTAATGCTCTTAGATAACCTTGACAAATTGCCACTTCGTTCTATCAAATTGTATGACAATGACGAAGAGCGCCAGAATAAAGTGGCGAAGGCCTGTGAGATTATCGTAAAAGAAAAAGATCCAAGTATCGAATATCTGGCAACAACGGATCCGGAAAAAGCTTATACAGACGTAGATTTCTGTCTGGCACATATCCGTGTGGGACAGCTTCATATGCGTGAACTGGATGAGAAAATTCCAATGAAATACGGAGTAGTTGGTCAGGAGACATGTGGACCAGGTGGAATCGCTTATGGTATGCGTTCTATCGCAGGCGTTCTTGAAAACATTGACTATATGGAGAAATATTCTCCGAACTGCTGGATGTTAAATTACTCAAATCCTGCAGCTATTGTGGCAGAAGCATGCAGAAGACTTCGCCCAAATTCAAGAGTTATCAATATCTGTGATATGCCAATCGGTATGGAGCAGAATATCGCGAAGATTCTTGGATTTAAAGATAGAAAAGAAATGGATGTTCGTTACTTTGGCCTGAATCATTTCGGATGGTGGACATCCATTAAAGATGCAGATGGTAATGAGTACATTGACAAGCTTGTTGAGCACCAGCTTAAATATGGAAATTGTCCGATTGATTCAACCGAGAAGGACTACACAGACAACAGCTGGCATGAGACAGCAAAGAAAGTTCGTGATATCGTAGCAGTTGATCCAACGATGGCACCAAGCTCTTATCTGCAGTACTACCTCTTCCCGGATGAAATGGTAGCACACACTGATCCAAATTATACTCGTGCAAATCAGGTTATTGATGGAAGAGAGAAGAGAGTCTTTGGCGAATGTGCAAAGATTGAGGCAGCAGGAACTGCAAAGGATACAAAACTTGAGATCGGTATTCATGCACTCTTTATTGTAGACCTTGCAACAGCTCTTGCATTTAACACGCATGAGCGTATGCTTTTGATCGTGGAGAATAACGGAGCGATTGAAAACTTCCCGTCAGATGCTATGGTAGAGATTCCATGTATCGTAGGTAAAGACGGTTATGAACCATTGAGCGTTGGAAAGATTCCTACATTCCAGAAAGGACTTATGGAAGAACAGGTAGCAGTTGAGAAACTGACTGTGGATGCATGGATGGAAGGAAGCTACCACAAATTATGGCAGGCGCTCACACTTTCTAAAACAGTGCCGAGTGCAACGATCGCAAAGAAGATTCTGGATGACTTTATTGAGGCAAATAAGGGTTATTGGCCAGAACTGAAATAAGTAAAGAAACTATAAATAGAAGAAATTGAATACAGATGCTATGTAAGTGCAGGAAGGAGAATCATTTTGAAAATTTTATTATGCTGTAACGCCGGTATGTCCAGTTCAATTCTCGTAAAGAAGATTCGCGAGGCAGCAGAAAAACGTGGAATGGATATTACCATCACTGCAGTGGCAAATGCGGGAATCAAGGATGAAGTTGGCAAGTGGGATGTTTGTCTGGTAGGACCACAGCTTGTATACGCTGTAGCAAATATCAAATCACAGCTGAATATTCCGGTGGCAAGTGTAGAGCCACGCGTATATGCTATGGCTGATGGTGATAAAGCACTGGATTTTGCAATCAGTCTGGTTAAAGGATAGGAGAGAGAATGGTAAATATTGAAAAAATTTCAGAGAGTGCTATGAAGGTGATCACATACTCAGGAATGGCCAAGTCATGTTACCTGGAAGCTCTCTCACTGGCAAAACAAGGCGATTTTGTAGAAGCTGAGAAGAAGATTGAAGAAGGTAATAAGAGTTTTGTGGAAGCTCACGATGGACACATGGATGTGTTGCAGGAGGAGATGGCGTCTCTTGAACCTCAGATCAGCCTTCTGATGACACATGCAGAAGATCAGCTTATGAGTGCGGAGACAATCAAAATCGTGATTATGGAATTAATAGAATTATACAAAGAAAAAAAGGAGAATTGAAATGCCAGCATATAATATTTGGGCAGCATCGACAACACTGAATGGATTTGCTACAGATGAGATCGTTTCCTGCCTTCAGAAAGCAATCCGTCGTGCAATGGTAGAGGAAGCTTGCCAGTATGCATATGAACTGTATGTATCTGGTCCGGTTTTCCTGGAAAAAATGTGGAGAAGACTTCTCACAATTTCTGTAGAAGATATCGGATTTGGAAATCTGAATGCAGCAGTTCAGGTAAACACAATGAATGAAATGAGAAAGAATTTCCCTTATGATGACGGGGATCAGCCGATGTATTTCATTCATGCGATCCGTATTCTCTGCGAGAGCGAAAAAGATCGTTCCAGTGATTTTTTAAAGAATATCATCATTAAAGAGGCCGCTATGGGTAAACTGCCGGAGATCATGGATGTGGCTCTTGATAAGCACACCAAGAGAGGTCAGGAGATGGGAAGAGGTTCTAAGCATTTCTTTGAGGAAGGAACAAAAGTTATTCCTCAGCTCAAAGTAGACAATGACTACAGAGAGCGCTATGGAAAGATTCTTGAGACTTATAGCCCGGATAAGAATGTACCGAATGCTTTTGTGTACAACACAGGACAGTACTAAAACTAAGGACAGCAATCCTGATTTTAGGGTTGCTGTCCTGTTTGGCGTGAGCTAAATAATGGTATAATAAAAGAAAAAGGAGAACTGACTATGAATTATGATGTGATTATTGTTGGGGCGGGACCGGGAGGTATCTTCTCAGCATATGAACTTATAAAGATTAAGCCTCAGCTTAAAGTAGCAGTGTTTGAAGCTGGAAACAGTCTTGAGAAACGTAAATGTCCGATTGACGGTAAAAAAATAAAATCCTGTATACATTGTAAAAGTTGTGGAATTATGAATGGCTTTGGCGGTGCAGGAGCGTTTTCAGATGGAAAGTATAATATCACAAACCAGTTTGGCGGTACGCTGCATGAGTATATCGGTAAGAAAGATGCGATTGATCTGATGAATTATGTGGATGAGATCAATGTTTCTCATGGAGGAGAAGGTACAAGACTTTACTCTACAGCAAATACAGCAATTAAAAAAATGTGTCTGCAGAATGACCTGCATTTGCTGGATGCATCGGTGCGTCATCTTGGAACAGATATCAATTATGTGGTTCTGGAGAATCTGTATGCAGAGCTTAAGGATCATGTGGAATTCCACTTTATGACTCCGGTAGAAACAGTGTTAAAATGCGAAGATGATTACGAGGTGATTACTGCAGATGGATCTTATAGATGCAAAAAATGCATAATATCTGCAGGACGCAGCGGAAGTAAATGGATGGAAAGTGTATGCAGGGATCTTGAAATCAAAACCAAATCTAACCGTGTAGATATTGGGGTTCGAGTAGAGCTTCCGGCAGAAGTGTTTTCTCATTTAACAGACGAACTTTATGAGAGCAAGATTGTATATCGAACGAAAAAGTTTGAGGATCTTGTTCGAACCTTCTGCATGAATCCGCGTGGAGTTGTGGTAAATGAAAATACAAACGGAATTGTGACAGTAAATGGACACAGCTATGAGGATCCGAAGATGCACACGGAGAATACGAATTTTGCACTTCTTGTATCCAAACATTTTTCCGAGCCTTTCAAAGACAGTAATGGATACGGCGAGAGTATCGCAAGACTTTCCAATATGCTTGGCGGAGGTGTGATCGTACAGCGTTTC
Organism: Eubacteriales bacterium; assembly: GCA_030526265.1. Classification (GTDB taxonomy): domain Bacteria; phylum Bacillota; class Clostridia; order Lachnospirales; family Lachnospiraceae; genus Claveliimonas. The sequence goes on along the minus strand of JAUNDE010000002.1, from coordinate 45,516 downwards.
GGTGATCTGATCCGTGGAAAGAGAAGTACAGTGAGCAGAATCGCACAAAGTTATGTTGTTCCTACTCTTGCGGCTACACCGGGAGATTTGAGCCTCGTAATGCCGAAACGTATTCTGGATGGTATCATAGAAATGATCTATGCATTAGATAAGATTGCTCCGGGTACAGCGAACGATGACACACTTCTTTATGGTGTAGAAGTGAAATTCTACAATATGGAAGTGGAGATCGACGAACATCTGGAAACAAGACATAAGGGACTTTTTGTCATCGGTGACTGCAGTGGGGTAACACATTCCTTGTCTCACGCTTCGGCAAGTGGTGTCTGTGTTGCAAGATATATCGCTGGTAAAGATTTATAATTAGTAGTGACAAGTTCCTTGATTTTACAGTTGTAATATGTTCTGTATAGATGTGCAGTGATTCGGATCGAAAACATGGATTGTGTGAAGATTTGAAAGACTTGGACTTCGTAAATAATCTTGGTTTGAATATCAGAGCAGATGAAAAGCATTCAATATTTTTATTGGGTGCTTTTTTGTTTTTTATAGTGTATTTATTTGTAAAACAATTATTGGAGATTATTAGTAAAGTTTAAAATTCAGCCAAACTATAGGTTAGTCTGGCTGGATTATTAATAGAGAGAATTATATGGCATTCTTTCAGATTACATATTAATGTTGCAGATATGTCTAAATCTCTGACAATGCTGCTTCGTCTGCAATGATTATTACGTCTGGGTGAAGTTGTAATACAGAACCCGGAATTTTAGGTGTAATCGGTCCGTAAATGGTTTCTTTCAGAGCCTTAGCCTTATCTTTTCCACTTACAACAACTACAATCTTTTTCGCCATCATAATATTTCTGATTCCCATGGTCAATGCCTGACGTGGTACATCTTCTTCGCTGTTAAAGAAACGCTTGTTAGCATCAATAGTGCTTGGAGCGAGATCTACACAATGTGTATCCCTTGCAAAAATATCGGAAGGCTCATTGAATCCTATGTGCCCGTTTCGTCCCAAACCCAGGAGCTGTAAATCTATACCTCCAATCTCTTCAATCAGCTTGTCATAATCTTTACAGAATTTATCTACATCTAATGCCAGTCCGTCAGGAACAAAGGTACGGGCTTTATCAATATTAATATGATCAAAAAAATTCTCATTCATAAAATAGCGGTAGCTCTGTTCGTGTTCCGGACTCAGTCCCCGGTATTCATCCAGGTTAACACTGGATACTTTTGAAAAATTCAAATCTCCTTTCTGATACCAGTCAATCAACTGTTTATAGGTTCCCAGTGGTGAGGAACCGGTTGCCAGTCCAAGTACACAGTCTGGCTTCATGATCACCTGTGCAGAAATAATGTTCGCAGCCTTTCTGCTCATGTCTGTATAATTCTGTGCCTTACATATTATCATACTTATATATCCTGTCCTTTCTTTTGATATTTGTTCATGGTATAGAACAATTTGCTTTTACATTTGTAAGTATAGCAATCGGAGATGCAAATACAATAGAAAAAGCCGCAAATGAATATACTTTCAAAGATGGAAAGAAAGAACAAAGATCCAGATCAGCTTTTGATGGCAGATTGCTCTACTGTGGAAGAAGCCGTTCATGCAGATGAGTTGGGTTTCGATTTTATAGGAACAACCATGGTCGGCTATACGGAGCAGAGCAGGGGGGACAAAATCGAGGAAAACGATTTTGAAATTTTGAGGAAAATCATTGCCGGTGTAAAGAACAAAGTGATTGCAGAGGGCAATATCAACACACCGGAGAAAGCGAGATGTTCAAGGCTGAGGCGGGGGATAATTATGTGATTTTCAATGGACCGGACGAGCAGTTTATCAGTGGACGTGTTATCGGAGCAGAGGAACGTTTCTGGGAGGCACATAAGAATTATCTTGATGTTCATTTGATGCTGCATGGAACAGAACAGATTGATTTAAACTTTATTCATAACATGAAGCTTAAGGAATTTGTACAGAAGGATGATTTTCTTCCAATGAACGGAGAAAAGAACAGTTCTGTAATTTTAAGGAATGGTGATTTCTTAATATGCTATCCAAGTGACGGACACCGAACGGCAGTTGCAGTGGGAGAATCTCAGAAGATTAAAAAAGCTATTTTTAAAGTGCGTATCTCTTAACGTGGTAAGAGGCAAAACGGAGGAGGTTCCGCTTTGCCTCTTTGAGGTGTGAAATCGTAACTTCTCGGGGTGGAGATTGCGGAAAATATCGGATTATACTATAATGAAGGAAAGGTTTCTGCACGGAAGAAGTTTGATGATCCAGAGCAGGCAGAATGGTTCCTCACTATAGTAGAGGAGGCAGAACAGTTAATGATAAAAAATATGTTAGTATAGATATTGGGGGCACGGCGATAAAGTATGGATTACTTTCTGAGAAAGGTGAAATCATAAGCCGTGGTGAGAGAAAAACGGAAAGTTACAAGGGCGGTCCGTCTATTTTGAAAAAAGTAGTGAAAATTACGAACAGTTTTTGTGAGACAGAGGAAATCAGCGGAATCTGTATATCAACAGCCGGGATGGTCGATACCACAAAGGGTGAAATATTTCATTCAGCATCCCTGATTCCGAACTATAAAGGTATCAATTTCAAGAAGACGCTGGAAAATAAATTTCACGTTCCATGTGAGGTGGAAAATGATGTGAACTGTGCCGGGCTTGCAGAATACATATCGGGAGCGGCGATGGGCAGCAGGGCAGCGCTGATGCTGCCATCGGAACCGGTATCGGCGGGAGTCTGATTCTGGATGGAAAGGTATTTCGTGGATTCAGTGGCAGTGCCTGTGAGGTGGGATATATGCATATGCTGGGAAGTGATTTTCAGACACTGGGAGCGACTCTATGTTTCTGAAGCGTCATTGTCCCGGTTTGCAAAGAAATGTGGGTACAGAGGATACCGGGAATTTGTTTATCAGTACGAGGAGACCTTCGTAGAAAAAGAGGAATCTATGACCGGTAACACGAGAATGATTTTGAATGCATATCAGGAGTTGCTGAATAAGACCTACAGCTTGATGGATGAATCGCAAATTGCCAGAATCAGCCGATATCTGAACAAGGCGGAGCGAGTCTTCGTATGTGGAAGAGGAAGTTCTGGGTTTGCGGCAGAAGAGATGGAACACAGGTTCATGAGAATCGGTGTGGATATTGATTCTATTCAGGACTCGGATCTTATGAGAATGCAGGCTGTATTCCAGGATAAGAGGAGTCTGGTATTTGGAATCAGTGTCAGTGGTGAAACGGAAGCGGTACTGTATCTATTGAAAGAGGCGAACAAAAGAGGAGCAAAGACTGTGCTCCTCACAGCAAAGAATAGAGGGATTTTTGACAGATTTTGTGATGAAGTGGTGCTGTTTCCATCGCTCAAGCACCTGAATCACGGAAATGTCATTTCTCCGCAGTTCCCGATTCTGGTCATGATTGATATAATCTATTCCAGTTATGTTGAACAGGATAAATTTGCCAGAGAAATACTTCATGACAATACATTGCGTGCATTGGAAATGGGGCAGAGCTTATAGTTCAGAATGATGATTCGAAAAGGAGGGATTCTATGATTATCGAAAATGTAAAAGTATATACGGAACAGAAGACGTTTGAAGATGGTGAGATTATGATCAGGGAGGGAGTTTTTGCAGACGGAACAAAAAGAGACGGAGAAGAGTCTATAGATGGAGAAGGATGTTATGCGATTCCTGGACTGATCGATCTTCATTTCCACGGATGCAAAGGTTATGATTTCTGTGATGGGACCAGAAAAGCCATCGAAGAGATCGCAAAATATGAGGCTTCTGTTGGTGTAACAGCTATTTGTCCTGCAACAATGACCCTTCCGGTAGAGGAATTGACACACATTCTGGAGGTTGCGGCTTCTTATAAGGAAACAGCTGAGAAAGAGCAGTCTCTTGCAGCGGATTTGATCGGTGTTAACATGGAGGGTCCATTTATCAGTATTGAGAAAAAGGGTGCACAGGATGCGAAAAATATTATCTCCTGTGATGCCGAAATCTGTCAGCAGTTTCTGGATGCTTCGAAAGGGCTGGTAAAGTTTGTTGGAATCGCACCTGAGAAGAATGAGAATGCCTTGGAATTTATAAATCAGATGAAGGATAAGGTTCACATATCACTTGCACATACAAATGCTGATTACGATATTGCGAAGGCTGCTTTTGATGCAGGAGCAGTTCATGCGGTTCATCTTTATAATGCGATGCCTGCATTTACCCATCGCGCGCCGGGAGTGATAGGTGCAGTATCTGACTGCCTGAATGTAAATGCAGAACTGATTTGCGATGGTGTTCATATTCATCCTTCTGTCGTTCGGGCAACTTACAAGATGATGGGTGAAGACCGTATGATTCTGATCAGCGACAGTATGCGTGCCACCGGGATGCCTGACGGGAGTTATACTCTGGGCGGGTTGAAAGTGAATGTTGTTGGGAATCATGCAACTCTGGCGGAAGGAGGCGCTCTGGCCGGTTCGGTGACCAATTTGATGGATTGTATGAGAACGGCTGTAAAGCAGATGGGGCTACCGCTTGAGACGGCAGTGGCATGTGCAACGATGAATCCGGCAAAGGCACTGGGAGAGTATGATAAATATGGCTCCATTACGCCTGGAAAAAAGGGGAATGTTGTGCTGCTTGATAGAGATTTGAATTTGAAAATGGTTATAAAAGACGGTTCGATTATCTTTAAAAAGGAAAGAGCATCTGAGTAAATGATTAAAAAGCTGCAGCAGTTAATCTCTGTCTGCAGCTTAATGCGGTGATCATGTATAATCCTGTCTTTGACAGTTGAAAAGGGAAATTCTGCAATTGCGACCGCGTGTACGCGAAAATTGAGCATGAAGCGCAATCTTTTTTTATTTTTAGTAGCACTTTGGAAATACTTATGTTATAATGATTAGAACTGTGAACAGAAACTTGATTTCCGAGACCACTGAAAAGCGCATTTGATGAAATGTTTTTTTCAGTAGTTTCGGTAGTTTCTGTTTCCCAAAAATATTCAATAGAATTACAGATTTAAGAAAGGATAACTACCATGTATAAACAATTTGAAATGGAATTAGCCGGCAGACCTCTTCGTGTTGATGTTGGCAGAGTTGCAAAACAGGCAAATGGTGCTGTTCTTATGCATTATGGAGACACAACTGTTCTCTGTACAGCAACTGCATCTGATAAACCAAGAGAAGGCATTGATTTCTTCCCGTTAAGTGTTGAATATAATGAGAGAATGTATGCTGTAGGTAAGATCCCGGGTGGATTTAATAAGAGAGAAGGTAAGGCATCAGAGAATGCCGTTCTTACAGACCGTGTCATTGACCGTCCGATGAGACCACTGTTCCCGAAGGATTATCGCAATGATGTTACACTGGAGAACCTTGTTCTTTCCGTGGATCAGGATTGTTCACCGGAGCTTACAGCTATGCTTGGCGCTGCAATCGCAACAACAATCTCAGACATTCCGTTTGACGGACCTATCTCAACAACACAGGTTGGATTAGTTGACGGTGAGTTTGTATTTAACCCGACTGCTTCTCAGAAGGCAGTATCAGATCTCGCGCTTACTGTTGCATCTACAAGAGAAAAAGTAATCATGATCGAAGCTGGGGCAAATGAAGTTCCGGAATCACAGATGATCGAGGCTATTTATGCAGCGCACGAGCTGAACCAGAAGGTAATTGCTTTTGTAGATACCATTGTTGCGGAATGTGGAAAGCCAAAGCATGAATATCAGAGCTTCGCAGTTCCTGAAGAATTGTTTGAAGCTATCAAGGAGATTGTGCCGCCTGCTGAGATGGAAGAAGCTGTCTTTACAGATGAGAAGCAGGTTCGTGAAGAGAATATCCGCAAAATTACAGAGAGACTTGCTGAGAGTTTTGCAGATAATGAGGAATGGCTGTCTGTTCTCGGAGAGGCTGTATACCAGTATCAGAAGAAGACGGTTCGTAAAATGATCTTAAAGGATCATAAGCGTCCGGATGGAAGAGCGATTGATCAGATTCGTCCACTTGCTGCAGAGGTAGATCTTATTCCTAGAGTTCATGGTTCTGCCATGTTTACTCGTGGGCAGACACAGATCTGTAATATCACAACTCTGGCTCCGCTTTCGGAGGCACAGAAGCTTGATGGCCTGGATGAAGCAGAAACAGCAAAGAGGTATATGCATCATTATAACTTCCCTTCATATTCGGTTGGTGAAACAAGACCATCCAGAGGTCCTGGACGTCGCGAGATAGGACATGGTGCACTTGCAGAGCGTGCGCTTGTGCCGGTTCTTCCAAGTGAAGCTGATTTCCCTTATGCGATCCGTACAGTTTCTGAGACATTCGAATCAAATGGATCTACATCCATGGCATCTACCTGTGCATCCTGTATGTCACTTATGGCTGCGGGTGTTCCGATCAAGGCAATGGTTGCCGGTATTTCGTGTGGTCTTGTAACAGGTGAGACAGATGATGATTATCTTGTGCTTACAGATATTCAGGGTCTTGAAGATTTCTTCGGAGATATGGACTTTAAGGTAACCGGTACAGAAAAAGGTATTACAGCGATTCAGATGGATATCAAGATCCATGGTCTTACCAGACAGATTGTTGAAGAGGCAATCGCACGTACAAGACAGGCACGTCTTTTCATTATGGATGAATGTATGTCAAAGGCAATCGCCGAGCCAAGAAAAGAAGTCGGTGAATTTGCACCGAAGATCATTCAGATGCAGATTGATCCTCAGAAGATTGGTGACGTTGTCGGTCAGAGAGGAAAGACTATCAATGCGATCATAGATGAGACTGGTGTGAAGATCGATATTACTGATGATGGAGCTGTATCAATCTGTGGAACAGATGCTGCAGGCATGGAGCGTGCAAGACAGCTGATTCAGATTATTGTTACAGATTTTGAAGCCGGACAGGTGCTTGAAGGAAAAGTCATCAGCATCAAAGAATTTGGCGCATTTTTGGAATTTGCACCAGGAAAAGAGGGAATGGTTCATATTTCAAAAATCTCAAAAGAGAGAGTAAAACAGGTGGAAGATGTACTGACGCTTGGTGATGTTGTAAAGGTTGTATGCCTTGGAAAAGATAAAATGGGACGACTTTCATTTAGTATCAAGGATGTAGCTGAATAAAATATTTTATAAATTTAAGGAGTTCTGCAAAATGACGGATTGATCAGTTGTGAGGCAGGACTCCTTTTTGTGTATCGATCATAAAAGAACATCTTAAGACGGATTCTTACGGTATTCATATTAATATAAGAATATTATGTCATATTTAATAATTTGGACATATCTAATACATATTATTCCGATATACTTCGAATATAAGATAGATACAGTTTAAATGTAGATAAGCATAGTGATCTGCATTTATGAGCAAGTAGTAAAGCGGATTTTCAATATCTGATTTACTTTTACAGTCATATTGTCAGGGGAGCGGCAATATAATAATAAAGTTGATAGAATGTATCTTGAAAAGGAGGTATGGATATGACAAAGGGGAATAATCTGAATGATGCACGAGAGGTGATCTCGATGGAGGAATACCTGACTAAACGTCGTATGATCCGAGAAAATGAATCGAAAGAGGAAAAAATAAATGATTATTCGCATAATACCACAATGTTAGTGGCTGAGCTTTATGTATAATCATGCAATATTGTTCGGGTAATACATGCTATAAATGAAATAAGGACGCTAAGAGAATCTATGGGAATTCTTTTAGCGTCTTTTTATCTGTGTTTCGTTTTTTTTTCTATCTGTGTTTCAGGAAAAGTTTTGAAAAAAATTGTAAGATAGTATATAATAACTAAGATATATAAAAATAAAAACAAAGGAGACGGTAACAATGGGAGCTACATTATTAGAGCAGTGGCGTAAAGTTGCTTATAACGAACAGACAGATAGAGGAACACTTCAGAATTTTTGGGCTAATTATTTTAATATTGAAAAAGGTATTTATGAAAAACTTCTTTCTGAGCCTGATGTAGAAGTAAAAGGAACAGTAAAAGAGCTTGCTGAAAAATATGGACAGGATGTTCTTACTATGGTAGGTTTCCTTGATGGAATCAATGATAGTCTGAAAACACCAAATCCAATTGAAACAATGGAAGAAGATACGGAAGTAAGTCTTGCATTTGAAAAAGCGCTTCTTTATAAGAATATGGTTGCAGCAAAAGCAGACTGGTTGTATGAACTTCCACAGTGGAAAGAAATTTTCTCGGAAGAAGAATTAAAAGCTCTCTACAAAGAACAGAGAGAGTCTACAACAATCCGCAAAGAGAAGAAAATTGGACGCAATGATCCGTGTCCATGCGGAAGCGGAAAAAAATATAAGAAATGTTGCGGAAGATAAGAAACGCAATATATTAGTAAGGCAGAATCATTGGTTCTGTCTTATTTATAGAGGTTTATCCGATTTGAATCGGACATAGGTAAGAGGAAGAATGATATGAGAATTAATAATGAACTGCTTCAGAAAATAGATGAGAAGTATCCGAGGTTAAGTAAAGGTCAGAAAAAACTTGCGAATTATATTCGGAAAGATTATGACAAGGCTGCGTTCCTGACGGCTGCGAAAATGGGCGAAGATGTAGGTGTGAGCGAATCTACAGTTGTTCGTTTTGCAATGACTTTAGGGTATAAAGGATATCCAGAGTTTCAAAAGGCATTAGAAGAACTGGTGAGGACAAAGTTGAATTCTATTCAAAGAATGGAAGTGACTTATGGACGAATCAGCCAGGGAGAGATTCTTGCGTCAGTTCTTCAGTCGGATATTGAAAAAATCAAGTTGACAATGTCAAATATTGATCATGAAGCGTTCGAAATGGCAGTGGATACGATTTTGAATGCAAAAAAAATCTATATTATTGGTATTAGAAGCTGTGCTCCGCTGGCAAGTTTTCTCAGATTCTATCTTCAGTTGATCTGCGACGATGTTGTATCGGTAAGTTCAAATAGTTCAAGTGAAATATTTGAACAGTTGATGAGAATTAATTCTAATGATGTTATCATTGGTATCAGCTTCCCAAGATATTCCATGAGAACACTGAAAGCTTTAGAGTTTGCCAGCAGTCGTAAAGCAAAAGTAATTACACTTACAGACAGCGTCCATTCGCCTATTAATCTGTATTCTTCCTGCAATTTGATCGCAAGAAGTGATATGGCATCAATTGTTGATTCGCTTGTGGCCCCACTTAGTGTTATCAATGCGCTGGTGGTTGCGCTGTGTATGAAGAAACAAAAAGAGGTTGTGACAACGCTTGAGGCTTTGGAACAGATCTGGGATGAGTATCAGGTTTACAGCAAAGATGAGCTTAATATGGTTACTGATAAAGTGGAATTTTCAAGAGCTAAAGATGAGGATGTCTATGAGTAAAGTTTTGATCATTGGCGGTGGAGCGGCAGGAATGTTTGCTTCTATTCATGCTGCGGCAAATGGACATGAGGTTCATTTGTTTGAGAAGAATGCAACATCACAAATGCATGTGATATTGAAGAATTGTTCAGGGCAGTGCTTTCAAATTCCAAATTCTTATACAGCAGCTTTTATACGTATTCAAATTTAAATGTGATGGAATTCTTTGAACAAAATGGGTTGAGGATTAAAACTGAACGAGGAAACAGGGTGTTCCCGGAATCGGATCATTCTTCTGATGTGATCCGAACGCTTTCTAATGCAATGAAAATTTCAGGTGTGAAGATTTATCTGAATACGGAAGTTCGTGATATTTTGCAAAACGATAGTGCATTTTCGGGGATTGAACTGTCAACTGGTGAAGTGATTACTGGTGATAAATGCATCATTGCAACTGGAGGAAAATCATATCCGACGACAGGATCTACAGGCGATGGTTACAGATGGGCTGAAAAACTCGGACATTCGGTTAAGGAATTATCGCCGGGACTGGTTCCGTTTGTTACAGAAGAGGAATGGGTACCGGAGCTTCAGGGGCTTTCGCTCCGTAATATTTCCGCCTGTATTTCGGGCGAAAAGAAGAAATATTATGAAGAGTTTGGAGAATTATTGTTTACCCATTTTGGGGTGAGCGGTCCGACGATGATCAGTGCGAGCAGTATGGTTGGAGATGTTCTGAAAAAACAGAAATTGACTTTGACGATTGATTTGAAACCTGCGCTGACGGAAGACCAGCTTGACCAGAGAGTTTTGCGTGATTTTGACCAAAACAAAAATAAACAGTTCAAAAATGCAATTGGGAAATTATTCCCTGCAAAACTAATTCCGGTCATGATAAGATTAAGTGGTATTGATCCGGATAAACAGGTGAATATGATATCCAGAGAAGAGCGTAAATGTTTTGTGAGATTGATTAAAAATTTTAAAATGACATTAACTGGTCTGCGTGATTTTAATGAAGCGATCATTACAAGAGGCGGTATATCTGTGAAAGAAATCGATCCCGGTACAATGGAATCGAAAAAGATCAGGAATATACACTTTGCAGGTGAAGTGATGGATCTTGATGCTGTTACAGGTGGGTATAATCTTCAGATCGCATGGTCAACTGCATATATGGCTGCGCAGGGTGTTTCATAAAGGAAGGAAGAATAGAATGGGTTTTAATTTAGCAATTGACGGACCGGCTGGAGCAGGAAAAAGTACGATTGCAAAGCTGGTCGCATCAAAAAAAGGATATATTTATGTTGATACAGGTGCAATGTACAGAGGTCTTGCAGTACATTTTATAAAAAAGGGGATTGATCCGGAAAATGAATCAGAAATCATTGCGGCACTTGATTCGGCAAATGTTAATATTGGTTATGAAAATGGAATTCAGCAGATTTATCTGAATGATGAAAATATAACTTCGATGCTTCGAAATGAAGAAGTCGGAAATATGGCATCGATCACATCGGCTGTTCCGAAAGTGCGGGCTAAGTTGTTGGAGCTTCAAAGAACACTTGCGAGAGAAAAAGATGTTGTAATGGATGGAAGAGATATTGGTACTGCGATTCTGCCAAATGCAGATGTGAAGATTTATCTTACAGCCAGTGCAATGACAAGGGCAAAGAGAAGATTTGATGAATTGACTGCAAAAGGGATTCCTTGCGATATTAATGAAATCGCAGCAGATATAGAAGAGAGAGATCGTCGTGATATGACAAGGGAGACGTCGCCGCTTAAAAAGGCTGATGATGCATTTCTGATTGACAGTTCTGAAATGACAATTGACGAAGTCGTTGACGAAATAATAAAGTTGTGTGAGTAGAGGAACGCATATGGAAGTAATACTTGCAAAAACCGCAGGGTTTTGTTTTGGGGTGAGAAGAGCTGTAGAGACTGTATATGATCAGGTGGAACAGAATGCAGACAAGAAAATCTATACATATGGTCCCATTATACATAATGCGGAAGTGATTAAAGATATGGAACAGAGAGGTGTCACTGTTCTTAAATCAGAACAGGAACTTTCTGGGCTGGAAGATGGGATTGTGATTATCCGTTCTCATGGTGTTCCCAAAAGAATCTGCGACAAACTGAATAAAATGGGGATTTCTTATGTTGATGCAACTTGTCCGTTTGTGAAGAAGATACATCGAATTGTGATGGAAGAAAGTGCAAAGGGATCTCACATTGTAATTGTCGGGAATGATGCACATCCTGAGGTGGAAGGAATCAAGGGCTGGGCCGGAACAGATGTGACGGTGATCTCATCCAGAGAAGAAGCAGAAGGATTTAATATTTCAATTGAAAAAAAAATATGTGTTGTTGCGCAAACGACATATAATTACAATAAATTCAAAGAATTAGTTGAAATTCTTTCGAAAAAGGGGTATGATATACTTGTTTTAAATACGATTTGCAGTGCGACAAAAGAACGTCAGGAAGAGGCGGCATGCATTGCGGATAGGGTTGATGCAATGATTGTTATAGGAGACAAACATAGTTCAAACACCCAGAAGTTATTTGAAATATGCAATAATGCATGTGACAATACGTACTATATACAGACACTTGACGATTTGAATGTGAATCAATTAAGGTCCGTGGAAACAGTCGGTGTTACAGCAGGGGCATCCACGCCCAATAATATAATTGAGGAGGTTCAAAGATATGTCAGAATTAACTTTTGAACAGATGTTAGAAGAGTCATTAAAGACTATACGCAACGGAGAGGTGGTAGACGGCACTGTCATTGATGTTAAGCCTGATGAAATCATTTTGAATATAGGATACAAGGCTGACGGCATCATCACAAGAAGCGAATACACCAATGAATCGAACGCAGACCTTACAACTATGGTTTCCGTTGGTGATACAATGACTGTAAAAGTATTGAAAGTGAATGATGGTGAAGGACAGGTTCTCTTGACTTATAAGAGACTTGTTGCAGAAAGAGGAAATGAGAGATTAAAAGAAGCTTTTGAGAACAAAGAAGTATTGAAAGCTCCTGTTACTCAGATCCTTGGCGGTGGATTGAGTGTTGTTGTTGATGAGGCAAGAGTATTTATTCCTGCAAGTCTTATTTCTGATACATATGAGAAAGATCTCTCTAAATATCAGGGACAGGAAATCGAATTTGTAATCAGCGAGTTCAATCCAAGAAGAAATCGTGTGATCGGTGACAGAAGACAGCTTCTTGTTGCTGCAAAAGCAGAGAAACAGAAAGAATTGTTTGAAAAACTTGCTGTTGGAGATAAAGTCGAGGGCGTAGTAAAGAATGTTACTGATTTTGGTGCATTCATTGATCTTGGCGGAGTTGATGGATTGTTACATATCTCTGAAATGTCATGGGGTAGAGTTGAGAATCCTAAAAAAGTATTCAAAGTCGGTGAGACTTTAACTGTACTTGTGAAAGATATTCGCGATACTAAGATTGCCCTTAGCCTTAAGTTCCCAGAGACAAATCCATGGGCGAATGCTGCTGAGGATTATGCAGTAGGAACTGTAATTACAGGTAAAGTTGCAAGAATGACAGATTTTGGTGCATTCGTAGAATTAGCACCAGGTGTAGATGCACTTCTTCATGTTTCACAGATTTCTCGTGCACATGTTGAAAAACCATCTGATGTTCTTTCTGTTGGTCAGGAAATTGAAGCTAAGATCGTAGACTTGAATGAGTCTGAAAAGAAAATCAGCCTTAGCATGAAGGCTCTTGAACCAGCTGAAGCAGCAGAAGAGACAGAGGCTGCCGAAGAATAAATTTGGAAGTATGTTAAAATATGAAAGATAGAGATAATGGGGTCTCTATCTTTCTTTGTGTGATGATTTTTGTTAAAGAAAACACGATGATTTATATTTTAAATTTATATTTAATTTGGAATATAAAAAAGGAAAGGAAGGTAAGGGAAGAGAATGGCATTGTTAACATTTAAAGGTGGTATTCATCCGGATGATGGAAAACGTCTTGCGAAGGACAAAGCAATTGTCGATGTGAAACCAAAGGGCGATTTAGTGTATTTGCTTTCACAGCATATCGGTGCTCCGGCTGTCCCGATCGTGGAAAAAGGCGATCGTGTACTGAAGGGACAGAAGATTGCGGAAGCAGGCGGATTTGTATCTGCGCCGATCTATGCATCTGTATCCGGAACGGTAAAATCTATTGAGCCTCACTTCAATCCAACCGGAGCGAAGGTTAATAGTATTATTGTGGAAAATGATGGAGAATACGAAGAAGTTCAGTATGCTCAGGTGAAACCGCTTGAGGAGATGACAAAAGAGGAAATACTGAATGCGATCGGTGAAGCCGGAGTTGTAGGAATGGGTGGAGCCGGATTCCCGACAAAAGTAAAATTGTCTCCAAAGGAACCGGAAAAGATCGAATATATTATTGCGAACTGTGCAGAATGTGAGCCGTATATCACAGCTGACTACAGAAGAATGATTGAGACTCCTGAATTACTTGTGGGAGGTATGAAAGTTATTCTTTCAATCTTTGACAATGCAAAAGGTATTTTCGGTGTGGAAGATAATAAACCGGATTGTATTGAAAAATTAAAAGAACTTACAAAAGACGAACCAAGAATGGAAGTTGTTGCTCTGAAAACCAAATATCCACAGGGTGCAGAACGTCAGCTTATTTATGCAACTACCGGAAGAGCGATCAATTCGACGATGCTTCCTGCAGATGCGGGCTGCGTCGTGGATAATGTTGAGACAATGATCAATGTATATCAGGCAGTTGTAAAAGGAATTCCTTGCATGGAACGTATTGTGACTGTCAGTGGAGATGCAGTGAATGAACCAGGCAACTTCAGAGCACCGTTTGGAATGAATCAGATGGAACTTGTCGAAGCGGCAGGCGGATTCAAGGATGAGCCTGAAAAGGTGATTTCCGGTGGTCCTATGATGGGATTTGCAATGTTTACACTCGATGTTCCGGTTACAAAGACATCTTCGTCAATCTTAAGTTTTCTGAAAGATCCTGTAAAAGGACTGGAGGAGACAGCGTGTATCAATTGTGGAAGATGTGTAGATGCATGTCCAAGCAGAATTATTCCGTCAAGACTTGCAGACTATGCACAGCATCACAATGAAGAAGCATTTACAAAGATGAATGGTATGGAATGTGTTGAATGTGGATCTTGCAGTTATGTATGTCCTGCGAAAAGACCTTTGAAGCAGGCAATCGGTTCAATGAGAAAAATCGTACTTGCAAACCGCAGAAAGAAATAATAGAGAGGAAGAGGTGAACAAAAGTGGAGAATAAATTAAATATTTCATCTTCGCCACATATTCGTTCTAAAATTACTTCCGGCAATATTATGCTTATGGTAACAGTAGCACTGTTGCCGGCATCTGCATTTGGAGTTTATAATTTTGGAATGAGTGCACTGCTTATGCTGATCGTTACAACAGCGGCAGCTGTACTTACAGAGTATGTGTATGAGAAATTGATGCACAAGAAAATAACGATCAATGATTTTAGTGCAGTCGTAACTGGACTTTTACTTGGACTTAATATGCCGCCAACAGCACCGCTTTGGATGGGTGCACTTGGCAGTGTGTTTGCTATTTTAATCGTGAAACAGTTGTTCGGAGGTCTTGGTCAGAACTTCATGAATCCGGCGCTGGGAGCAAGATGTTTCCTTCTTATTTCCTTCACAAGCCAGATGACAACATTTATTTATGATGGAGAGACTGGACCGACTCCGCTCGCTTATATCAAAGAAGGAAGTATGGAAAGTATTAACAGCATGAATATGCTGCTTGGCAGAATTCCGGGAACAATCGGTGAGACATCAGTAATAGCAATTGTAATTGGCGCAATGTTCCTTATTTTGCTTGGAATTATTGATCTTCGTATTCCTGGTACATACATTTTGACTTTTGTTGCTTTTATTGGTATTTTCGGACCGATGGCAAATGAAAACATTGGATTTTTCGATCCGCACTATATCACTGCTCAGCTTTGTGGTGGTGGTCTTATGCTTGGTGCATGGTTCATGGCAACAGATTATGTTACATCTCCAATTACAAAGAAAGGTCAGATTCTTTTCGGTGTATTATTAGGTGTTCTTACAGGTCTGTTCCGTTTGTTTGGCGGATCGGCAGAAGGTGTTTCTTATGCGATCATTATCAGTAACCTTTTAGTTCCGTTGATCGAGAAGGTTACTCTTCCAAAACCATTCGGTAAAGGAGGAGAGAAATAATGAATAAAATTATGAAAAATACAATGATCTTGACACTTATTACATTAATATCAGGATTACTTCTTGGACTGGTTTATGAGGTGACAAAAGATCCTATCGCGCAGGCACAGGATGCAGCTAAAAAAGAAGCATGGCAGGCAGTCTTCCCGGATGCATCTCTGGATGATTTTGAATCTATGGACGTAGACGTGAGTGCATCAGAAGCTGTAACAGCAGATTTGGGCGTTCTTGCTACAGTTGACGAAGTATGTCAGGTAGGAGAAGAAGGATATGTTGTTACTGTGACAGATAGTGAAGGCTACGGTGGAAATATTCAGATTACAGTCGGAATCACTTCTGATGGTACTGTAAATGGTGTTTCAATCCTTTCTATCAGCGAAACAGCAGGACTTGGTATGAGAGCGACTCAGCCAGAATTCTATACACAGTATGAAGGCGTTCAAACAGATCGTTTCTATGTGTCAAAAGACGGCGGCGAAGGTGCTCCGATCGATGCGCTTAGTGGTGCAACTATCACATCAAGAGCATTTACTGGAGCTGTCAATACAGCGCTTGCTTATTTCAATAGTGTATTAATATAGGAGGTAGAGTGGTTATGAATAGTTGTACTGAAAGATTATATAACGGTTTAGTTAAAGAAAACCCTACCTTCGTTCTGATGTTAGGTATGTGTCCGACACTTGCTGTCACAACATCTGCAATTAATGGTTTGGGTATGGGACTTTCAACAACAGTTGTTCTTGTCCTTTCAAATATGATGATTTCAATGCTTCGTAAGATTATCCCGGATTCCGTTCGTGTTCCGGCGTTTATCGTAGTAGTAGCATCATTTGTAACAATAGTACAGTTTTTGTTAGAAGGATTTATTCCAAGTCTTTATTCTGCGCTAGGAATCTATATTCCTCTTATCGTTGTAAACTGTATTATCCTTGGACGTGCAGAGTCATATGCATCCAAGAACCCAGTGCTTCCATCTGTTTTTGATGGTATTGGTATGGGACTTGGGTTTACAGTGGGTCTTACTTCAATCGGTGTTGTTCGTGAACTTATCGGAGCTGGTAAATTTTTTGGGAAACAGTTGATTCCTCTGGCAGACCCATCTACAGGAGCTGCAGGATACACACCTGTTACAATTTTCATCCTTGCACCAGGTGCGTTTCTTGTTCTTGCCGGTCTTACAGCACTTCAGAATAAGGTGAAAAATAATGCTGCTAAGAAAGGTAAGAAAGTACCAGAGACATCAGGTTGTGGAGAAGGATGCGGTTCATGTGGAAATACTGCATGTGGCGGAAAAGTTTTCCCTACAGGAAATGAAGAATAGGAGGAGTACATAGATGAAAGAATTATTGATTATTGCAATAGGATCTGCTCTTGTTAATAACGTTGTACTCAGCCAGTTCCTCGGAATCTGTCCATTCCTTGGTGTTTCGAAGAAAGTTGAAACTGCCGCAGGAATGGGAGGAGCAGTTGTGTTCGTAATAACGCTTGCTTCTCTGGTTACTGGAATTATTAACAAGTTTATTTTGGCAAACAAATCGATTTTCGGTGGTAAACTCGTATACCTCCAGACAATCGTGTTTATTCTTGTAATTGCCTGTCTTGTACAGTTTGTTGAGATGTTTCTTAAAAAAACGATTCCATCTCTTTATCAGGCTCTTGGAGTATACCTTCCGCTGATCACAACAAACTGTGCGGTACTTGGCGTTGCACTGACGAATGTCCAGAAAGATTACTCTATCCTTACTGGAGTTGTAAATGGAATCGGAACTTCTGTGGGATTTTTGATTTCAATTGTAATTTTAGCTGGAATTCGTGAAAAAATGGAATATAATGATATTAGTGAATCTTTCAGAGGAACACCAATTGTGCTGGTCACAGCCTCTTTGATGGCAATTGCGTTCTTCGGATTCTCTGGATTGATTTAAGGAGGAACAGGCTATGAGTATAACAGGCGTTATTATTGCTGCAGTTATCGTTGGTGGAACCGGCTTGTTTATTGGTTTGTTTCTTGGTTTTGCAGGGACAAAGTTTGCTGTTGAAGTAGACGAAAGAGAAGAAGCAATTACTGGTGTTCTCCCGGGAAATAACTGTGGAGGTTGTGGATATGCAGGATGTTCTGGTCTTGCTGCTGCAATTGTAAAAGGTGAAGCAGAGATTGGTGGCTGTCCGGTAGGCGGTGCGCCCGTAGCTGCGAAAATTGGAGAGATCATGGGTCAGGAAGCTGGAGAACAGGTCCATAGAGTTGCATTTGTGAAATGCGCAGGAACCTGTGAAAAAGCAAAGACAGATTATGAATATCATGGATTAGATGACTGTATTATGATCAATATGATGCAGAATAACGGACCAAAGTCATGTAACTATGGCTGTCTTGGCGGTGGCACATGTGTGAAAGCATGTCCATTTGATGCGATTCATATTGAAGATGGAATTGCAGTTGTTGATAAAGAAGCTTGTAAGGCATGTGGCAAATGTATTGCTGTATGTCCAAAACATTTGATTGAACTGGTACCATACGATCAGAAACATCTGGTTCAGTGTAGTTCCCAGGACAAAGGAAAAAGTGTAATGGCGGCATGTTCCGTTGGATGTATTGGATGCAAAATGTGTGAAAAAGTATGTGAATACGGAGCGGTGGTTGTAGAAAACAATATCGCACACATTGATTCATCAAAATGTACAAACTGCGGTAAATGTGCTGATAAATGTCCGAAGAAGATTATTCTGTAGATTCATAATTTCCTCTTGCTCTCAACTAACTGATAACGGGAATAATCAATGAGGACTGTACCATTACAAACTGTCTCATCATTCCAAGAGTAGCAGGAAAGAAGTATGTTTGATTTAAACGGACATGTGATGGAAAAAGGCAATCGAAAGATTGCCTTTTTCAGTTATAAAAAAATAATAAAGTTGATGAAATATAACAAGAAAATGATTTGAATGGCTATTATTTGACAGTAAAAATGTTAGATGTTAAAATTAATATGGACATAAATGGATAAAAAGAGAGTAATAATTTATTAATTATGAAAAAAGAGGTACAATGAAATGGACATATTTAGTATTCTTGAGTTGCTAAGCGGAGTTGCTTTATTCTTATTCGGAATGTCTGTCATGGGGGATGGACTTAAGAAAGTTGCAGGAAACAAATTAGAGCTGATTCTGTATAAACTTTCCAGTACTCCAATTAAAGGAATCCTGCTTGGAACAGGGGTCACAGGTGTGATTCAATCATCATCTGCAACATCTGTTATGGTTGTTGGCTTTGTCAATTCCGGAATGATGAAAGTAAAGCAGGCAATTGGTGTTATCATGGGAGCTATCATTGGTACAAGTGTTACCGGATGGATTCTCAGTCTGTCTGCAATTGATTCCGGAAACAGTGGATGGCTTCAGATTTTGTCAACATCTACGATTACTGCAGTAGTTGCTGTTATCGGTATTCTGTTTCGAATGGTATCAAAGAAACAGGCAAAGAAATATGTAGGGGATATCCTTCTCGGATTTTCTGTCCTGATGATGGGAATGCAGATTATGAGCTCTTCTGTATCGCCATTAAGAGAGAGTCCAATATTTATGGATATTTTGACGAAATTTTCAAATCCGTTTCTGGGTATTCTGTTTGGTATGGCAATCACAGGTGTTTTACAGAGTGCATCTGCCACAGTCGGTATCCTTCAGGCACTTGCTATTACCGGAGCGATCGATTTCTCGATTGCACTTCCTGTAATCATGGGTATTGCAATCGGAGCGGCACTTCCTGTTCTGTTATCTGCGATCGGATCCAGCACGAATGGAATACGTACAGCCTTTGTATACCTTCTTATTGATGTGCTGGGCGTAATAATATGGGGAACTATTTTTTATTCAGTAAATGCAATTGTTCATTTTTCATTTATGCATACAACAATGACAGCCGCAAGTATAGCAGTTGTTAATACAGTGTTCCGTGTACTTACTGTTTTGGTATTGATTCCGTTTATCAGTAAAATGGAGACCCTTGTCTGTACTATTTTTAAAGAGAAGAAAGATGATGAGATTGCTGAACTTGACTGCCTGGAAGAAAGATTCATTACACATCCGGCTGTAGCTATTGAATTGTGTCAGAATATGATATATTCAATGGCACAGAAGACATATAAGAATTTAAATCGAGCATTTAATCTGTTGGATAATTATTCTGATGAAGATTATCAGCTGATCTATCATAAAGAAGATGTTATAGACAAATATGAAGACAAGCTTGGCGGATATATTGTTCAGGTTGCAGCTTATGCAAGAACAGCTGAATATCAGAAGGAAGTTTCGAGAATTCTTCATACGATTTCAGATTTTGAAAGAATTGCAGATCATGCAGTGAACGTTGCTGATGTTGCCAAAGATTTAATCGACCGACAGGTGAACTTTACAGAAGAAGGTCTAAATGAGCTTAAGACAATTCAGAATGCGCTGAAAGCAATTGTAAGTCAGACTGTTGAGATCATGAAGGATAACAGCGTGAAAATGTGTCGTAAGATTGAGCCACTTGAAGAACTGATAGATTATTATACGATAGAGTCTAAAGCGAACCATGTAAAGAGGGTTCAGCAGGGTGTATGTTCGTTCCATTCCGGTTTCTTGTTTAATGATCTTCTTACGGATTATGAAAGGATTTCTGATCACTGTTCGAACGTTGCCGCTGCCTTAATCGCGATTGAAGAGGGAGTATATGAACCTCACAAATATACAAGTAATATTCATAACAAGAGAGAATTTGAATTGTATTATAAAGAGTATTTAATAAAGTTTGGAGATATTAAATAGAGCACTTTAAAAGGTCACATATCAAATGATATGTGACCTTTTTCAAAGCTATAGTAGAAAATATGTTTGTTGACAACGAACGAATTTATCTAAGCCCTAAAGGTAATTAATGGCTAAAATTTCTTGAATATGTTATTTCGTTATTTGAGTCGATAAATACTGCTTCAACATTGTCTAATTGGTTAACCAGTTTCATGCCTCTTTCCGGGCCAAGCACAAAACATGTTGTGCTGAGCGCATCTGCAGTTAAGGATGAATTTGTAATGATTGTAACACTATTTAAACCATTATTACTTGGATAACCGGTCTTTGGATCTAGAAGATGATGATATTTTTCTCCATTTTGTTCAAAGTACCTTTGATAGTTTCCAGATGTAACAACTGATTGATCGTTAAGTGTTATAGTTGTGATTGGTTCACCATTGCTGTTCTTCGGATTTTGTATTCCGATATTAAAGTCTGATTTGTCAAGTTTATTGCCGACTGCTAATATATTGCCGCCGAGATTGATCAATGCATGATCTACACCTTCCTGTTCAAGATATTCTTTTAAACGGTCTGCAATATACCCTTTCGCGATACCACCAAGATCTAATTTTGCGCCAGGATCTAAAAGCTGTACATAATTGTCATTTATAACAATATTTTTGTAATCAACGTGTTTTAATGCTTCTGAGATCGCTTCGGAAGAAGGGACAGAAGCGTTTTCATCGCTGAATCCCCAAAGACTGGTCAACGAACCGATTGTGATATCAAAAGCGCCATTTGACATTTTACCATAATAAATGCCTTTGTTTATGATTTGAACTGTTTCATCTGAAACTTCAACAGGAGCGCCACCGGCGGCATTGATCTTTGAAATTTCACTTGTATCGATCGTGCGAGAGAATTTTTCTTCATAATTTTGACAAATGGTTTTACAATTCTCAATCAATTCTGGTTCATCAGAGTCAAAAATCTGGATATTAATTACGGTATCAAATGCTGTTCCGGTATATGATAAAGGTTCTTTAGAGAGAGAGGAGCATCCGGTTGATAATATTAACGCTGACGTCGTAATTAGGCTAACTAGAGATCGTATTTTCATATTTTGTATACACTCCGTATTTTGGTTTTGTTCTACACGAATATAGCAATAAGACATATTCGCGAGGTTGTTTTTGTGTCTTATATTGTAAATCATTGTAAGGCTTATTATATCATAAAATAGAATCTCTGCAACTGAATAGATTTTGAAAGAAATGCTGAGAAATGTATAATAATATATTCAAATTAGATGCTGCAGTTATCGTTTGATTGTAATACCGATATGCCTGTGATAAACTACTTATGAAAAGGAATAATCTGGAATAAGTAAAATATGATCATTTCAGAATAAAATACAGATTAGTATGAAAGAAAAAGGTGGTATATTATGTGGTTTGTTTTTGCGTTGTCATCAGCTGTATTTGCTGCACTTACATCAATACTTGCTAAAATTGGTATTGATGGTGTGAATGCTAATCTGGCAACAGCGATTCGAACAATAGTTGTGGTCGTTATGGCATGGGGAATGGTATTTCTTACAAATGCACAGGGAGGAATTTCTGAAATCGGTAGAAAAAGCTGGTTGTTTTTGGTGTTGTCAGGACTCGCGACAGGTGCGTCGTGGCTGTGTTATTACAAGGCACTTCAGTTAGGCGAGGCATCAAAAGTTGTACCAATTGATAAGCTAAGTGTTGTTATTACATTGATCCTGGCTTTTGTGTTTCTGCATGAGACATTTACAATGAAATCATTCATTGGTTGTGTTTTAATTGGAATCGGAACATTAGTGATGGTACTTTAAAAATGTGTGATTTGGAACGATTGCTCGAATCGCGTCATTTAAGTATGATTGCATTCAAAAGATGTCTATGATAAACTATTTAAGAAATAATGTATAATATCTGGAAAGAGTGGATATATGGAACTGAAAAAGAAGGACTGGATGTTAATTGCAATTATCGTCTGTGTAGCGGCATGTGCATTTTTCTTGAATCAAATACTGCGTGATACAGGAAGTGGATCTGTTGTTGTGAAAGTAAGTGGAAAGATGGAAGGAACATATAGTTTGAGAGAAGATCGGATTGTTGAGATTAATCATGGGTCAAATATACTTCAGATTAAAAATGGAGAAGCAGAAATGACTGAAGCTGATTGTCCGGATTTGCTGTGTGTTCATCACAAAGCAGTTTCTGAGAATGGGGAAAGCATTATTTGTCTTCCTAATAAAGTTTTTGTGGAAATTCGTTCCAAAGAAAAAAGTAAAATAGACGCACTGACGAATTAGGAGGCAATATCTTGAAAAATAAAGTGGCATATTTTGGGGTATTTGTTGCCTTAGCACTTATTTTCAGCTATGTTGAGACTTTGATTCCTGTTATTATTGCGGTTCCCGGAGTGAAATTAGGACTTACAAATCTGATCGTGGTTGTAGTTTTATACAAAATGAATTTCAAATCTGCAGCATTGATCTCAATAACAAGAATCCTTTTGTCAGGCTTTTTGTTTGCAAATATGGCTAGTATTATGTATAGTCTTGCGGGTGGAATGCTGAGTCTTATTGTTATGTCTGTTTTAAAGCGTACAAATGCATTCCATTTGATTTCAATAAGCATTGCAGGAGGTGTCTCTCATAATATTGGACAATTGATCGTCGCGATGCTTGTTCTGAAGACATACAGTCTGATTTATTATTTTTCGGTTTTGATGATAGCAGGACTCGTTACTGGAGCTATAATTGGAATCGTTGCAAACGAAATGTTGAAAAGACTTACAAATATTAATATGAAATAAGCGTATTAAAGGTTATGGAGAAAAATTTATGATTTCATATATCAGAGGAGAAATTGCAGCAATTGAAGAAGATAAAGTAATTGTAGATGTAGGTGGAATTGGCTACTCTATTTTTATGCCTGGAAGAGTTATGTCGAGTCTTCCGCGCGTAGGAAGTGATGTGAAAATTCATACGTATTTGAATGTTAAAGAAGATGCAGTGCAATTGTTCGGATTCTTATCAAGAGATGATTTGAATGTTTTTAGACTGGTAATTTCTGTTAGCGGAATCGGTCCGAAAGGTGGACTCAGTATTCTTTCTCAGCTTTCTGCGAATGATCTGAGATATGCCGTAATGTCAAATGATGTGAAGGCTATTTCTGCATCTCAGGGAATTGGAAAAAAGACGGCAGAAAAATTGATTATTGAATTAAAAGACAAATTGAATCTGGAAGATGTATTGAATAATAAAGATGTCATAGAAGTGTCATCTGGTTCTGCTGTTGCAAACGATGTGCAACAAGATGCTGTTTCTGCACTTGTTGCACTTGGATATGGTAATACAGAAGCTTTGAGGGCGGTGCGACAGGTTCCTGTTGATCCGAGCTGTAATGTTGAGGATGTGCTGAAGCAGGCTTTGAAATATTTATTTTAATCAGGGGATATTATGGGAAGAAGAATTATTACAACAGAGAATCTGGAAGAAGATTCAAAGATTGAAAGTCATCTGAGACCTCAGTGTTTAGATGATTATATAGGGCAGGAAAAAGCAAAACAGATGCTAAAAATATATATCAAAGCTGCAAAAGAGCGTAATGAACCATTGGATCATGTTTTGTTTTATGGACCTCCTGGACTGGGAAAGACAACTCTTGCGGGAATCATAGCCAATGAGATGGGTGTGAATATTAAAGTGACTTCAGGACCGGCGATTGAAAAACCTGGAGAAATAGCTGCAGTTTTGAATAATCTCCAGGAAGGAGACATTCTGTTTGTAGATGAAATTCACCGTCTGAACCGTCAGGTGGAAGAAGTGTTATATCCTGCAATGGAAGATTTCGCAATTGATATTATGATTGGAAAAGGTTCAAGTGCCAGGTCCATTCGACTGGATCTGCCAAAGTTCACTCTGGTCGGGGCAACTACAAGAGCCGGAATGCTTACGGCACCACTTCGGGATCGATTCGGTGTAGTAAACCGATTGGAATTTTATTCGGCTGAAGAGTTAAAAACGATCATTATCAGATCTGCTCATGTGCTCGGTGTTGAGATTGATGAAAAAGGAGCTTTAGAACTTGCGAGAAGATCAAGAGGAACTCCTCGACTTGCTAATAGACTTTTGAAGCGTGTAAGAGATTTTGCTCAGGTCAAATATGATGGAGTAATTACGAAGGAAGTGTCCGAATATGCATTGGATTTGCTTGATGTTGATAAATATGGCCTAGATCATGTAGATAGAAATATATTACTTACGATGATTCAGAAGTTTGCAGGCGGTCCGGTAGGATTAGAGACACTGGCAGCCTCGATAGGAGAGGATTCTGGTACGATTGAGGATGTGTATGAGCCATATTTGCTGAAAAATGGGTTTATTCAACGAACACCCAGAGGTCGTGTCGTAACAGAATTGGCATATGAACATCTGGGAATATCTAACGAAAATGTATAAAAAGAGTTGGATTTTGTAGATGGATAGTTTATAATATAATGAAATAGGAATGTATGGGAGGTTGCCATGGCATCATCAAAGAATTACACAGAAGTACTTATCGGTGGAAAAGTTTTTACACTTAGTGGATTTGAGAGCGAGGAATACTTGCAGAGAGTATCTACTTATTTGAATCATAAATTAGAAGAATGTACAAGCAGTGAGGGATACCGCAAACAAAGTGCAGAGACACGCAGCATTCTTCTTGCCCTTAATATTGCGGATGACTATTTTAAGGCCAAAAAACAGGGCGGAACATTAGAAAGTGATATTGAAGCAAAAGATAAAGAAATGTATGATTTGAAGCATGAGCTGATCTCTGTTCAGATTAAGCTTGAGAACGCAGATAAAGCGTTGGAGAGATTGAAAGAAGAGAACAAGGCATTGCAGATGAAGATTGTTCAATTGGAAACTGAGATAAAAAATAACAACAAATAAGGCTGTCATTTGACAGCCTTATTTGTTGTTATATTTTCCTGCTTGATTTAATGTTAGCAATGAAGGAGAGCAATATAATGAATTATAAAATAGAAATTTTAGCGCCGGCAGGTGATTATGAAACACTGGAAACAGCAATTGCAGCAGGTGCAGATGCAGTTTACATAGGTGGTGAAAAATTTGGGGCACGTGCCTATGCGAAAAATTTTTCGAAGGAAGAATTGCTGACAGCAATTGATCATGTTCATTTGTATGGTAAGAAGATTTATCTTACAGTAAATACATTGATCAAAGAGAAAGAATTTTCAGAATTGTATGATTATCTGCTTCCGTTTTATGAGGCAGGACTGGACGCGGTGATTGTTCAGGATGTAGGTGTAATGGATTATATTATGAAGCAATTCCCGGGTCTGGCAATCCATGCAAGTACACAGATGACAATTACAAATTCGATATCAGCAGAGTATCTTGAATCACTTGGTGTTGAACGTGTTGTACCGGCCAGAGAACTCTCTTTGAAAGAAATTAAAAAAATCAGTGATCATACTTCGCTGGAGATCGAATGTTTCGTACATGGAGCTCTATGCTATTGTTACTCTGGTCAATGTCTGCTAAGCAGTATGATCGGGGGAAGAAGCGGAAATCGCGGACAATGTGCTCAGCCATGCAGATTGCCATATAAAGTGAATCGTGATAAAAAAGAAAAAGATATCCTTAGTTTGAAAGATCTGTGCACGATCAGAATGATTCCGGATCTTATTGAGAATGGAATCACATCTTTTAAAATCGAAGGAAGAATGAAACAGCCTTCCTATGTTGGCCTGGTCACAAAAATGTACCGAAAATATGTGGATATGTATCTGAGATTTGGGAGAGATGGATTCAAAGTTTCAGAGCCTGATGTAAGAGAACTGCAAAATGCATATCAGAGACGCGGATATTGTGATGGATATTACAAACGTCATAATGGAAAAGAAATGTTGTCTTTAGAAAGACCGAAACAGGATACATGCAGCGAGTGGAAACCGGAGTCTAAATTGAAAAATAAGATTCAGGGAAGAATGTATTTAAAAGCAGGAGAACCAGCTTCATTATTACTTGGATTTCATGGGATTAAAGTTAAAGTAAACGGTGGAAATGTCGAAAAAGCATCAAAGCAGCCGATCAGTGAAGAACGTGTTTCAAAACAAATGAAAAAAACAGGAAACACACCGTTTGAATTTGATCAGCTGAATATCACGATAGAAGGGAATGTATTTGTTCCAATTCAAATTCTGAATGAATTAAGAAGAAATGGGCTTGAGCTTCTTGAAAAAGAAATAACTCATTCTTTTCATAGAAATACAGTTGAAAGAATTGATGCTGAAGAGAATGCTTCTTATAATGCATTGAAAGAAGAGAAGAATAATGTGTTTTTAGATGAAAAATCCGTACTGGATGATATTAGAGTATCGGTGGAAACCATTGATCAGTTTCAGACTGTTTTAGATTATTCTTTTGTGTCAATCATATACGTAGAAGATGCATTGTGGAAGAAGCCTGATGAAAAAGAAAAAATAAAAAAACTGATTCAAATTGCAGGAAAAAGAGGAAAAAAAGTTTTCTTTGCAATGGCACGTATCTTTCGTGCAGAAGCAGAGAAATTTTATGATAATGTATTTGTTTCATTATGTGAAAATTTTGATGGAATACTGGTGCGTAATCTGGAAGAATATCTTTATGTGAATAAATCAAAATGCATGCTTCCTGTCGTTCTGGATGCAAGTATATATCAGTGGAATAAAAGTGCAAAAAACTTTTGGCTTCAAAGAGAAATATGTTCATCTACAGCACCGGTTGAATTAAATTCCCGGGAGTTAAGTGAGCTTGGTGTTGACAACATGGAAATGATCGTATACGGATATCAGCCCGTCATGGTTTCTGCAGGATGTGTAAAAAAACACACTGACAAATGTGATTCAAAGAGCGGATATTTATGGTTAAACGACAGATATTATAATAAAAATTTAATAAAAAATGAATGTGTTTTTTGCTATAATGTAATATATAATTCGATTCCGCTGATGTTATTTGATCAGATGGAAGATTTGAAAAAACTAAATCCTGAATCATTGAGATTACAATTTTCATTTGAGAACTCAAATGAAACAAAAAAGATTATGGACTTATTTGAGCAATCAGTGATCAAAAAAAGCTATCCGGATTTATCAGAAATTCATTTTACGCGAGGTCATTTCAGAAGAGGAGTTAGGTAGGTGCAAATTTGGTAAATATTATTGTTGAATTATCAAAGTATATTATTATTATCTCTGCGATTATGTATACATATTTGTGTTTTAATATTTTTGGATATCATAATGCAGAGAAAAAGAAAAAAATGCTGAGAAAGCAGAATATGCTGATGTTTCTGCTGCAATTTATTTCTTTTGTTGTCTTATATCTTGAAAAGGATGATATTAAGATCGTGTTGTTTTATCTTGCGCAGATGATATTGTTTGCGGCAACAATCCTGCTTTATACACTTCTTTATCCGAAGGTTTCGAGATTGATCGTCAATAATATGTGTATGCTGTTATGCATTGGATTGATCGTGCTGACGAGACTTTCCTATGAAAAAGCTGTTAAGCAGTTTGTAATTGCTGCGGTTATGATAGTTGTCAGTCTTTTCGTTCCGGTCATTATCAGGAAAGCAAAGTTTTTGTCGGAATGGCGCAAGTTTTATGCTGTTGTTGGTATGTTTTCCCTTGGAGTAGTTGCTGTTCTCGGTAAGGTATCTTATGGGGCAAAACTTGGATTTACGATTGGTGGAATCAGCATACAGCCTTCAGAGCTTGTTAAGATTGTTTTTGTGTTTTTTGTTGCAGCCAGCTTCAAAAAAGCAAAAGATTTTAAAAATGTTGTGATAACAACAGTGATTGCCGCGATTCATGTTTTGATACTTGTTGCATC
Organism: Eubacteriales bacterium; assembly: GCA_030526265.1. Lineage (GTDB taxonomy): Bacteria > Bacillota > Clostridia > Lachnospirales > Lachnospiraceae > Claveliimonas. Next base: position 17,172 of record JAUNDE010000002.1, on the reverse strand, counting down.
TACGGACCTGGGAGCAGCACTGATTGTATTTGTAGTATATCTTGTTATGCTTTATGTTGCTACAAAACAGCCTTTATATATGCTTGCCGGACTTGGATCTGGAAGTTTAGCAGCAGTAATTGCGTATCATTTGTTTGGACATGTTCAGACACGAGTAATTGCATGGAAAGATCCGTTTGCGGTTTATGATGCAGGTGGATATCAGGTAGCACAGTCATTGTTTGCGATTGGCACCGGCGGACTGCTTGGAATGGGACTATGTCAGGGAGAACCGGATACTATTCCGGTCGCAGCGGAGGATTTTATCTTCTCGGCTATTGCAGAGGAGCTTGGAATTATTTTTGCGCTGTGTCTGATCCTGATCTGTCTGAGCTGTTATATTATGTTTCTGAATATTGCCATGCAGCTTCGTAATCAATTTTATAAACTGATAGCACTTGGGCTTGGAACCTGCTATATTTTCCAGGTGTTTCTTACGATTGGCGGCGTGACGAAATTCATTCCTTCTACAGGCGTGACATTGCCTCTTGTCAGCTACGGAGGAAGTTCACTTCTTAGTACACTGATTATGTTTGCAATTATCCAGGGATTATATATTTTAAGAGAAGATGAGGAAGAGTCTATTGAAAGAAAGAAAAAGGAACGAAAACAATTACAATATGAACGTGAAAAAAATGAGGGGCAGAAGGTCAGAAGTGACAGACGACCAGTTAGATACGGAGCCGAAACCGAAGCTGAAGAACCGAAGTTACGAGTTAAGGGAAGCGGAAAACAAAGAACGAATGAAAGAGGAACGAGGACAGTTAAGCCGCAAGGAACGAAAATTTCTCAAAAAAGAAGAAAAACGGAAACTGAAAAAGAAACGAGAGCGAAACAAAGAATTCGCTAGAGTAACATATGTATTTGTTGCATTATTTCTTGTGCTGATGGGATATATCGGATATTTTTCTCTCGTGACAAGTAAAGACATCATAAACAGTCCATACAATCCAAGACTTGATTCTATGGCAGACAGGGTTGTCCGTGGGAAAATTCTGGACAGATCGGGAAATGTGCTGGCTGAAACTGATTATGCAGAGGATGGTTCAGAGTATAGATATTATCCATATGGTGAAATCTTTGCTCATGTGGTGGGGTATTCCGAACAGGGAAAATCGGGAATAGAATCCAGTAAAAATTTTGAGCTGCTCACATCTAATGCGTTTATTCTGGAAAAGTTACAAAAGGAATTTCAGAATCAAAAAAATATCGGCGACAATATTGTTACAACTCTTGATGTAGATCTTCAGACAGCAGCCTATAATGCGCTGGGAGATAATAAAGGCGCTGTGGTTATCATGGAACCGAGTACCGGAAAGGTTCTGTCAATGGTTTCTAAACCATCGTACGATCCGAATTCTGTTGTGGCAAACTGGGATTATCTGAATTCGGATCCAAACAGTATTTTGCTGAATCGAGCAACACAGGGTCTTTATGCACCGGGTTCAACATTCAAAATAGTGACTGCACTTGAGTATATGAGAGAGCATTCTGATTATACTAATTATTATTATGAATGTAATGGTGAAATAACTTATGGAGATACAACAATTCCGTGTGCCGGACATACTGTACATGGAGCAGAGGATTTAGCAAGCTCATTTGCATATTCCTGTAATTCTTCATTCTGTAACATCGGTATGAACCTGGACGTAAATAAGTATTCTGAAACAGTGAAAGATCTTTTGATCGGAAAAAAACTTCCGGGAGAATTCAAAACGTCCAAAAGTGAATTTGTGTTATCAAATAAAGATTCCATGGCGGATAAGATGATGACTGCAATGGGACAGGGAAAAACACAGGTTAGTCCATATCAGATGGCTCTTATCACATCAGCAATTGCAAATGGTGGAATTCTAATGAAGCCATATGTGGTAGATTCTATTACAAATTATAAAGGTACTCTTGTTTCATCGACAAAACCGGAGCAATATGATGAAGTGATGACACTTTCTGAGGCAACACAGCTGAAAGAATATATGAAAGGTGTTGTTGATTATGGAACAGCTTCAGTTCTGAGTGGACAGTCTTATACAGCGGCTGGTAAGACGGGAACTGCAGAATACAGTATGGAATCGTCAGATCAGACTCATTCGTGGTTTGTCGGATTTACGAATATTGATAATCCTGAGCTGGTTATCAGTGTTATTGTTGAGGAATCAAACGGAAATACAAAAGCAGTAAATGTTGCAAAAGCTATTTTTGACAGTTATTATTATTAAAAGGAAAAGTGTATGAAGTTTTATAAAAATCTTTATCTCTCTGATAGCGCTGCAAAAAAACGCAAAAAGATTATCACGAAATTGAAAAAAAATAAAATGATGAATAATGTGTTTCTGATTACTTTTGCGTTGAATGAAGAGGAACAGCTGGATATTATTCAATCTCTGTTCCTGCTTCAGTCAAACTATTCCACAGAGGATTTCTTTGTTGTTGGAATTGCAAAAAGCCAGTCCGAAGCTTTTGAATTGGTTGAAAAAATTGCGGCGGAAGTATATGCAGAAACGAAAGATGTCTGCATTCGCGACTATATTATGAAAAAAGAGCAGGGAAAATAAGCATGTTACATATATTGTTACTAATTTTAAAAATAATAGGCTTTATACTTGCGGTAATACTTGGGGTGCTTGTATTGCTTATTTGTGTTGCTTTATTTCTTCCTGTAAAATATCATGCTGAAGGCGACTGCAACGGAATCCGTGAAATAAACGGACTGATAAAAGTTCGCTGGTTATTTGGTCTGATAAGAGTGCATTTAATTTATAAAGACCATAAAGCAGAGTATATGCTGCACATTGCATGGAAAAAAATAAGTAATCAAGATTCCGGAAAGGAGAAGGATAAAGATGAAGAACAAAGTGAAAAAGATGATTCGAAAGGCAAAGATGAGAAAGTGGATCCGCAGGAAACCTGCTATCAGGAAGACCATGAAAATGATGAAAACCCTGACAAAGAAATTCAGGATATTCAGGGAAAATATCAGGAAGAATCCTGCTTACAGCAAATATGTGAAAAAGATGTGGAAACAGTTTCACAGCCAGATGAAGAAAAAAGGAATGTATTTGATAAAGAACACGTTCAAGCTGACAGAGAAAATAATAAAACAGATGATCCTGGGTTTGAGAGATTGCGCGAATCGATTGAAAAAATTAAATGTAAAATAAAGAGTGTTTTCGATAATATCAAATGTACATGGAATCGATTGTATGATAAAATAAAAGAACTATCTGATAAAAAAGACATTGTGTCAGAGTTCATTTCTTCAGAAATACATCAAAGTGCATTGAGAAAAATGAAAAAAGAAGGAATTCACTTAATAAAGCGTCTTAAGCCTAAAAAAATTGAATTGGATCTTGAGTATGGATTTGACGATCCAAGCCTGACAGGCAGACTGCTTGCTTTGTTGAGTATGATATATCCTTTTTTTGAAGGAAATATTCATGTGTTGCCGGATTTTCAAAATAAAAAGATGATTGGGAAGTGTCTGGTAAAAGGAAGGATCCTTATTTGGGATTTTGTTTATATTGCAATTAAATTGATACTTTCAAAGTGCGTAAGGCAGTCATACAAAGATATCAGACATTTGCAATTAGGATGATAAACAGGGAGGTTTATACAATGGCAGAGAATAACTTTAAGGGTACAGTTGAATCGTTGTTTCAGGGAATTGGTGGAATGATCACATCAAAGACTGTAGTTGGAGAAGCCATTCATATTGGAGATACGATCATTTTACCGCTCGTAGATGTTTCGTTTGGCGTTGGAGCCGGTGCGTTCAGTGGAGACAAAAAGGATAAAAGCTGTGGAGGTATGGGCGGAAAAATGACACCTTGTGCAGTTCTCGTTATTCAGAATGGAACAACAAAACTTGTGAATATTAAAAATCAGGACACGATCACAAAGATTTTAGATCTGGTTCCTGATGTGATGGATCGTTTTTCTTCAAGAAAAGAAAAATTGACAGAAGAAGATGTTGCTGAAATATTGGAAGAAGCAGATGTTTAAAAATTAATTTAAAATAGTAATTCGATTTAAAATTTCGCATATAATTTAATAACAATGTTACCATGCGGAGAGATATATGAAGAGAGATATAGGATTTGCTTTGTTCTTTGTTGCCGCTGGAATGGTAATAAGCATGCTTTTACCGACTTTGTTTGTTAGAATTGTCATTGCAATTTTATGTGTGTTGTTTGGATATGAATTATACTATTGCAAATAAAGAGAAAAAATATGAAATAATGCTTGCATTTAATAGATTCTTCTGATACAATTACCTATGTTGTGAGTCTGTGCGATGTTACAGACTATTTCGGAGTGTTAAGGAGGTGCAGTCATGGCTAGATGTGCTATTTGCGATAAAGGTGCTCATTTTGGAAACAATGTAAGTCACTCAAATAGAAAAACACCAAAAATGTGGAAATCAAATGTTAAATCTGTTCGTGTGAAAGTTGAAGATGGTTCAACAAAGAAGATGTATGTTTGTACTTCTTGCTTGAGAGCTGGTAAAGTTGAGCGTGCTTAATAATGGTTATGAAAAGCCTGGATTCATTCGAGTCCAGGCTTTTTTTACCGGTTTACAAAAGGGTTGTAAATAAAAAGAAAACAGAGTATAATACATATGTTAAAAATGTATTTTATTGTATTTTTATATAAGAAGTGGAGGACTTAGAATGAAAGGAAGTATGAGTACAGATTTTGGAGTGATCACAATTAATCCAGAGGTAATTGCGAAATATGCCGGAACGGTTGCTGTTGAGTGCTTTGGAATTGTTGGAATGGCTGCTGTCAATATGAAAGACGGTATTTATGGACTTCTGAAAAAAGAGAATCTGACCCATGGAATTTCAGTTTCTATTTCAGACGATAATAAAATCAAACTTGATTTTCATGTGATCATTGCATATGGAGTGAGTATTTCGGCAGTTACTGACAACTTGATCAGTAACGTGAAATATAAAGTGGAAGAATTTTCAAGTATGCCTGTAGAGAAGATTAACATTTTTGTTGAAGGCGTAAGAGTTATCGATTAGTTAATAAGGAGGAGCTTATAAAGTGGCGACGAAGAAAATTAATGTGAAACTGCTTTCCAAAATGTTTTTGGCAGGCGCACAGAACATTGAAGCGAAGAAAGAATATATCAATGAATTAAATGTATTTCCGGTACCGGATGGCGATACGGGTACAAATATGTCTATGACAATTATGGCTGCAGCGAAAGAGGTTGCTTCTTTAGAAGAGCCGGATATGTCAATGCTTGCAAAAGCAATTTCATCCGGATCTTTACGTGGAGCAAGAGGTAACTCGGGTGTTATCTTGTCTCAGTTGCTTCGTGGATTTACAAAAGGTGTTAGAGAAGTAAAAGAAATTGATGTTAAGGTTCTTGCAGCGGCTTGTGTAAGAGCAAAGGAAACCGCTTACAAAGCTGTTATGAAACCAAAGGAAGGAACCATCCTTACGGTAGCAAGAGGTGTTGCAGAAAAGGCAACAGAACTTGCAGAATCAATGGATGATCTTGAAGAGTTTATCCCGGCTTTGATCGCCCATGCTGAGGAAGTTCTTGCAAAAACACCAGAGATGCTGCCTGTTCTGAAAGAGGCAGGTGTTGTTGATTCAGGTGGACAGGGTCTTGTTGAAGTTATGAAAGGTGCATATGATGCTTTTTTAGGAAAGAAGGTAGATTATACGACGATCAAGCCATCATCAGGTCCGGCTGTTACAAAGATTTCAAAAGAAGCAGAGGCTGATATCAAATTTGGATATTGCACAGAGTTTATTATTCTTTTGGAGAAGGAATTTACAGATACTGATGAGATTGAATTCAAGTCATATCTTGAATCGATTGGTGATTCGATCGTATGCGTTGCTGACGATGATGTTGTTAAGATTCACGTTCATACAAACGACCCGGGTCTTGCGATCCAGAAAGCACTTACATTTGGACAGCTTTCCCGTATGAAGATTGATAATATGCGTGAAGAACATCAGGAAAAATTGATCAAAGATGCTGAAAAGCTGGCAAAACAGCAGGAAGAGGAGAAAAAGGCTGCTGAACCTAGAAAGCCGATGGGATTTATTACTGTTTCCATTGGAGAGGGAATGAATGAGATTTTCAGGGAACTTGGTGCAGATTACATCATTGAAGGTGGACAGACAATGAACCCAAGTACTGAGGATATGCTGAATGCGATTGACAGAGTAAATGCTGATGCAATCTTTATCCTTCCGAACAACAAGAATATTGTGCTGGCCGCAAACCAGGCAAAAGCTCTTGTTGAAGATAAAGAGATTGTTGTCATTCCAACAAAGACAGTACCACAGGGAATTACTGCGATTATCAATTTCATGCCAGATGCTGATGTTCAGTCTAATGAAGAGACAATGCTTGAGGCAATTAAGGCTGTAAAGACTGGTCAGGTAACATATGCAGTCCGTGATACAAAGATCGATGACAAAGAGATTCATGAAGGCGATATTATGGGTATTGGTGATGCCGGAATTATCTCGGTTGGAACGGATATCAGGGAAACAACAAAAGACATGCTTGCTCAGCTTGTCGATGAAGACTCTGAGTTGATCAGTTTATATTATGGAGCAGATGTGGAAGAGTCTGATGCAGAGAAGTTTATTGCTGAGATTGAAGAGCTATATCCAGATGTTGATGTAGATGCACACTTTGGCGGACAGCCGATTTATTATTACGTATTGGCAGTAGAATAATATGAATGAAAGAACTGGAATCAGTGGATTAAAAGGAATCGGTGAAAAGACAGAGAAACTGTTTCTAAAGATAGGGATCAAGACAGTTGGTGATCTGATACGTTATTATCCAAGAGGATATGATGTATATCAGGAACCTGTTGCTATCAGCGAATTAGTTGAGGGTGAAACACAGACAATTACCGGAATCATAACCGGGAAAGTTCAGGTGTCACCGAACCGTAAGATGCCAGTGACAAGCGCACAGATTAGAGATAAATCCGGAACCATAAAAGCAATATGGTTCCGGATGCCTTTTTTAAGAAATACTTTATTAAACGGCGAACAGATTACATTGCGTGGGCTCGTGATCCGAAAAAAAGACGGACTTGTTGTAGAGCATCCCGAAATATTTTATCCATGTACAAAATATGAAGCAAAATTAAATACATTGCAGCCGAAATATACGCTGACAAAAGGAGTTTCAAATAATCTTATTATAAAAGCAATGAAACAGGCGATTGACTCACTTGACCTGAAACAGGAATTACTTCCGGAAGAATTGAGAATGAGATATCATCTGGCTGAATATAACTATGCAATACGTGGTATACATTTTCCTGAAGACAAAGATGTTCTGTATCATGCGAGAGAACGGCTTGTATTTGAAGAATTCCTGGAATTTATTGTCTCAATTCGAAAGCTGCGTACTATAAATGACCGGTTAAAAAATTGTTTTCAAATTAAGCATTGTGAGACAGTTGATGATTTTTTGAAACACTTACCTTTCCAATTAACGAACGCTCAGATGAATGTATGGAAGCAAATTGAATCAGACATGATGAGTGAATATTCTATGTCAAGATTGGTCCAGGGAGATGTGGGATCAGGTAAGACGATCGTTGCAGTACTTGCTCTGATCACCGTTGCCTGCTGCGGATACCAGGGAGCAATGATGGCACCGACAGAAGTACTGGCAAGACAGCATTATGAATCAGTGAAAGAACTGTTTGAACAGTATCAGATTCCATTTGGGATTGAACTTTTGACCGGATCTATGAAAGCGAAGGAAAAGAGAGCGGTTTATGAACGGATTGAGAAAGGAAAAGTTCAAATTATTATCGGAACACATGCTCTGATCCAGGATAAGGTATCTTTCAATAAATTAGCACTTGTCATTACGGATGAACAGCACAGATTTGGTGTAAAACAGAGAGAAGCATTTGCTGAAAAGGGTACCTGTCCACATATCCTTGTCATGAGTGCGACTCCGATTCCGAGAACACTTGCGATCATTCTTTATGGGGATCTCGATATTTCGGTAATTGATGAACTTCCGGCAAATCGTCTTCCAATTAAAAACTGTGTGGTTGACACTTCCTATCGACAGACAGCATATAGATTTCTTGCCGAACAGGTGAAGCTGGGGAGACAATGTTATGTGATTTGTCCTATGGTGGAAGAGAGTGAACATCTCGAAGTTGAAAATGTAGTAGATTATGCTTCTATGCTGCAGAATGAGCTTGGAGATTCCATTCGCGTTGATTATTTGCACGGGAAGATGAAACAACTGGAAAAAGATGAGATCATGAACCGATTTAGTAAAAATGAAATACACATTCTTGTTTCGACTACTGTGATCGAAGTGGGAATTAATGTTCCGAATGCTACTGTGATGATGGTTGAAAATGCTGAGCGATTCGGACTGGCACAGCTCCATCAGTTAAGAGGACGTGTTGGGCGGGGAAAATATCAGTCGTACTGTATTTTTATGAGTGGATCAAAATCAAAAGAGACAAAAAAACGTTTGGAGATCTTAAATAGTTCAAATGATGGTTTTAAGATTGCTGGTGAAGATTTGAAATTACGAGGACCAGGAGATCTCTTTGGCATCAGACAGAGTGGACTGATGGATTTTAAACTGGGTGACGTCTATCAGGATGCATCGATTTTACAAAAGGCAAATGAAGCAGCTGACTGGCTGATTAAAACAAATTCGGACTATTTGGATTATTTTGAAAATGAAGAAAAAAATGCCAGTGTAATATTATAATTCCTCCATATACTAGGAGTGTAACAAAAAAGAAGTTACAGTGATAAAGATTTGAAAGATACGAAAAGGAGGAAAATAAAATGGCAAGTCGTTCATCAAACAGAACAGCTGTACCGGAAGCAAAAGGTGCATTAGACAAATTCAAATATGAGGTGGCAAGTGAACTTGGTGTTCCACTTAGTGATGGATATAACGGTGACCTTACTTCAAGACAGAATGGTTCAGTAGGTGGTTATATGGTCAAAAAAATGATCGAAGAACAGGAAAAACAGATGGCAAACAAATAATAGTTGTATTGTGACTGAAGAGCCCGGGGTATTCTCGGGCTCTTTCGATTGACTTTTTTCGGGTGAATTCTTATAATTAAAAAATAGAATCAGTAAGGAGATTGTTCATGCGTGTTATAGCTGGAAGTGCGAAAAGATTACAACTTAAAACATTGGAAGGATTTGACACGAGACCGACAACAGATCGCATCAAAGAAACTCTGTTTAACATGATTGATCCATGGATAGGCGACAGCTATTTTCTGGATTTGTTTGCAGGAAGCGGTGGGATCGGAATCGAAGCATTAAGTCGTGGTGCTCTGGAAGCTGTTTTTGTGGAAAAGAATCCGAAAGCGGTTGCCGTTATCAGGGAGAATCTGAATCATACAAAATTGTCGGACAATGCAACTGTGCTTCAGATGGATGCTGTTAATGCATTGTATAAGTTGAATGGAAAATACCAATTTGATTATATATTTATGGACCCGCCATATGATCATCTGCTTGAGAAAGACGTTCTGGATCGTATCAAAGATATGCATATTTTAAATGAAGATGGTCTGATTATTATAGAAGCATCTCTCAATACCAATTTCGATTACATAGAATCGATGGGATATCGCCTTGTTAAAGAAAAAAAATATAAAACGAATAAGCATATATTCGTTGAAATAAAGTAATAAAAAATGAAAAAGTATTAAATTCACATGAAAAATAAGGAGTAAAAAATGAGAGCAATCTATCCAGGTAGTTTTGATCCAATCACATTTGGACATTTAGATATTATTAGCCGTTCTGCGAAAATTGCGGATGAATTAATTGTCGGAGTATTGAAGAATAACTCGAAAAGCCCGTTGTTTTCCTTAGAAGAACGTGTTAAAATGATAGAGGAAGTATCGAGAGAATTCAATAATGTAAAAGTTGTACCTTTTGAGGGATTGTTAGTGGATTTTGCAAAAAGTATGCAAGCAGATGTCGTTGTTCGAGGCTTGCGTGCTATCACAGATTTTGAGTATGAAATTCAGATGGCACAGACAAATCATAAACTTGCTGAGCAGGTGGAAACAATGTTTCTTACGACAAGTCTTGAATATTCCTATTTGAGTTCTACAATCGTGAAGGAGGTAGCAACTTTTGGAGGGGACATTTCTCAATTTGTACCGGAATTGGTCAGACAGAAAGTATTAGAGAAAATGGAAGAAAGAAGGAGAGTGTAAATTATGAGCAGCCGTATTGAACAGATTATTGAAGAAATTGAAGAATATATTGATTCTTGTAAATTTCAGCCATTATCTACATCAAAAATTATCGTTAATAAAGATCAGATGGATGAACTTCTGCGTGAACTTCGCATGAAGACACCTGATGAGATTAAACGATATCAGAAAATTATTGCAAATAAAGATGCTATATTAGCAGATGCCCAGGCGAAAGCTGACAGTATGCTTCAGGAAGCGCATATTCAGACAAATGAACTTGTGAGTGAACATGAGATCATGCAGCAGGCATATGCTCAGGCTAACGAGATTGTCACAGCGGCTACAGAGCAGGCTCAGCAGATTCTTGACAATGCGACAAGCGATGCCAATGATATTCGCATTGGAGCAATGCAGTATACAAACGATTTGCTTGCAAATGCCGAAAATATTATCGGACACACATTGAATAGTTATACGACAAAATATGACGGATTAGTTAATTCACTTCAGGAATGTTATGATATGGTACGCAACAATAGATCTGAACTTGAGATTCCGGATCAGTCTGACAGAGGTATGGAAGCTGAATACGGAGTACCTGTAGAAGAAGAGTATATTGATCCTGATTTTGAAGGTTAGTTCATAAGTAAATACACATAACATACAAAGCTGGTTATTATTGCGATAATCAGCTTTTTTATTATATAAGAAAGTATGGAAAGATTTGTATTCCTGATCATGGATGCAGTTTGAAAAATGGCGCAAATTCCTCCAAAAGAAGTAAGGAATACATAATATGAATATGAGATAATCTTCGGCAGGTGGGCGGTACGGGCAGCTTTTAATCCATTTGTTATTTCAAGCAAAGAAAAAATGAAAGTCTTTTGCGGAGAATCCGGAAGTGGTATGAGTGACAGATATTTTATGAAAATGGAAAAGATCATAACATATAATCCAACCATTACTATTGATTCAAAGCTGTCCATCATGCATTCGTCTAGGGTAAGTCTGATCTTTGTATTGACGGTTGTATCTAGGCTCGAACGGGAAGTGTAATTTCTCTGATTGATTCGAAATAACTGACTGCATAATAATGGTGTTGTAAGCAATATGAGAAAGAAAGGAAGATGCAGAGATTTTTCGGAGATATAATTCGTCAGCAGATATCCGGATATAAACATCGGACTGATATTATTACAGAAGGATAAAAGATAGCTGCCTTCTTTTTCTGTTATTTTGTTCGAATTAATTAAATCAGCGATAATCTTTGCACCGGTTGGATATCCGCAGAAAAAACCGGCTACAACGGCAAAGCCGGCATATGTTGACACACCCGGAAAAAAATGAAATATCGGGCTTAACAAATTTGAGATCAAAAAAAGAGAATCCGTCTGCATGATCACTTTGGTGAGGATCATAACGGGAAGTAATGTAGGGAGTAATGTCTGATACCATAATAACAGGCCTTCTGCTGCTCCTGTGATTACAGCTTCTTTACAGACGATACTCATAACAAACAAAAGCAGCAGGAGAATAGAGATTAATATGTTTTTCATGTGATACCTGTACGTTTTTGATAATTATACGACAATGATTGCATTTTTATGACAGATATGCAAAAAAATAACAATTCCCACTTAGACAAATGTCTAGTAACGCAGTTTGATTTTGGACAGATATACATCTACATCGTATTTCAGATGCTTCAGGTATTCCTTTTCAGCGGCAAACTCTTCCTGCTTAAAAAACAGGGCATATATCATAATTGCATTATTTTCTCCGAATTTTGCCCAAAGTGTAATACTGTCGGGATCTGTTGAGAAAGACAGAATATAGTAAGGTCGTTTCTTGAGCTCATAAATTGTTTGAAAGAAATATTCCTGCAAAAGTTTTCTCAACTCTGTCTTTCGAAATTCTTTTAATATTTCCTGAACTATAGATAAAATATACAGCATTTCATTGGTATCATTTAGAAAGTCGCTCTTAGTTGCACGAAAAGCCGGCTCCTTTAAAATGCCCTGTACACCTGTGCATTTGGTGTAGTGGTACAGGCTGTACTCCGGTGACACCGATTGCAGGGATACATGTTTATTTGCCATAGCTACCTTCAGATTTTTCGCTTAATCTGATGATTACTTTAGTGGCATATGGGGGAAGAAACTACCGCAATAATGTAAAACATAAGTAAAAAATCATATGAACATGTGAAAGGTGCTTTACCTGAATTATATATAACATTTACGAAAATGTGATAGCAGGGTCTTCTTTTTTCTGTAACTATAAAAATGGTTATTGAAGAAAACTAAGAGAGAAAAAGGAGACAATACATATGAATGAGACTGTAGAAATCGTATTTGGACTTCTGGGAGGTCTTGCTGTATTTATTTTTGGCATGAACATGATGAGTGAATGCCTTCAGAAAGCAGCGGGAGAAAAGATGAAGGCAATTCTGTCCCTGCTTACAAGAAATCCTGTAATGGGAGTGCTGGCCGGAGCGCTTACAACAGCTGTCCTGCAGAGCAGCAGTGCGACAACGGTTATGGCGATTGGATTTGTCAGCGCGGGGCTGATGACACTGCCGCAGGCAATTTCAATTATTCTGGGTGCCAATATTGGTACCACTATGACGGCACAGATTATTGCATTTAAGATTACTGATTACATATATGTTTTTATCTTTGTCGGTTTTCTGCTTCATTTTATCTGCAAATCAGAAAAGTTAAAAAATATCGGACAGACGATTTTTGCGTTTGGTCTTTTGTTCCTGGGAATTGAGACTATGGGAGGCGTGATGAAGCCTCTGGCATCCAGTCCGTTTTTTACAGATATGATCGGAAGGGTCGCAGATATTCCGATTCTGGGCGTCGCGGTAGGAACGATGATGACGTTGGTTGTACAGAGCAGTAGTGCGACGATTGCAGTTTTGCAGAACTTTGCATCACAGGCGGGTGCTGACGGTGTGACAAGTATTATCGGTCTTGCAGGAGCTATCCCGATTCTTCTGGGAGATAATATCGGAACAACGATTACGGCTTTACTGGCATCGGTAGGACAGAGCAGGGACGCGAAAAGGACAGCGGTTGCTCACTGTATGTTCAATCTGTCAGGTGCATTTCTGTTTATTTGGTTTGTAAAGCCATATGCTACTTTGATCCAGGCTGTTTCTACAAAGGGAAATGAGGTGGATGTGATCTCCAGACAGATTGCCAATGCTCATACCGGATTTAATCTTACGATGACGTTAATCTGGCTGCCGCTGATTCCGATTATGGTGAAGATTGTTATGAAGGTTGTTCCGGATAAACAGGAAAAGATGCAGCTTCTTCCGTCCGCACCGATGTATCTTGATGATAAACTGATCGGACAGCCGGCTGCTGCTCTTCAGCTTGTCAATAAAGAAGTGATTCGATGCAGTGAATTGGTAGAAGATATGCTTTCAGCAGTGAAAGATGTTAATCGAAAAGAAGAGACTTTGGTACTGGATAAGATTGCTGGCCAGTCTGAGATTGAATCGGCACTGACTCAGAGTATTAATGAGTATCTTGCGGCAGTATTTGCAGAGGGTGTATTGACGGAGGAGCAGGCAGCAGAAAGCGCAGGTCTGATGTATGTACTGTGCGATGTGGATAGAATCGGAGGACTCTGTCACAGTATTTCCGAAAATATTATGACGCAGACATCAAATAACGACAGGTATTCTAAGGAAGCGCTGAAGGATATCCGCACTGCAGTTGGTATGGTTCTTGAAATGTATACAGAGGCTATGCAGGCCATCAAAGGCGATGCAGATATCAAAGTTAAGGATATTGAGAAGAAGAAAGAGGATGTTATGCAGTTGGATGATAACATGAGAAGAGCTCATATTGAACGTATTGGAAAAAAGAAATGCAGCGCAGCTATGACATCGGCATTCAGCAATCTTCTTCTTGATATTGACAGGATGGGTAACAGTTGTGTGAATCTGGTTGAGATTGCTGTGAAGAAGAGCAATATTCGGGAGGCGGTATAGACATGAAGAAGCAGATGAATAAATTAAAAAGAGTATTAACTGCTGTAATTGCGGTGGTAATGGTGATTACACTGATTCCGGCAGAGTATGTATTAGCGGATGAGCCGGGAACCGGCGTGGATCATGTCATTGTCAATCAGGTGTATGGCGGTTCCACTGATGGATATGCAAGCCACAGCTTTATCGAGCTGTATAATCCTACAGATAATCCGATTAATCTGACCGGCTGGTCAGTTCAGTACAAGCCCAGCGAAAGCGGAGTAATTGCAGGACAGCCGAATACATGGCAGAAGCTTGAACTCACTGGGTGGATTGGGGCAGAGGACTATTACCTGATCCGCTGCGGTGCGGTAGCTGATACGACAAATGTAAAGCATATTGTTCCTGAAGGAAATCAGGAGTGGAACTTAAGTATCCACAATAAGGGATTTTCAGTGGTGCTGGTGAATAATAATACATTGCTTGATGAGGATTTTTCCGGAAATGTTTTAGAAAGAACTGACCATGTGAATAATGCGGATTATGTGGATTGTCTGGCGGCACAGGGGAATGACGGTACAGATGTGCAGGCTCCGATTGCATACGAAGGAGCATATGAAGACATTCAGTCTAAGAAAAAGAGTATCAGAAGAACGGCTTTTGCAGACACTAATGACAATGCGGCAGATTCGGCTCCCGTAGATTACAGTAAGACAGTATCTGCGGATGAAGGACCACACAAGGGTACATATGGTGGAAAACTGTCCCAGACCATTACTCTTGGAATCGGTATTACCAGCCCGGTGGAGATGAATCCGGAGGATACAATTAATCTTGGTGCATCTGCCCAGACAGCGCTTACATATGAAAGTAGCAATGAAGCCGTTGCCTCTGTCAGTTCAGATGGTACGGTGACAGCAAAGAAGGGCGGAAAGGCAGTAATTACCATTACTGCTGCGGAAGATACTACATATGATTCTGCAACCCTTACAGTTGAGATTTGTGTCGGACAGGGCTTTACTCTGAAGATGGACGGCTTCGAAAATGGAAATGCACTTCCGTTAAAGAAACTGGGCTCTTATGTGACGGGCGTTTCCAATCCGGATGGCGGAGTAGCCGAAATCGTTAGTTATGATAAAAAAAATAACCATGCATGGGTGGTAAATGGAGCAACCGGAAAGCTGGATATTATTTCACTGGATCCGGTAACAGGAAAGACAGGAACCGATCTGACAGCAACTTCTCTTGATGTCAAAGCGCTTGTGGAGGCAAAGGATAGCACATTTGCATACGGAGATATGACCTCTGTTTCTGTAAATTCAGATCTTGGTATTGTGGCTGTAGCGCTTCAGGAAGCAGACTATATGAAGGATGGAAAAGTTGCAATTCTCGACCTGGACGGGAACCTTCTGGCTTTACTTCCGGCAGGATGTCAGCCGGATATGGTGACCTTTACCTTTACACCGGACGGTACAAAGATTCTGACAGCCAATGAGGGTGAGCCAAGATACGGAGGGCTTGGAAGTACCGATACAGATCCAAAAGGTTCTGTTACAATTATTACGCTGAATGAGAATGACTTTTCCACAAGTGTATCTGAGAACATCTACTTTGATGAGTTTGACAGCCAGAGAGGAAAACTGGTTGAGCAAGGAATAATCCTTGCCAAAGATGTTGCACCTTCCTTTGATCTGGAGCCTGAGTATATTGCAGCAGATAACACCAAAGCGTATATTGCTCTGCAGGAGGCGAATGCGATTGCGGTGCTGAATCTGAGAACAAAGACATATGAAGGCATTTATTCTTTGGGGTATAAGGATCTGAGTGATCCGAAGAATGCGGCAGATGTGGAAGATGATGGAGAATACAAACCTGATACTTACGTGGACACCGTGGCAGCTTATATGCCGGATGGAATCGCCCTGTATCAGGCAGGCGGAACCACGTATCTTCTGACTGCTAATGAGGGGGATGCCCGTGAGTGGGGCGATTATGCAAATGAAGCGAAGCAAAAGCTTATAAAGTTTTCTGATGATCAGGAGACCAATAAGGTCAGAGTCATTGATCCGGCTGTGACGGACGGACTTCCTTCAGGAAAAAATGTTATGTTTGGCGGACGTTCTTTCTCCATCTATCAGATGACGGATGGCGGAATGACACAGGTTTATGACAGTGCCAATGATTTTGAAAAGAAGACGGCAGATTATCTCCCATCTTACTTCAACGCATCCAATGATGATAATGACTTCGACAGCCGTTCCCAGAAGAAGGGACCGGAGCCGGAGAGTGTAGTGGTAGGAACTGTAGACGGAACAATCTATGCATTTATTGCACTGGAGCGAATTGGCGGAATCATGGTGTATAACATCTCAGATCCGATGAATCCGCAGTATGTGAATTATATTAACAGCAGAGATTTTGCAGAGGATCCGTCCGAAGCGGCTGCGAACTCTCTGAAAAGCGACATCGCACCGGAGGGACTGTACTTTATCAACAGTGCGAGTTCACCGTCTGGAACACCGATTCTTCTTACAGCATTCGAAGTGAGCGGTACGATGGCAGCGTATTCTGTAGGAACTGAACCCACAGGAAACACCGGTACCGGTGAAACACCGCAAGACCCTAATCCGGGCACAGGCGGGGGAAGTGCAGGAACAGCAAAGCCGGGTCAGGAAGGTCAGAATGGAGGCGCGGTAACAGCAGCTTCACCGGAAAAGACAAACAGCACTCCGCGGACAGGAGATCAGTCTCTACTTATGATTATGATGGCACTTCTGGCACTTTCAGGTGCGGCGATTATAATTTTGGTCAGAAAAAAATCTAAATAAAAAGTTTACGCTTAGCGTATAAAAAGAAATTTCACATTTCAATTTTGAACTGCTTCCCGTCAAGTAGACAATTAAAAAAATAAAAATATTTCTGCCACCA
>JAUNDE010000024.1 GCA_030526265.1 Eubacteriales bacterium | reverse complement strand
TCATTTATGATTGATATGAATGTTAGTTTTTATGAGCATCAATCGACATACAATCCCAATATTCCGCTTCGATTTGCAATCTATTTTATGAATGCGATCGAGGATTGGATCAGACAAAAAAAGAAAGATTTGTTCTGTCAAAATCAAATCAGGATTCCAATACCGTATTTTGTAGTGTTCTATAACGGAAGTGAAAAACGACCAGAATATGAAGAAATGAAATTATCCGATGCGTTCCATCATAAGACAGACGAACCGCAAATGGAACTAATCTGTAAGGTATATAATATCAATCCGGAGCATAATCAGGGATTGAAAAGAAAATCGATAGTGCTGGATGGATATACTTACTTTGTAGAAAAGGTAAGAGTAAACCAAAGGAAGAAAATGAATCTGGAAGAGGCACTGGATGATGCAATAGAAGACTGTATCAACCATCACATATTGGAAGATTTTTTCAGAACCAGGAAAGACGAGGTGAAGAAAGTGACACATCTTGATTTTACGTGGGAAGCAAGAGAAGAGTTAATACGCAAAGAAGAGTTTGAAGGAGGACTTTCGCAGGGATTATCACAAGGCATTTTGCGAGGAAAAACTGAATCGATCATCGAATTATTAAAAGATTTAGGAGAAATTCCGGAAGAACTGCAGACAAAAATTATGTCTGAAAAAGATCTGGAAGTTATAAATTACTGGTTTAAATTAGCTGCAAAAGCGAATTCTATTGAAGAATTTCAAGAAAAAATACAATAATTCTCAGATTATTGTAGTGTCCTGCCAATCACTCAAAACCTCACAGGCAGCTATCGCTGAAAAAGTAGGGCACTGTTTTTGAGAAAAGATGAATATGGATTTCTAAATTGAGAAGCATGTGAAAACATGAGTTGAATTTGGAATGATGAAAGGCTCTGATGACCAGTTGAAAGATTGGTTGTCAGGGTCTTTTTGTTTTGATTTTGTTGAAAAATACATATGCTTATCGTGGAATGTGGTATTATTAGAGCTGGA
Source organism: Eubacteriales bacterium (assembly GCA_030526265.1). GTDB lineage: Bacteria > Bacillota > Clostridia > Lachnospirales > Lachnospiraceae > Claveliimonas. The sequence continues at coordinate 28,825 of JAUNDE010000024.1, read as the reverse complement.
GAAAATTTTTATGTTAAAGTGGAGGGAGCGGCATACCGGATACTGCCCTTCTATAGGAGATTAATGATGAATAAAAAGGAAAGAAAACTGACCGAAAAAGAATTAAGGCGCAAAGAACAATTTGAAATACTTAGAGAGAAGATGCAACAGAACGGGTATAAAGAAACTCCGCTTACCATCGGCATTTTGCAGGCAAATATCGGGGCGCTCATCATAATGCTGCCATTTTCTGTTTTGACTGCTGTGATATATTTTACGATTAATCGTACCGGTATGCTGGAACTCTCCTCATGGTCCAGCATACTACTTCTCCCGCTTCTCCTCGTTTTGATCGTATTACACGAACTGATCCACGGGCTTGTCTGGGGGATCTTTTCCGAAAACCACTTTCGTTCGATAGAATTCGGTGTTGTCTGGGCGGCTTTGACACCATACTGCACCTGCTCGGAACCGATGAAAAAGTGGCAATACATATTAGGTGGAGCAATGCCTACACTGGTTCTGGGAGCCGGTACTGCGGTGATTGCGGTAGTGACCAATCATTTACTGTTATTTTTCCTTGCAGAGCTGATGATCATTTCTGGCGGAGGCGACTTCCTGATTATCCTGAAAATCCTGTTATATCGATCCAAAGGAAAAGAAACGGTGTTTTACGACCATCCTTACGAATGCGGCGTGGTCGTATTTGAGAAATAGCAACAGGTTTATTTCTTCAACACCTTCTTATATGACAGATCGATCGCAAACGCTCCAAGCGGAGCCGTAAGAACGATTGCCAGCACGGCCACTGTAAGAATCGTATCGCCACAGGCAAATCTGAGCGAAAGTGGAATTCCTCCTATTGCAGCCTGAACGGTTGCCTTTGGCGTATATGCCATCATTGCGAACAGCCTTTCTTTTCCGTTAAGGCTTGTTCCAATCAGACAGACAAATACACCAAGCATTCGGAATACCAGCGCACCGATGATCAATACAATTGCCTTCAATCCAACTTTACCGATATAATTGATATTTACGGTTGCACCTACCAGTACGAACAGGAATACTTCCGCTGCCACCCAGAGTTTCCCATATTTCAGAGATAGTCTCTTCGAAACAACGGCTCTTTTTCTCTGTAATCCGATTCCGATAAACATGATCGCGATCAATGCGGAAAATGTGATCGGTGTCGCAAGACTATCCTCTATGACAACAAGTAAGAACGAAATACTTAAAATGATCAGCACCTTAGACGTATCTCTTATATGCACTCTTTGAAAATAGTATGCCAACGAGATTCCAAGTAACAATCCAATTGCAATGCCTAAAAATATGGAAACCGGAATATTGATAAAATTGATGACCGAAGCTCTTTCTCCCTGCATCATGCCAATGAACGTAGAAAACAATACGATCACATATACATCATCCACCGACGCACCTGCAAGAATCAACTGTGGAATCCCTTCCTTGACTCCATATCCTTCATCCATCAGTTTTACCATTCTCGGGACAACGACCGCCGGTGAAACTGCCGCAAGAACTGCTCCCAGGATCGCTGATTCTAAAACGGTTAGTCCCATAAGCCTCGGTGCCAGTAAAATAATTCCGATCAGTTCAAAGCTTGCAGGCACAAAACACATCATCACTGCCGGTCTTCCTAATTTCTTTAATCCTGACAGGTCCAATCCAAGACCTGCTCTCGTGAGAATGATAATGAGTGCAATTTTCCGAAGCTCTGCCGATATTCCCAAAATACTCGCATCCAGTAAATTCAGAACATATGGACCCAGAATGATTCCCGTAGCTAACATTCCGATCAGACTTGGAAGTTTTATTTTCTTACAGATCCATCCTGCAGACATTCCAATGATAAGAATCAGCGAGATACTTAATAACATTATTTCAAACCTTTCTTAAACATTGTCATCATTTCATTTGTCAAACTGAAGTCGTCCGGCTGAAGCTCGATCTTATCTCGTTCCACCCATTCTGCAAATTTCAATTCATTCCGATCCATTTGAATCGTATCGTCACCATCTACATCACAGTAGAATCCCATCAAAATATCATTTGCAGTCGCCCATGGCTGAGATTTATAATAATGAATATTTTTCACGCGTATTCCTGCTTCTTCCATTACTTCACGCTGAACTGTCTCTTCCAGAGTCTCTCCGATTTCTGTAAATCCGGCGATCAATGCATAGTAATTGATTCCTTTGCGGTATTTTGTAAGAAGGATTCGGTCTCCGTTTCTTACAGCGACGATAACGGCAGGCATAATTCTTGGATATGCTCTGTAATTACAGCAAGTACATTTCATCGCACGCTCCGTCTTGGCATGTACCATCTTTGCGCCACATCTTCCACAGAACTTCATATCCCGATACCAGTCTGCAAGATGCTTTCCGGTATATAAAGCAAAGATCTCATGCTTTTCTCCGATTCCCTTATAACGAATCGATCTGGCTTCGATCAGCTCGAACTCTTTCAGTTTCTCACTTTCGATCACTGCCTCATTCTCTTCACCGACATGTTTTATGATACGGTCTGTATCTCTCAACAGAAAATATGGCTGATCATCCAGCTTGAACAAATATGTAAATTCTGTTTCTTCTTCAAAGTCTGAAACCTTAGGAAAAATCATTTTCCCATCAAGTTTTACAAGCACATTTACACCATCGAAGCAAAGAACGATGTCATCCTTGCAAGGCACGATATCTTTGTCATATTCGTTATGTAATTTGTGTGGATAAATATCCTGAATCATCTTTTGTTCCTCCCTTTTCTATAAACTTTTTTATGTATTTTGTTAATACAGTGCGGAAAACAGTATCGAGATGAAAACAGTTAATATTCCGGAAACTGCAATGGAAAGTCCGCTCATCGCTCCTTCTACTTCTCCCATTTCCATCGCCCTCGCTGTACCGATCGCGTGAGAAGCACTTCCGATTCCAATTCCTTTTGCGATAGGGTCTGTTATTTTAAAAATCTTACATACCGGTTCTGCAAGAATATTTCCAAGCACGCCTGTTATGATGATCACCGCAACTGTGATCGATACATATCCTCCAAGCTTTTCCGACACTCCCATTCCTATCGCCGTCGTAATCGACTTCGGAAGAAATGTTACATATTCTTCATGACTAAAACGGAACATGACCGCAAATACAAGAATCAGAACCATCGTTGTGATTACACCTGATACAATTCCTGCAAGGATCGCAACCCGGTTTTTTTTCAACAGTTCGAACTGCTCATAGAGCGGAATCGCCAGACAGATCGTTGCCGGTGTCAAAAGATAGCTGATATATCTGGCACCTGAATAATATACATCATATGGTATTTTACAGACGATGAGGACAACGATCGTAAGAATGATCGCGATCAGAAGCGGATTTAAAATTGCTGCTTTCCATTTTTTCTTACAATATAATCCGACTTCATAAAAGAATAAACTTAAGAACGCTCCAAAAAAAACGGATTCTGCAAAAAAATCATTCATTTTTGCTTCCTCCTTTCCTCGCAACAGCCTGTGTCACAAGGCCAGCCACTGCCATAACGACAATTGTTGTCACAACTGTGATAACACAATACTGGATCCATGAAGCACGGATCAGTCCCCACGATTCGATCAGTCCAACTGCAGCCGGAATGAACATAACCGGCATGATTTCCACAAGAAAATGCCCCGCATCCTTCACGGATTCATATGGAATTATCTTTGTCACAAGCCCGGCGAACAAGATCACGATTCCATATATTCCGGCAGGTATGGGCAGTGGTATCATATGGCTGATCAGCTCTCCAACACAGGAGATTGCCAAAATAATAAAAAACTGTTTTAAATACTTCATAATCGTTTCCGGTTTAACCAGATCCTCCTGTCATATTCCTTCAAACCAAAGATCATGTGAAACTCACAATGATCACAATAAAATGACATTGCAAAAACCTTTTACCGGAAGATCCGGCAAAAGGTTTTAAATCAACATCTTATATTTACTGTTCTTGCAATTATTTACACTCGAGTTTTTCTTTTCCACCCATGTATGGACGAAGTACTTCCGGAATTCTTACAGAACCATCTGCCTGAAGGTTGTTCTCGAGGAATGCGATCAGCATTCTTGGTGGTGCAACTACAGTATTGTTCAATGTGTGAGCAAAATATTTAGAATCTGCACCTTTTACTCTAATACCAAGTCTTCTTGCCTGAGCATCTCCGAGGTTCGAACAGCTTCCTACTTCGAAGTATTTCTGCTGTCTTGGTGACCATGCCTCAACATCACAGGATTTCACCTTCAGATCTGCCAGGTCGCCTGAACAGCATTCCAGAGTACGTACCGGAATATCAAGTGAACTGAAGAGATCAACGGTATTCTGCCACATAATATCATACCATTTCATACTATCTTCTGGCTTACATACAACGATCATTTCCTGTTTCTCGAACTGGTGAATTCTGTATACACCACGTTCTTCAATACCATGTGCTCCTTTTTCTTTACGGAAGCATGGTGAATAACTTGTAAGTGTCTGTGGGAGCTTGTCTTCATCGATCATTGTATCAATGAATTTACCGATCATGGAATGCTCGCTTGTTCCGATGAGATAGAGATCTTCTCCCTCAATCTTGTACATCATAGAATCCATTTCAGCAAAGCTCATTACACCTGTAACTACGTTGCTGCGGATCATGAAAGGTGGAATGCAGTAAGTAAATCCTCTGTCAATCATGAAATCACGGGCGTAGCTGATCACTGCTGAGTGCAGTCTTGCGATATCTCCCATAAGATAGTAGAATCCATTACCTGCTACTTTTCCTGCTGCTTCGAGGTCGATACCATTGAATTTTTCCATAATTTCTGTGTGGTATGGAACTTCAAATTCAGGAACAACCGGCTCTCCATATTTCTGAATTTCAACATTTTCGCTGTCATCTTTACCAATTGGCACAGACGGATCAATGATGTTTGGAATTGTCATCATGATCTTTTTGATCTGAGCTTCTACTTCTTTCTCTTCATTCGAAAGTTCTTCTACTCTGTCAGCGTTTGCCTTTACCTGTCTCTTTAATTCTTCAGCTTCTTCTTTTTTGCCCTGTGCCATACAAGCACCGATCTGTTTTGAGATTTTATTTCTTTCTGCACGTAAAGCTTCTACTTCCTGCTTGATATCTCTGTTTTTCTTGTCCAATTCGATCACTTCATCTACAAGCGGAAGTTTCTCATCCTGAAATTTCTTTTTAATATTTTCCTTTACCGCATCAGGGTTGCTTCTCACAAATTTAATATCTAACATTCTCTTGCCATTCCTTTCATCTATATTTGTCTGTTCATTTTATTCAACGAACAGAAACTGATTTCATATATAATATCTGATAAGAATCATCCATCCAGTTACAAATCTCATATTACCAAATATATCGGTAATTGTAAATTATTCTTCCGTTTCATAATCATCTTTATAAATTGCACGGTCCAATGCAGCTGCTTCTTCTTCCGAAAGCTCTACATAACTTTCACCTTTCAGGATTTCTTTCATATAAGTATAACAGCCTTCTCTGCTATGCATCGCATTCAATACCCATCCGGTATTGTTATTATCCAGAAGTGCCAGTGCAAAACTCAGCTTGCCACCCATTTCGTTAAATGCATCATACTTCACGATTCCACACTTCTGAATACAGTTCTCTGTCATCTTATACATTTCTTTCACGTCTGCACGATTCTGTTTTGTAATCTTAATTAAAGAATCCATCTCAGCAAATTTTGCTGCAAAGCTATTTTCAAGACTCTTACCATCTTTTCCTTTCATAAAAGTAAAATAGCTTTTCTTCAATCTGTCATATTTTAGACTGACATTGATATACAAAACGAATAGAACTACGATCAATACCAGCAAAAACAAGAAAATAAATGCCGGATCGATGCCCATTTTCATCAAAATCTTACTTTCCATATATTATTCTCCTTCTCGCAAAGACATAATCATATCGAACACATGTTCCAATTCATTGTCAGAATAATATTCAATTTCAATTTTTCCTTTTCCATTTCCTTTTGGTGCAATTTTTACTTTTGTACCAAATACATTTTTCATTTTATCTGCCAAATCATCATAAATAAATTTATGTTCATCTGTCTTTGGATTTTTTATTTCTTTCTTCGGACTCTTGAGTCCTTTGATCAGTTTTTCTGTTTCACGCACACTCAGCTTTTCATCAAAAACTTTGGTAGCTAAAATATACTGCTGTTCTGGATCATCGATTGCAAGGAGAGCCCTGGCATGTCCAGTACTGATCATATCATCAATGATCATCTGTTGAACTTTTTCATTTAATTTCAGGAGACGCATGGAGTTTGTTACAGCTGTTCTGCTCTTCGATACTCTCTCAGCAACCTCATCCTGTTTCAATTTGAATTCAATAATAAGTTTTTTATATGCCATTGCTTCTTCAATTGGATTCAGATTTTCTCTCTGAATATTTTCAATCAAAGCAATTTCAACAACTTCCTGTTCTGTATAATCTTTGATAATTACAGGTATTTCTTTTACTCCTGCAATCTTTGCGGCTCTCCACCTTCTTTCACCCGCAATGATTTCGTAGTAATCATTTTTTTTTCTTACAAGTAATGGCTGTAATACACCATACTGTTTAATAGAATCAGCAAGTTCTAACAATGCATCTTCCTCAAAATGTTTACGCGGCTGCTCTCTGTTTGGTTCAACCATATTGATTTTCATCATAGTTTCACCTGTTTTATTTTCCTGAAGCTTCGTTTCCTCCTTTGGAGCTACTTTAATCGATTTATTTTCAGGAATTAAGATATCCAATCCTTTTCCAAGCCCTTTTTTCTTTACTGCCATAGTACCCCTCCTATGTGCTATCTCTCAATCACTTCTTCTGCAAGTCTACGATAACTGTCTGCTCCTGCAGATTTTGAATCATACAAATTAATCGGCATTCCATAACTTGGTGCCTCTGCAAGACGAATATTTCTAGGAATAATTGTTTTATAAATATTCTGATTTAAATTATCCTTAACATTCTCGACAACCTGCAAAGAAAGATTCGTTCTCGCATCGTACATTGTAAATACGACGCCCTCCATCTCCAAATTTGGATTCAATCTTTCCTGAACAAGCTGAATTGTATGCATAAGCTGACTTAATCCCTCAAGAGCATAGTATTCGCACTGAATCGGTACAATCACACTATCCGCTGTTGTCATTGCATTGATCGTAAGCGTATTCAATGACGGAGGGCAATCTATAATAATATAATCATAATATTCTTTTATTCTATGTACTTCTTTCCGGATAATAAATTCTTTTTCTTCAACACCAATTAATTCAATTTCAGCTGCAGACAAATCAATTCCTGTCGGTAATACATCCAGATTTTCTAATGCATTTCTTACAATAACATCCTCAATCGGTGCCTGTCCAATAATAAGGTCATAAACTGTCTTTTCAATGTCATCTTTGTCAACTCCAAGACCGCTTGTCATATTCCCCTGCGGATCCATGTCAATTGATAACACTTTTTTTCCTTTTTCTGCTAAGCATGCCGAAAGATTAATAGCTGTTGTAGTTTTTCCTACTCCACCCTTTTGGTTGGTGATTGCAATTATTCTTCCCATATTAATTCCCCTTTCTATGCTAGAATATTATAGCACTTTTCCAAACTATAATCTACATAAAATGTTTCACGTGAAACATTTTTGTAAAGGTTAATATTATTCTTTCCAACAAATATGGTTATTATGTGTTTTTTTACCAGTGAGGGAGAAATGTCTAATTATATAAAGTATCAAGAAGGGAAACTATATTTTCTTTCTCTTTTTTACAATTTAAATTTTTTTACTCATATATTCAAATAGAACGTACATAAGATTTAGAGCGTGATTCTGGTCTATTTAAACTGACGTTCTTCTTCTCTGAATCGCTGCACATCCTCACGGAGCGTTTATCTCAGTCAGATATTGAACTTACTCTAAGATATATTTCTTATTACTTACCACTTATAGATGAGGGACTCCTCTTCGACTGAGATAAAGATACTTGTATTAATTATCCTAACCCATGTTATTCACGGATTTTTCTGGACTTTCTTCCACGAAATAATGCCTGATTTACACATATTAAGTGATTTATTTCTCTTTTTCACCTGTATCAAGGCATATTTCAATGTTTTTTATATAGGAACTCTGGCGTAAGTTTAGACCTTTTGAACTTGGTATTTAATTATTTTTTATAACGACATTTTATTGTGTTAACCATTTTCAAAGTAATAAACAAAAAATGTTTCACGTGAAACATTTTTTATAAATTTTAAAATAATGTATTGATATTCAGGTTAGAAAGGTTAAGCCTACATAATTTTACTCATAACTGTTTTAAATTTTTAAATCCGCCCTGATGTTAGTATAAAGGTAGATTCATAATATCTTGATATGCGAATATCAGTCTTGATCGTAGGAGTGTGATGCACAAAACAATCTACAGTAATTTTAAAATAATAGCACATATATAAATGTTTCACGTGAAACATTTGATTATAGTAAAAATATATCCAGAACACTCTTATATCAAACAAATAATATATCTCCGCAAAAATGCAAGAAAAGCAGCTGATTTAAGATAATCGGTAGTCTGACGCAGTTCTTCGAGTATAGTGATTCTCAGTTTCAACTGTCCGAGCACTCCTGTGCGAGTTTTGAAACTGAGAATCTATATACGACTCAGAAAAACAAGGAAGACAACTTATCTAAAATCAACTGCTTTTTACGCATGTTTTAGAATATATCATTTTTATAATAAAAAATCTAATATACAAAAAATAATTTCACGTAAAACCATTGATCAGAGTAAAAAATATATCCAGAACACTCTTATATCAAATAAATAATATATCTCTGCAAAAATGCAAGAAAAGCAGTTGATCATAACAGATCAACTGCCTCTTATTCTACTTCAGCGGTTCCTTCGACGGCAATCCAGCTTTTCTTGGAAATTTCCTGCCTGTATTCTTCACCTTTTTAATTTTCACAAATGATCTTCCAATATCTGTACCAGGTAATTGAAACTTCACAATATCTTCGATCCTACCGCCAAGAATTTTCACTGCATTTTTTGAATCATTTAATTCTTTATCAATATCCCCTGACTTATAAGGTATAAAAGAACCATTTACCATTACATATGGAAGACAATATTCAGAAAGTGTGGATAGATTTGCAACTGCACGTGAAACGCAGAGGTCATATTTTTCTCTATATTCAACTTTTTTAGCAAAATCTTCAGCTCTTCCATGTATTGTGCATATATCTTCTAATCCAAGTTCATCAATCACAGTATTCAGGAATTTAATACGTTTATTCAAAGAATCTAAAAGTGTAACTTTCAAATGAGGAAAAACTATTTTTAATGGAATTCCAGGAAAACCTGCTCCTGTTCCGATATCGATCACAGATTCTACTGAATTCACATCAATTGCTTTTACAATAGAAATACTGTCAACAAAATGTTTACTGTTTACTTCTTCATATTCTGTAATTCCGGTAAGATTCATAACTTTATTCCATTCAACAAGCAATTCATAATATTTATCAAATTGCTGTTTCATTTGATCAGTCACTTCAATATTTAACTCTCTAATCATCTCATCAAAGATTTGACTCATTATCTTCCTCCTAAATATACAAGCAGCACAGAAATATCTGCCGGAGATACACCCGATATTCTCGATGCCTGACCGATCGATATCGGTCGATATTCTTTCAATTTCTGAACAGCCTCGATTCTTAGACTCTTCACTGCATCGTAATCCATATCTTCAGGTATTTTTTTGTTTTCAAGCTTTTTAAACTGTTCTACCTGGCGCATCTGTCTATTGATGTAACCTTCGTATTTAATGCTGATATCAATCTGCTCCTCAATTTCTTCTTTTAAATCTGCAGGTAATTCCGGTCTATCTTTATCAAACTGTTCTATCATATGATATGAAATTTCCGGTCTCCTTACCAATTCTTTTAATGAAATACCGGATGTTAAAGGGGTACTTCCATTCCTTTCCAAAAATTCCTGTACTTCTTTTGACGTTCCAACATGTACATGCGAAAGACGTTCTATCTCAGATTTGATACATTTAATTTTCGTAAGAAGTTTTTGATATCTTTTTTCGTCAATAAGACCTGCTTTATATCCAATTGGAGTCAAACGCTGGTCTGCATTATCCTGTCTTAACAATAATCTATATTCTGCTCTGGAAGTCATCATGCGATATGGTTCATTACTTTCTTTCGTAACAAGATCATCAATCAACACACCGATATATCCTTCTGACCTGTCAATGATGATTCCATCTTTTCCGTCCAGTTTTCTTGATGCATTAATTCCGGCAATAAGGCCCTGAGCTGCAGCTTCTTCATATCCGGAGCTTCCATTGAATTGTCCGCCACTAAATAGTCCATCGATATTTCTGAATTCAAGTGTTGGCTTTAATTGTCTTGCATCAATACAATCATATTCAATTGCATATGCATTTCTGACAATCTTCACATTTTCAAGACCCGGTACAGAACGGTACATTTCATATTGTACATCTTCCGGAAGTGAACTTGACATTCCGCCAATATACATTTCATTTGTTTCAAGCCCTTCCGGTTCAATAAATACCTGATGTCTGTTTTTATCTGCAAATTTTACAACTTTATCTTCGATTGATGGACAATACCTTGGGCCTGTCCCCTCGATCATTCCTGAAAATAACGGTGATCTGTCAAGATTATTTCTAATAATCTCATGTGTTTTTTCATTTGTATAAGTAAGCCAGCATGATGCCTGATCGATCTGAACATCTTCTGGATTTGTTGTAAATGAGAAAGGGACGACTCTTTCATCTCCAAACTGTTCTTCCATTTTACTAAAGTCCACACTATTCCTGTCAATCCTTGCAGGAGTTCCTGTCTTAAATCGGTACATCTTAATCCCCAGATTCTTCAGACTTTCTGTGAGATAATTTGCTGCCTGGAGTCCATTTGGACCGGTATTCATGCTTACATCTCCATAGATACATCTTGCTTTCAGATAGGTACCGGTACATAAAATAACTGCCTTACATTTATAAACAGCACCGGAATAGGTCTGAACACCTTTCACTTTGTGCTTTTTATTGCCCTGTTCATCTACTGTTTCATGAGTGAGAATTTCTACAACTTCCTGCTGTTTAATCTCCAATCGCTTCTGATTTTCAAGGACCATTCTCATTGTTCGACTGTAACGCGCCTTATCTGCCTGAGCACGAAGTGAATGTACAGCAGGACCTTTTGACTTATTCAACATTTTTGACTGAATAAATGTCTGATCAATAACCTTTCCCATCTCTCCGCCAAGTGCATCCAATTCTCTCACAAGATGTCCTTTTGAACTTCCTCCAATATTCGGATTACATGGCATCAGAGCAATACTGTCTACACTAACTGTAAAGATGACAGTCTGATACCCAAGTCTCGCACATGCAAGCGCTGCCTCACAGCCGGCATGTCCGGCCCCAATTACAACAACATCATAATGATCTTTATTTTCCCATACAGAATTTGCTGAAAATTTCATTTACTAAATCTTCTCCTAACGTTTCACCTGTAATATTCCCCAAAGATTCATATGCATCCATAAGATCGATCGAATAAAAATCCTCCGGCATACCAATATCAATACTTTCTATTACTTTGCAAAGACTGTCATACGCATCCTGCAAAGCTTTCTTGTGGCGCATATTTGTAATATATACTTCTGTATTAAAAGATAAATTTCCATGATAAAACATTTCCTTCAATACATTTTCCAACTCTTTGATTCCTTTTCCATTCTTTACAGATATTTCAATAACAGGAATCTCAAAAGTTTCTTTTGCAGGATTTCCTGCAAAATAAGCCTCTCTAATCTCTTTTTTTCCAAGAATCATCGTTAAATCAGACTTATTTAAAAGAATAATTGACTGCTTTTCCTGCAAAAGTTTTAAAATCTCATAATCATTATCATCCAAATCGACAGAAGCATCTATGACATAAATGATCAGATCCGCATCCTTTGCATAGCTGATTGCCTTATCTACCCCAATCTTTTCGATGATATCTTCTGTATCGCGAATTCCTGCAGTATCCATAATATTCAATGAAATACCCTGTAACCTGATATTTTCTTCCAAAACATCTCTCGTTGTTCCTGCAATATCCGTCACAATTGCACGCTCCTCACCCAAAAGAGCATTTAATAAAGAAGATTTTCCTGCATTAGGTTTACCGACAATCACAGTATTAATGCCTTCTTTGATTACTCTTCCATTGTCCGAAGAATCGATCAATTCTTTCAGCTCTGACAGAAGTTCGTCCACTGCCACTCTCAGTGTATCTCCGTATCCATCCACACTGATGTGCTCAGGGTCATCCAAAGCAGTCTCTATAAAAGCAGTATGGTAAATGATTTTATTTCTAATATCACAAATTTTATTCTTAATATTACCTTTTAACTGGCTTAGGGAACTCTTTAATGCATATTCATTTTTGGACTGAATGATGTCGATGACTGCTTCTGCCTGAGACAGATCCATCCTTCCATTTAAGAATGCCCTCTTTGTAAACTCACCAGGTTCCGCAGGTCTTGCTCCATATTTGATCAGGGTTTCCAGAACCTTTTTCACAACATATACTCCGCCGTGACAGTTGATCTCAACCGTATCTTCTCCTGTAAAGCTTCGCGGTCCTTTCATAAGCATGACAAGTACCTCATCGATGGTCTCATCTCCATCCTTAACATATCCATAATGAATGGTATGCGATGCACAATCTTCCAGCTTTTTCTTTCCTTTATACACTTTGTCCGCAATCTCAACTGCCCTGTCACCACTCATACGCACAATACCGATACCAGCTTCCGTAACCGCGGTAGAAATAGCTGCAATTGTCTCTGTTTCCTTATAAATCATAAATACCCTCCATACTTATATGGCTGCTTATCAATATATCACGTCGACTAGCGTCTCTGTGTGGTTTTCGCCTTATGTCGATGTCCGCAAGCGAACATCTCCGCAAGGCTCATTATATCATATCACACATACGTCCCGGAAGCAAAATGAACATTTACCATAATAAAATGAAAAGGCCTGACGAATCATCGTCAGGCCAAAATGTTATTATTTATTTCTTACCAATGTAACAACCACTCTTCTGTATGGTTCTTCTCCTTCACTATGTGTCGTAACAGAACGATCTCCCTGAAGAGCTGAATGAATGATTCTTCTTTCATATGGATTCATTGGTTCAAGAGATACGCTTCTTCTTGTTCTTTTCACTTTATGTGCGATATTCTTTGCAAGATTTTCAAGTGTATCTTTTCTTCTTCTTCTATAATCCTCCGTATCAAGTTTTACTCTTACATAACCATCCTGCATTTTGTTTGCCACACGGTTTGTAAGATACTGAAGAGAATCAAGAGTCTGTCCACGTTTTCCGATCAGAATGCCCATGTTCGCACCTTTAAGTTCAATACTGAGTGCACCCTCTTCGTCGATACATGATTCAATCTCTACCTCTAAATCCATGGCTTTCATAACATTCAAAAGGAATTCTTCACACGCTTTGATCGTAGCTTCTTCTACTTTTGCAAGCTCGATTTCTTTTTTTGCAGGAACTTCTTTCTGAACTTCCTCTTTCTTGACTTCCTTTTTTTCTTCTTTAATAGATTCTACTTTCTTTGCTGTTACTTTCTTTTCTTCAGATTTAACCTCTGATTTTGCCTCTTTATTTTTTTTGCTGTGATTTTTATCTTTGTTTTTTCTGTTGTGATTTTTCTTATTTTCCTTGTGATGCTCTTCTTTCCTGTTTTCTTTCATAACACCCTTTACAGCATCTGAAAAATCAATTACAGGTTCTTCGATTTCTTCTTTCACAACTTTTCTGCGAGCTTTGATCACAGCCTGTTTCATACCAAATCCGAAGAATCCGGCACTTCCTTTTTCGATAACATCATATTCCAACTGATCACTTGTTACACCAAGTTCAATAAGAGCTTCTGTTATTGCATCATCAAGTGTCTTTGCGGAAACTGTAATTTCATTCATAGTGATTATCCTCCTTAAACACCCGAATACTATTTTTTACTATCGTTGAAATTTTTAACCATATTTGCTCTGGATGATAAACTTCCTGATTTGGCATTGTTTCTTGCAGTTTCTGCTTTCTGAAGTTTTTCTTCTTTTACATTTGCATTTACTGTATTCTTCTTTGCAGATGAAGAAAGTTTCTTCGTATTAGACTGAGCCATCTCATTGATCTTTGCAGCCTTCTCTCCACGTTTTTCTCTCTTCTTGGCAGCTTTTTCTTTATTTTTCTCAATCATTTCATCAAGAGAAACTTTTTCAAGATGCTTATTGATAAGAACCATCTGCACACATCTGACAATCGCACTGACGATCCAGTACAGACCAATACCTGCAGAAAGTGTATATACCATAAACAATGAGAACAATGGCATTGTAACATTCATTGTCTTCATTGTACTTTCCATTGGATTCTCTTCTTTTTTATCTTTCTTAGGAGCATTTGTAAAAGACTGTGAAATCTTAATACTAATATACTGAGTAAGAGCAGAAATAATAGGAAGAGCAATACAGGTAATCACGATTGCTGCCACAGAAATTCCAAATGAGTTTCTGTCATGCATGATCTGCGACGGCGACATTGACATATTAGGGATTGTGAAAAATCTCTGTACGTCTTCTGTTGCATTCTTGATCGCAGGAACATATCTTTCCATGTTATAAATAACCGGATATAAAGCAAATAAAAGAGGCATTTGGATCAATAAAGGCAAACATCCTCCTGTCATTGATGTACCATATTTGTCATATACCTGCTGGATTTCTTCCTGCTGCTTCATCATAGAAGCCTGATCTTTTTTGTTCTTATACTTTTTCTGAATTTCCTGTACTTCAGGATTAATAACTGCAGTAAGTTTTGTTGTCTTCTGCTGTTTGATAGTGATTGGAAGCATTAATGTGTATACGATGATTGTATACAAAATAATTGACCATCCAACCAAGCCATGATCTGTTGGCAATACACTGTCTAATGTATTGTAAATAAGGCTCATAACCTTACCCAACACAATTGCAATCTGTCCTACGATTGGCCAGTTTGCTGCTGTCAATAATGTCATATTCATTTCCTCCGTCTGTCATAGCGGATATGTTTGTCTTCTTCCCAAGGAACCGGATCATATCCCCCAGCTGAAAATGGATTGCATCTGATTATTCTCCATACCGCCATCTTTGTTCCCTTTAAAGCACCAAATCTTTCAATTGCTTCTACTGCATAACATGAACATGTAGGATAATATTTACAACTTGAATATCCTTTGAGCGGAGACAAATATTTCTGATAAATCTTTACCATTTTTATCAATATTTTCTTCACTTCAATGCAACTCCATTTGACCATCGATTATATGATGAAGTTTTGCTAAATGAAGCAATGCCTTTTCAATTTCCTGACATTTTTTTTCTCTTGCTCCATACCTTGCTATGACTACAATGTCATAACCTTTTGAAAATCTTTCTTCATTCAATCGATAGCTCTCTCTGATCAATCTTGTCAAGCGATGTCTTATGATACTGTTTCCTACTTTTTTACTTACAGAAATTCCTACTCTGTTTTTTTCCTGATCATTTTTCAAAATATACATGACCAAACACTTATTTGCGCAGGATTTTCCTTTACTGTAAACATTTTTAAAATCTTTATTCTTCTTTAAAGATTCTGAAAAAATCATACTTTCATCTCCTATTTTTTATAGAAGAAAAGGCCGCTGGTATTGCGACCTAAGCTGACAACTGTTTTCTTCCTTTTGCTCTTCTGCTTGCGAGAACTTTTCTTCCGCCTGCAGTGCTCATTCTTGATCTGAAACCATGAACTTTTGCTCTCTGTCTCTTCTTTGGCTGGAATGTCATTTTCATTGATATCCACCTCCCTTATATTTATACATCGGTTTTCCCGTTCTTTTCATTATTATCAAAAGACACCGTGATTCATTATATGCGAAAAACCTTGATAAGTCAAGCAATTCACGCATTTTTCTTTCATGAGTTTCTTCATATTATATGTTTTTTTCATTGCCTTAACATTCTTTTTGATGTAGAATAGTAGAAAGTGGTTTTTTATGCGATAAAATAGATTAGGAGATTTTAGAATGAACATTGTAGAAGAAAAATGGAATGAAATAATAGAACATTTGCGTGTAGAACATGAGTTGTCCAATGTATCATTCTCTACCTGGATTCAGCCTCTTAAAGTATTTAATGTCATCAATAATACCGTTTATATTCTTGTTAATATGAATGCAAGTGTAGATTATATAAAGAAAAAATATGCACTTCCATTAAAAGTATGTATTGCTGAAACAACTGGTATGGAATATGAAATAGAGTTTATTTCAGAGGATGATGATCGCTTAGAATCTCTTCAGCAGACAAATAATTCCGAAAAAAAACATACGAAGACAGCTGCTGAAAAGGCTGGTTTAAATCCTAAATATACGTACGACACTTTTATTGTAGGAAATAATAATAAATTTGCACACGCAGCATCACTTGCTGTTGCAGAATCTCCAGGTGAAGTTTATAACCCACTGTTTCTTTATGGTGGTCCGGGTCTTGGTAAAACTCATCTGATGCATTCCATTGCACATTTTATTCTTGATTTCAATCCTAAGAAAAAAGTTGTTTATGTTACGAGTGAGTCTTTCACAAATGAATTGATTTACGCTTTAAAGAACTCAAAAGATTCTTCTATGAGTGAATTCAGAGAAAAATACCGTAATACTGATGTTCTTCTAATTGACGATATTCAATTTCTTATAGGTAAAGAAAGTACACAGGAAGAATTTTTCCATACATTTAATCACTTACATGATTCCGGTAAACAGATCATCATCTCCAGTGACCGTCCACCTAAGGATATTGAAACACTTGAGACAAGACTTCGCACTAGATTCGAATGGGGACTCTTAGCTGATATGTCTGCTCCGGACTATGAGACACGTATGGCTATCCTTAAGAAAAAAATAGAAGTAGATCACCTTGATATTTATCACATTCCGGATGATGTACTTCAGTATATTGCAGAAAATGTTAAAAACAATATTCGAGAACTTGAGGGTTCTCTGAATAAACTGATTGCTCTTTATCGTCTTGAACAGAATAACAGAGTCATCGATATCACTCTTGCAGCAGAAGCAATGAAGGATATTGTATCATCAGACGACAACAGAGTGGTAACTCCTGAACTTATACTGGATATCGTGTCAGAACACACAGGTGTTTCTATTTCTGATATTAAGAGTAATAAAAGGCCGGCAGAAATTGCTTTACCACGACAGATCGTTATGTATCTTTGTCGAAAAATGACAGATGTTCCATTAAAGTCAATCGGTATTCTTCTCGGAGGTAAAAATCATTCTACGATCAAGCATGGAGTAGAAAAGATAGAAAATGATTTACTGGTAGATCCACAACTGGCTAATACAATTGACATTATAAAGAAAAAAATTAATCCTGTATAAGTTATGATAACTTGTTTAAAACCATGTGGACAACCTGTGATAAGTTTTCGATAACTTGTTTTTACAAAAAACGACAAAAGTTATTATCATTTCATCCACATGTTATTACGAGATACTGAACAGAATTATAATCATTATTTTTTTCAGTAAATACAAGGGTTTAAAGTGGTTATCATCATATCCACATTCCCTACTACTAATAAGACTAAAATCATTTATATATATTATATAAATTTTCATTCGAAAGGAGTTATACACACATGAAAATCATTTGTAATAAATCCAATCTTGTAAAAGGTGTCAGCATTGTTTCTAAAGCAGTTCCTTCCAAAACAACAATGCCAATCCTGGAATGTATCTTGATCGATGCAACAATGGATGTTATTAGACTTACTGCTAATGATATGGAACTTGGTATCCAGACAGAGATAGAAGGAGAAATCATTAAACACGGAATGATTGCAATCGATGCAAAAATATTTTCAGAGATTGTAAGAAAATTACCTGATAATGATGTTGTAATTGAAACCGATGATAATCTCCAGACAACGATTATATGCGAAAAATCAAAATTTAATATTACCGGTAAATCAGGAACAGATTTCACTTATTTACCGGTAATCGATAAAGAAGAAACGATCAGCATTTCTCAGTTTACTTTGAAAGAGACTATCAGACAGACAATCTTTTCTATTGCTGATAATGATAGTAACAAATTGATGACAGGCGAATTATTTGAAATCAAAGATAATTATTTAAGAGTTGTTTCTCTTGACGGCCATAGAATTTCTATCAGAAAAATTGAGTTAAAGGATTCATATGATCACAAGAAGATTATAGTTCCAGGAAAAACATTGATTGAGATCAGTAAGATTCTTTCCGGTGAAGCTGACAGCGATGTATGTATTTATTATACGAAGAATCATATTGTATTTGAATTTGATAAGACAGTTGTTGTATCAAGGCTGATCGAAGGAGAATACTTTAGAATTGACCAGATGCTTTCCAGTGATTATGAGACAAAAGTAAGAATCAATAAAAAAGAATTATTAAATTGTATCGACAGAGCAACACTTCTGATAAAAGAAGGAGATAAGAAACCAATCATCATTACAATTGGTGATGAGATCATGCAGCTTAAGATCAAATCTCAGATTGGTTCTATGGATGAAGAAATCTTTATCACAAAAGAAGGAAAAGATCTGATGATTGGATTTAATCCAAAATTCCTTATTGATGCGCTCAGGGTAATTGATGATGAAGAAGTAGATCTTTATCTTATGAATGCGAAAGCACCTTGCTTTATTAAAGATGAATCAGAAAGTTTTATTTATTTGATTCTTCCTGTAAACTTTAATTCTATCTAGAAAAAAGTTTGACAGACATTTAAGAATAATATAATTAAATTATAATTAGAAACGGAAAAGTTAACATGGAAGTAATTAAATTAAGAGAAGAATTTATTAAATTGGGACAGGCACTGAAGGCAGCTGGTCTTGTTGAATCCGGTGTGGAAGCAAAAGAAGTGATTTTGAGCGGACTTGTTGCTGTGAATGGGGAGATTGATACCCGACGTGGAAGAAAATTATACGGCGGAGATATCGTAACATTTGATGGGGAAGAAATAAAAATTGAAGATTAATTCCTTAAAACTAAAAAATTTCAGAAATTATGAGAATCTGAATCTGGAACTGGATGAAATAACAAATATTTTTTATGGAGATAACGCACAGGGAAAAACAAATATTCTTGAGGCGTTATATCTCTGTGGAACAACAAAATCTCACAGAGGAACAAAAGATAAAGATATGATCCGTTTTGGAGAAGATGAATCACATATAGAAGTAGTCGTAGATAAGAATGGAATTACTTATCAGATAGACATGCATCTGAAAAAGAATAAGCCGAAGGGAATTGCAATCAATCGTATACCAATCAGGAAAGCAAGTGAGCTTTTTGGAATATTAAATCTTGTTTTTTTCTCGCCGGAGGATCTGAATATTATTAAGAATGGTCCGGCTGAGAGAAGAAGATTTATCGATCTGGAATTATCTCAGCTTGATAAAATCTATTTGAATAATCTTACAAATTATAATAAGATTGTGAATCAGAGAAATCATTTGCTGAAAGATATCAGTTATAATCCCGGCTTGAAAGATACTTTAGAAATATGGGATCTGCAGCTTGCGGATTATGGTGAAAAAATCATAGAATCAAGAAAAAAATTTATAAGACAAGTAAACGATATTATTTCGGATATCCATAGAAAATTAACCGGAAATAAGGAAAATATCGAAATAATATATGAACCAAATACTGCAGATCAGTTATTACAGGATGTTTTGAAGAAGAACAGAGAAAGAGATTTACGAATGATGAGCACTTCCTGCGGTCCTCACAGAGATGATATATGTATTAGCGTTGATGGAATAGATATTCGTAAATTCGGTTCTCAGGGACAACAAAGAACTGCAGCCTTATCATTGAAATTATCAGAAATAGAAATGGTAAAAAAAGTGACAAGAGATAAACCGGTTCTTTTACTTGATGATGTTTTGTCTGAGCTTGATAAAAACAGGCAAAACTATTTATTAGAAAGTATAGACGATATTCAGACTTTGATTACCTGTACAGGAGTAGATGAATTTGTAAATCATCGTTTTGAAATAAACAAAATATTTCATGTCCGGGAAGGACAGGCAGTAAAAGAGAACTAGGAGGAATAGAATGAGTACAGAGAAAGTACAGCATGAATATGGTGCAGACGAGATTCAGATTCTGGAAGGATTAGAAGCCGTAAGAAAAAGACCAGGAATGTATATCGGAAGCACTTCTGCAAGAGGTCTTCATCATTTAGTATATGAGATCGTGGACAATTCTGTAGATGAAGCACTGGCAGGATTCTGTGATACGATTAAAGTAACACTCAATAAAGATAATTCTGTTACCGTTATTGATAACGGAAGAGGAATTCCAGTAGGGATCAATCAAAAAGCCGGTCTTCCTGCAGTAGAAGTTGTATTTACAGTTCTTCACGCCGGAGGAAAATTCGGTGGTGGAGGATACAAGGTATCCGGTGGTCTTCATGGAGTAGGAGCTTCAGTCGTAAATGCCTTATCTAATTGGCTTGAAGTTGAAATTTCAAAAGAAGGAAAAGTATACAAACAGCGTTATGAAAGAGGAAAAGTTGTTCAGAAACTGGAAGTAATCGGAGAGTGCGAAGAAGATGTATGCGGAACAAAGGTTACATTTTTACCGGATGACTCAATCTTTGAAGAAACGATCTTTGATTATAATATTTTAAAACAGCGTTTCCGCGAAATGGCATTCCTCACAAAGGGACTCAAAATCGTTCTTAGAGATGAGAGAGGGGACGATCCTGTAGAAAAGGAATTCCATTATGAAGGTGGAATAAAAGAATTTGTAACATATTTGAACAGAAGTAAAGAAGCTCTTTATGGTGATGTGATCTATTGTGAGGGCACAGTAAATAATGTCCAGGTAGAAGTTGCAATGCAGCATAATGATTCTTACAATGAGACAACATATGGATTTGTAAATAATATTACAACTCCGGAAGGTGGAACACATATTGTAGGATTCAGAAATGCACTCACGAAGACTTTTAATGACTATGCGAGAAAGAATAAGTTATTAAAAGACAATGAATCAAACCTTTCCGGTGAAGATATCAGAGAGGGTCTTACAGCAATTGTCAGTGTTAAGATCGAAGAACCTCAGTTTGAAGGACAGACAAAACAGAAGCTTGGAAACAGTGAAGCCAGAGGAGCTGTTGATAATGTTGTAAGTAAACAGCTTCAGATTTTCCTTGAGCAGAACCCACAGGTTGCCAAGCTTACAGTAGAGAAATCTGTTCTTGCACAGAGAGCAAGAGAAGCAGCAAGAAAAGCAAGAGAACTCACAAGAAGAAAATCAGCTCTTGACGGAATGTCTCTTCCTGGCAAGCTTGCAGACTGTTCAGACAAGAATCCGGAAAATTGCGAGATCTATATTGTAGAGGGAGATTCTGCGGGAGGATCAGCAAAGACTGCAAGAAATCGTGCAACACAGGCAATCCTGCCACTTCGTGGTAAAATATTGAATGTAGAGAAAGCAAGACTTGACAGAATTTATGGAAATGCAGAAATAAAAGCAATGATAACTGCTTTTGGAACGGGTATCCACGATGATTTTGATATATCGAAGCTTCGCTATCATAAGATCATCATCATGACAGATGCTGATGTAGACGGAGCACATATCAGTACATTATTACTTACATTCCTTTATCGTTTCATGCCGGAACTTATTAAACAGGGATATGTGTATCTTGCACAACCTCCTCTTTATAAGCTGGAGAGAAATAAAAAGATATGGTATGCATATAGTGATGAGGAACTTGACTCTATCCTTAAAGAAGTTGGAAGAGATACAAGCAATAAGATCCAGAGATACAAAGGTCTTGGAGAGATGGATGCAGACCAGCTGTGGGAGACAACAATGGATCCGGAACACAGAGTACTTCTTCGAGTAACAATGGATGAAGAAGCAGCTTCAGAGCTTGACCTCACATTCACGACACTGATGGGTGACAAAGTGGAACCTCGACGTGAATTTATTGAAGAAAACGCAAAATTTGTAAAGAACCTTGATATTTAGGAGGAGCAATGGAAGATAATATTTTTGATAAAGTCCATGAAGTGGATTTGAAAAAAACAATGGAAACGTCTTATATCGACTATGCCATGAGTGTAATTGCTTCTCGTGCTCTGCCTGATGTAAGAGATGGTCTGAAACCGGTACAGAGAAGAATACTCTATTCAATGATTGAATTGAACAATGGTCCTGACAAGCCGCACAGAAAAAGTGCACGTATTGTCGGTGATACAATGGGTAAATATCATCCACACGGTGACAGTTCAATCTATGGCGCTTTGGTTAATATGGCACAGGAATGGTCGACAAGATATCCTCTTGTAGACGGTCATGGAAACTTTGGTTCTGTAGATGGGGACGGCGCAGCAGCCATGCGATATACAGAAGCAAGACTCAGCAGGATTTCAATGGAATTAACAGCTGACATCAATAAAAATACTGTTGATTTTATGCCAAACTTTGATGAGACAGAGAAGGAACCTGCTGTACTTCCTGCAAGATTTCCAAATCTTCTTGTGAATGGAACATCAGGTATCGCTGTCGGCATGGCAACAAATATTCCTCCTCATAATCTGAGAGAGGTTATCAATGCAGTTGTTAAGATCATTGATGATGAGATAGATGAGAATGGTGAAACAACGATAGAAGATATTCTGAGAATTGTAAAAGGACCTGATTTTCCTACCGGTGCAATGATCCTGGGAACAAGAGGAATCGAGGAAGCATACAGAACGGGACGAGGAAAAATACGTGTTCGTGCTGTGACAGATATTGAGGCGATGCCGAATGGAAAGAACAGGATCGTTGTTTCAGAACTCCCGTTCATGGTAAATAAATCCCGCCTGATCGAAAAGATCGCGGAGATGGTAAGAGATAAGAGAATTGATGGAATTACGGATCTCAGTGATCAGTCTAACCGTGAAGGTATGAGAATCTGCATTGAGCTTCGAAGAGATGTGAATCCAAATGTTATTCTGAATCAGTTATACAAACATACACAGCTTCAGGATACATTTGGTGTAAATATGTTGGCGCTTGTAAATAATGAACCAAAAGTTATGAACATTCTTGATATGTTAAAGCATTATCTTACACATCAGGAAGAAGTAGTAACAAGGCGTACAAAATATGAATTAAACAAAGCGGAAGAGAGAGCACATATTTTACAGGGATTATTGATCGCGCTTGATCATATAGACGAAGTGATCAGGATCATCCGTTCTTCTGCAAATGTACAGGAAGCAAAAGGAGAACTTATCAAAGAGTTCGGATTGTCAGAAGCACAGGCACAGGCAATTGTTGATATGCGTCTTCGCGCACTCACCGGTCTGGAGAGAGAAAAACTCGAGAATGAATATAATGAGCTGATGAAAAGAATTGGAGAATTAAAAGCAATACTTGCAGACCGCAGACTGCTTCTTGGAGTAATCAAAGAAGAAATTCTGATTATACGTGATAAATACGGTGATGAGAGAAGAACATCTATCGGATTTGATGAGTATGACATTTCCATGGAAGATTTGATCCCGAAGGAAGATGTCGTAGTAACAATGACCAAACTCGGATATATCAAGAGAATGTCAAACGATACTTTTAAGGCACAGAATCGTGGAGGAAAAGGAATCAAAGGCATGCAGACGATCGAGGATGATTATGTGGAAGAATTGTTTATGACACATACACATCACTATCTTATGTTCTTTACGAATAAAGGCCGCGTATATCGATTGAAAGCATATGAGATACCGGAGAGTTCAAGGACTTCAAGGGGAACAGCAATTATTAATCTGCTTCAGCTCATGCCGGAAGAGAAGATCAGTGCTGTCATTCCTATAGACGATTATCGTGAAGGCGAATATATTGTCATGGCTACGAAGAAGGGGCTTGTAAAGAAAACTCCTCTCACTGATTTTGCAAATATAAGAAAGAATGGTCTTGCGGCAATTACACTTCGTGAAGAGGATGAGTTGATCGAAGTAAAATTCACAAATGGAGAGCAGGAAATCATTCTTGCAACAAAATATGGTCAGTGTATCCGTTTTGAAGAAACAGATGTGAGAACAACAGGAAGAACTTCAATGGGAGTAAGAGGTATTAATCTTTTAGACCGTGATGAAGTAATTGGCATGCAGCTTGTAACACAGGGAAATGAGCTTCTGATCGTTTCGGAAAAGGGTATGGGCAAGCGTACTCTGATCAGTGAATTTACAGCTCAGAACCGTGGTGGAAAAGGTGTCAAATGCTATAAGATCACAGAGAAGACCGGAAATGTTGTAGGTATTAAGGCAGTTAGTGAAGATGAAGAAATCATGATCATCAATACGGATGGAATCGTTATCCGTATGTTCTGTAGTGGAATCTCAATTCTTGGAAGAATCACATCAGGTGTGAAACTGATCAACCTGAAGGACAATAATAAAGTCGCAAGTATTGCGAAAGTCCGTGACGAAGAAAAAGAAGAAGAAAAGAGAAACGAATATATTAACAAATCTGAAACACAAGAATCAGAGAGCAGAAAAGAGGATGAGGAATAAGATGGAATCCAGAGGAGAAATCGCACGTTCAAAACATTTATCAGGTTACAACTGCTGTCAGGCAGTTGTGTGTACCTACTGTGATGTTCTTGGAATTGATGAAGAAACTGCATTTAAGCTTGCAGAAGGCTTTGGTGTAGGAATGGGATCAGGAAAGGGCATCTGTGGTGCAGTATCAGGTGCAGTTATGGTTGCCGGAATGAAGAACAGTGAGGGAACATCAAACAAAAAAACAAAAGGGGCGACGATGAAACTTGCTTCGTCAATTGTTAATAAGTTTGAACAGATGAACGGAACTGCTATCTGTAATGAATTAAAAGGAAAAGATACAGGAAATGTGATCAGAACCTGTCCGGACTGTGTCCAGGATGCTATCAAGATCGTTGAAGAGATCGTCATGAACGATAAATAAGAAAGATAGAGTTCTTGTAAATTCAAAAAGACATATCATCAAACGAGTTGATTTATTTCAACGCAGATTGATCGATATGTCTTTTTATTTTCTATTCAGTTATTATGATAAGATCTCGTTTTATTCTAATTCGGCCAAAATAATTTCAGCAGTCTTCTTTACGGTGAATTTAACGATTTCGACGCAGTGGCATTTTCTTTCCGGTGAATTGCGGTCTCCGTATTTTGTAATCTGTGATCTGCAGCAGGCTGCACCAAATTCAGCCTTGAACGCATCGTGAAGTTCATTCGTCAGTTTAAAACATTTCTGAATGATTGGATCACCAGGTTCTCTTCGTCCAAAGAAATATCCGATCATCATTGTGCCGCCGGCCAAAGCACCACAGATACATCCGGCACCGCCAAGACCCCATGGAAATCCTCCGCTCATTGCAATTGCATCGTCAGAGAGATCAATTTCAAAATTCTTACGGATTGCATAGATCACAGATTCAGAGCATGCAAGTTTTCCGACTGTAAAATATTCGAGAGCATCTTTTTCGAGTTGTTCAAAATTAATATTTGTGTTCATTTTGACCTCCTATTGATCGTTAAAAATTGTTCTGCATAACATGAAATAGTCATTTCAATTGTGTAGAAATATTATGTAATATATAATTTAAGTATATTATTTCATTATAAAAAATGCAAACAAATAAGGATTGAACCACTGTAAACAGCATTCAATCCTCATTTTTATGTTTAGAATTAGGATTTCATAAAATGATAAGTTAAAAGTCCTTTAGAAATCTACTTCTGTATCATAATAGCAGCATTTTAATAATTTTTCCATTTCTTCCTGTGAAGGCTGGCGAGGATTTGATCCTGTACATGCATCAGCAATCGCATTTTTAGCAATTTCAGGAAGTCTTTCAAGGAAAACTTCTTCTGGAACAAATCCCTGTTCTGTTGGATAGCTGTCTGCTCCGTAATTCTTAATACACTGTGGAATATTAAGATCATCGTTCATTTTTCTTAAATAAGCGATAAGATTTGCTACTTTTTCGTCATCATTTACTCCGCCGAGATGCATATAGTCAGCAATTACGCCATAACGTTTTTTAGCTGTTTCATCTTTTGCATTAAAAGCAATAACTTTTGGAAGATACATTGCATTTGCAGCACCGTGGATAATATGCGCACCGTAATCAGCGAAAACTGCTCCTGTCTTATGAGCCATAGAATGTACGATTCCAAGAAGAGCATTTGAGAAAGCCATACCTGCAAGACACTGTGCATTATGCATTTTATCTCTCGCTTCCATATTTCCATTGTATGAGTCGATCAGTTCAGCCTGGATCATCTCAATCGCATGAATTGCGAGAGGATCTGTGTAATCGCAGTTTGCAGTAGAAACATACGCTTCAATTGCATGTGTCATTGCATCCATACCGGTATGTGCAGTAAGTTTCTTAGGCATTGTCTCTGCTAAGTCAGCATCGACGATTGCAATGTCAGGAGTAATCTCAAAGTCAGCAAGAGGATATTTGATTCCTTTGTCATAGTCTGTAATTACAGCAAATGCAGTTACTTCAGTAGCAGTACCGGAAGTAGAAGGAATTGCTACAAAATGTGCTTTTTTACGAAGCTCAGGAATACCAAATACTACACACATATCTTCGAAGGTGCATTCTGGATGCTCGTATTTGATCCACATTGCTTTAGCAGCATCAATTGGAGAACCACCGCCCATTGCAACGATCCAATCAGGTTCAAATTCTGCCATGACAGCAGCACCGTTCATTACTGTAGTAACAGATGGGTCTGGTTCAACACCTTCAATAATGCGAACTTCCATTCCAGCTTCTTTTAAATAGTCTTCTGCTTTCTGAAGAAATCCGTTACGTTTCATGGATCCACCACCAACGACGATGACTGCTTTTTTTCCTTTTAAATTCTTTAAGTTTTCCAAAGCACCTTTTCCATGGTATAAATCTCTTGGTAATGTAAATCTTGCCATAATAATTCCCTCCTGAATATTTAATATAATTATTGTTAAATTAACAACAATCATATTATAACTCTTTTATATATAAAGTCAATAATAAAACATAACTTTTGTATATTATTAATAATTTTTCTAACAGTTAGTAAGGATTTCATTCATTTAGAATGAAAAACTATGCTATAATCAAATTATTAAATCATAGGGAGTACAAAAGAATGAAAAGAATTTTATTAATGGTGTTTCGAAATATTATATATGTTCCATATATGTGGATTAGATTATGTTATCATGCAGGCCATGCGAACAAGTATACGGATGAAGAACATTACAGTCTATTTAAGTTTATCGTAAAGAGGGCAAATAAAAGCGGAAATCTTCTGGTGAAGAAATATGGTGAAGAAAACATTCCAAAGGAAGACGGATTTATATTCTTTCCAAATCACCAGGGAATGTATGATCTTCTTGCTATTATCGATGCCTGTGACAGACCATTATCTTTTGTTGGTAAGAAAGAAGTATCAAATGTACCATTTTTAAAACAGGTCAATGCCTGTGCAAAAGGATATTGGATAGACAGACAGGATGTTCGCCAGGGAATGAAAGTGATTATGAGTATTACTCAGGATGTAAAAAAGGGAAAAAACTTTGTCATTTTCCCAGAGGGAACAAGGTCTAAAAATGGAAATAAACCTGGCGAATTTAAAGGTGGAAGCTTTAAAGCAGCAACAAAAGCAAAATGTCCAATCGTACCTGTTGCGCTAATTGATTGCTTTAAGCCATTCGATGAAAGCAGTATAAGACAAGTGACTGTACAAGTTCATATATTAGAACCAATGTACTATGAAGAATACAAAGATTTAAAAACAGTAGAAATTGCTGAGATCGTTAAAGAGCGTATAGAGACAGTGATCAAAGAATACGAGGAAAATAAAACGGAACCTTTATATACTTATATATAAATGCGGAATAATGAATGAAAAGTTATATAAAAATGCTATTGGGATAGAATAACTACTATATATAGTATGAAAAATTTGTTTTTAAACTAATTTAAAAAAATGCGTTGACAATTCAAATTATGCCTTGTATAATAATACCCACTGGAGAAATACTCAAGAGGCTGAAGAGGTGCCCCTGCTAAGGGTATAGGTCGGGTAACCGGCGCGAGGGTTCAAATCCCTCTTTCTCCGTTTTCGAAAAAACTACTGAATCAATCAGTAGTTTTTCGAATTCTTATAAGAAAAAACACAAAAGCATATATTGTGTTTCTTCTATATAATAGGGTACACTATCTTGATTATTAAAAATACCTTAAAAAAATTCAAAAAAATTTTTAAAAAAGGTGTTGACAAATAAGAAAGTCGGTGGTATTCTGATATAGCTGTCGCGGATGACAGTAAAACAAAAGAACTTTGATAACTAAATAATAGACAACATCCCTGAAAATTCTTACAGAGAATTATTCAGAACAGACATGAAATGTCGAACCTAAAGAACAGTAAACGGGATAGAAAAAGCTAGTATGTTTTTTCTGAACGGAATTGAACTTGATTTAAACTCGCACTGAGGTGTGAGGTAAATATTTTTTAACGAGAGTTTGATCCTGGCTCAGGATGAACGCTGGCGGCGTGCTTAA
>JAUNDE010000023.1 GCA_030526265.1 Eubacteriales bacterium | reverse complement strand
CTCCGGTTTATTCTTAATATTTAAAAGTTTCATGAGTTGTTCTGTAATCTGTTCTGTATCAATTCTATAAAGAATATCATTTGGCTCATTTCGATTTCGGAGAAGATTTTTTGCTGACAAAGACAAATCTGATGAACGAAAATCTTTTGTCAATACTTCTATTGTGAAACGATGATTCATATCTTCCACAACTCTGTTAATCGCATTGGTCAACTCCTGTGCCTCATATATTTCAGCCAAATGACGGAAATGGCCTTCATACTGATAGTTTTTCAAGGAATGCTGAATATTGTGTGCAATAGCACTGTCTACATATTCCGCAGTACTTTCTTTTGTTGCAAAAGTCATTCCTGATCGATTGTAATCCACTCCACCAAGACTCATTGTGCCGCCATATCGGATGTATTCATCTATCCCTTTTACGCCCAAAACTCCTTCAAACTCTCTATATGGAACAAAAGTTGTATGCAGCATATAACATCTATCATATAATTCCCTGTCTTCAGAAAATACGAATCCAAGAGAATCTGTGCCAGAAAGGACAATTTTAATTCCTCTCGTTGCATATACATCAGAAAACAATGCAGCCCCTTCAATAAAGTCATCCATCAATGTTACTTCGTCGATAAATAAATAGCGATATCCTAAATCTGATAATCGTTTTAAATCGAGATTCATTCGTGCAAGATTCGATGTGCTATTCACTTGCATGAAAGCAGTTTTCTCGAGCATGTCTTCAGACATTTCAGCTATCAACTGACGAATCAAAGTAGTCTTACCAGTTCGACGCAGACCATACAAAATAAATACTCTATCAGTACTGGTTCCATAAACATAGTCATGAATTTTTGAAAAGCATTCTCTTTTCTTCCACTGAGCAGTCGGTTCTGCAAATTCTTTTAATTCCTTACCTCGTAATACATACGAAAAGAATTCGACTTCTTCCTTCGATTCATATGGTTTTTCTCCTGCGGCTTTAATTCTTTTCTCTAAATCCTTACGAGCGGATATTTCAGATAATAGTTTTTCCAATTCATCTGGCTTCACAACTCGGTTTCGTTGTTTCCCTGTCTCTTTATCCGTCCATTGGTAGTATGGATAACGTTTTCCATTGATTGTTTTATAAGTAATATTTCCTGGTGGTAATTGAGATATATATTCTTTAAAATATTCAATTTTTGTCTTATCCATAGATACACCTCCTGTCTACTTTTAATTTTAACTTATTAACTTTTTCTGTCAAGTTAATAAGTTAAAAACAAGTTAAAAGTTATTGACATAAAGAGTCATTTTATAATTCCGGGTTTTCTAATAAATCTTTTCGACCTGTGCTTAAGCATTATCATTTATTATTATTTGACAAAATAAAAA
Source organism: Eubacteriales bacterium (assembly GCA_030526265.1). Taxonomy (GTDB): domain Bacteria; phylum Bacillota; class Clostridia; order Lachnospirales; family Lachnospiraceae; genus Claveliimonas. The sequence continues at coordinate 28,902 of JAUNDE010000023.1, read as the reverse complement.
GGATATTTTGTATAAGTTAAGTTTATCATTCAATCAGCTCCTTTCACCTTGATTATAAGAAAAATCTTGTCTCAAGACGAATGTGCTAACGAACTTCTTTATTACGTTGTTTCTTCTTATGATGTTCTTCCAACATCCGCAAGATACTTTTTTCCATCTGAGCAGTAGTATAGCTTTTCGGAAAATATTTTCGAAGCTGACTCACATCGATACGAACTCTTTCTTTTTGATTTGCCTTTTCTTCACTCATAATATCAAAAATCATTTTAGGTGTAAGTTGTGCAATCATAGAAAGCTTTTTCATTCGTACCGCTTGTGAAAGAGAAGGAGTGCAATCTTCGGATTGCATAATATCCCAAAGTTCCGCCTGTTCCAACTTTGTTAGATAAGAAAGCTCTACAGCCGGAGAAAAAGCGATTCGTTCTTCATCAACCAAATCAAGAATCGGTTTCTGAAGATAAGTCAATCGAATATAACGCTGTATCGTCCTCGCACTTTCACTCGTATTAGAAGCCAATAACTCATCTGAGCGAACACCAATAAAATCTGTGCCAACTTGGCACGAATTATTCTTCACGGGACGTCCAGCCTTACGTTTCATAGCCTCCAACTTCATCTTATACGCATACGCCTTCTCACTCGGCAACAGATTCTCCCTCTGAATATTACTATCCACCATCAAAATCACAGCTTCATCATCCGTCATTTCTCTTATGAGTACCGGTAGTTTTTCCATCCCCAGTTTCATTGCAGCAGCCTTTCGCCGATGTCCCGATACAATCTCATAATTTCCATCCACAGTTGGTCTTGCCAATAATGGCGACAGCACTCCATAATCCCGAATACTTTCACATAGAGCCTTTAATGATTCATCATCCTTTACCTGAAACGGATGATTACGAAACCCAACAAGCTTGTCCATCTGAATCTCCATTACTTTCTCAGCCATTATTTCGCACCTCCATTCCCGAAGGTACGATGGTCTGGAATTGCTACACAGACATCGATCTGCCGTCTTGGCTTGTCCGCCTTCCGATAAATTGCCTGTTGTCTTTCTGCAGAATAACGATACATAACGGGTTCCATCTCTATGGAATAGAGGTATCCTGGAATTGACATATTCATATTTTCACGAAGAAAGATGTTGGAAAAGCCTTGATTTATGGGAAGCTTTGAAGGGGTGTGCAATAACAACCCCTTGGTAGGGACGGAAGAACTGGCTCACATGGAGATGATCTGCGCCATCATATATCAGCTCACGAAAGATCTGACTCCAAAAGAGATCGAGGCTTCTGGCTTTGATAAATACTACGTGGATCACACACTCGCCCTCTGGCCTCAGGCGGCAAGTGGCATGCCATGGACTGCTACGTATCTCCAGTCAAAAGGTGATCCGATTACAGACTTGCATGAAGATATGGCAGCAGAGCAGAAAGCAAGAACAACATATGACAATATCCTGAGACTGGTAAAAGATCCCGAAGTCTGCGATCCGATCCGTTTCCTTCGCGAACGTGAGATCGTTCACTATCAGCGATTCGGTGAAAGCCTGCGAATCGTACAGGATCGATTAGACAGCAAGAACTTCTATGCCATCAACCCGGAATTTGACATGAGAAAATCTGACAAATGCTGTGATTAAATAGAATTTGACTAGATATAATGGGACAGATGTGACTTGTGTAAGCCATATCTGCCCCTGCTTTTGCTGGAATAAACAAAAATATAATGTTATATTGTATTTCCCCCATCTCCCCGTTATAATGGAATGGATTGGAGAGTGTAAATATAAATGGGAGAAATAAGAGAAATGCCGAAGAACAGAACGAGAAAAAGAAAATCTTCGGCTCTTAAAAGAGAAAAAACATCGTATTTTGATTATAGTCTTCTTGCTGTGCTTATCTTTTTGATCTGTTTTGGACTTGTTATGCTCTATAGCAGCAGTGCATACAGTGCCATGATTCAGTATGAAGACAGTATGCATTATTTTAAAAGACAGGCATTCTTCTGCATTGTCGGTTTCGCAGTTATCTATGTCGTGGTGAAGATCGATTATCATAAGCTTGCACCTTATGCGAAGAAAATATACTGGTTTTCGGTTTTCTTAATGGCACTTGTTCAGACTCCGCTTGGAAAAGAAGTAAATGGAGCCAGGCGCTGGCTTCGCCTTCCGGCAGGGCAGCAGTTTCAGCCTGCAGAGCTTGCCAAGATTGCTGTGATCCTTTTTATCCCACTGCTGATCTGTCAGATGGGAAAGCAGATCAATACAATTCAGGGAATCGGATGCGTGCTATTATGGGGGGGAATTTCGGCTGCCTGTGTCTACTTCCTGACTGATAACATGAGTACCGGAATCATCGTAATGGGAATTTCCTGTCTGCTGATCTTTGTTGTACATCCAAAGACTGCCCCATTCGTGGTGATATTTGTTGCCGGATTGATCGCATTTGTGCTGGCGGCAATTATTTTATCAAATATTCTGAAATCAGGAGACTTCGGCGGAAGCTTTCGACTTCGACGTATCGTCGTATGGCTGAATCCGGAACAGCATGCATCGGACTGGGGATATCAGGTCATGCAGGGACTGTACGCAATCGGTTCGGGAGGATTCTTCGGCAAAGGGCTTGGCAACAGTGCACAGAAAATGGTAATTCCGGAAGTGCAGAACGATATGATCCTCTCGATCATCTGCGAAGAGCTGGGCGTGTGCGGAGCGATCATTGTGTTAGTATTATTCGGACTTTTACTGTACCGATTGATGTTTATTGCGCAGAATGCGCCGGATCTGTATGGATCGCTGATCGTGACGGGAATTTTCTGTCATATCGCATTACAGGTTGTGTTAAATGTAGCGGTTGTTATTAATTTGATCCCAACCACGGGTATTACGCTTCCATTTATCAGTTACGGAGGTACATCGATACTTTTTTTGATGACGGAAATGGGACTGGCACTGTGTGTGTCGAGAAGGATTGAGATAGAAGAATAAGAAATGATATCATTTGGAAGTGTTTTTTACATATAATGTGAAAATGCACTTCCATATTTTTTGATTATATGCTATGATATTATAAGTGGTTTTAAAAACTACATATAATAGAATGAAAAAACGAATTTAACGACTATGGGAGGATATGAGATGAGTTATAAGGTTATCATTGACAGTTGTGGTGAGTTGACACCGGAGATGAAGGCATCGGGTCATTTTGAGACAGCTTCTCTTTCTATCAGCGTTGACGATTACCATATAGTAGATGATGAGACATTTAATCAGAAAGAATTTTTGGAAAAGGTTGCGGCGAGCCCGAATGTACCGAAGTCATCCTGTCCGTCACCTGAGAGATACATGGAGGGATACCACTGTGATGCAGAGCGTGTGTATGCAGTTACTTTATCTGCGGAACTGAGCGGCTCTTATAACAGTGCGGTATTGGGAAAAGATTTGTACGTGGAAGAATACGGAGAAAAAGACATCTATGTATTTAATTCAAGATCTGCATCGATCGGCGAGACACTGATCGGCCTTAAGATCGAAGAGTGTGAAGAGGCAGGAATGAGCTTCGCGCAGGTCGTTGAGACAGTTGAGGCATATATCGAAGAACAGCATACGTATTTCCTTCTGGAGACGTTGGAAGCTCTTCGCAAAAATGGAAGACTTACCGGATTGAAAGCAGTGATGGCTACAGCATTGAATATCAAGCCTGTGATGGGATCGACCCCGGAAGGAACGATCTACCAGATTGGCCAGGCACGTGGTATGAAGAAAGCAATGATGCGGATGGCTGATCAGCTCGCACTGGAAGTGAAGGATGCGGGCGAAAAGATTGTTGCGATCAGTCACTGTAACTGTCCGAAGAGAGCAGAAGATTTCAAAAAGCTCATTCTGGATCGTATTCAGCCAAAAGATGTCATCATCCTTGACACGGCGGGAATCAGCAGCTTATACGCATGCGATGGTGGAATTATCGCGGTGATTTAAATAATGAATGATGTAAGAATCGTGGCTGCCCAGCCACAAAATGCCGGGCAGTTCACGATTGTTTTTTTTGTAATTATGTGATAGTATATAGAATAGTTTAGTAGAGAAGGAGTCTTTGATATGAGTCAGGCAAAAGTTGATCGATATAAAGAAGAAAAAGCAAACCGTAAAAAGAATATGAAGAAAGAGAAGATGATGCGGATGGTTCGCCGTACAGTCGTTGGCGTGATCGCTCTCGCGTTGGTGGGATGGCTCGGATATTCTGCATATGGCATTTACGATGCGAAAAAGCCAGTGGAAACGGCAGAGGTTGATTATACAGCGATCACAGATTACCAGAGCAATCTAATGACAACAGAATAGATATTATTTTGGGATTTTCCCCCACTTGTGAAAAGTGGGGGATTTTTTTGCACCTTTTTCGGCTGCACAGTTGGCCGGAAATCCCACAGAATGTATACTTTCCGCCGTTTCTGCACATATTTTTGTCAAAGAACGCATGGAACATTTTTACATCAAAATTAGCAAAAAGGACTTGAAATCAATGAAATTATGCTCTACAATGGGTGTAAGTGGTAGGAAGTGGTGAAAAGTGGTTTGAAGTGGAGTGAAGGCCAGCTGGGGAGCGGCCGGACGAAAGAAGGTGAGTTCTAATGTTGAAAGGGGAATACAGTCATAATATCGATCCGAAAGGACGACTTATCATTCCTGCAAAGTTTCGTGACGATTTAGGGGAGCATTTCGTCATCACAAAAGGAATGGAGAACTGCCTGTATCTTTACCCTGAGAAACAGTGGAACGAATTCGAAGAGAAACTGAACGCTTTACCGACTACTACAGACAGGAACGCCAGAAAATTTGCATATTTCTTTCAGGGAAGTGCTGTGGACGGCGAGCTTGATAAGCAAGGAAGAACTCTGATCCCTTCTGTCCTTCGAGGTTATGCAAGTCTTGAGAAGGAAGTTGTATTTATCGGTATGGGGAAGCGTGCCGAGATCTGGGACAAGGCCAGATGGGATGCTAAGAATGCTGAAGTTGAAGCTGATATCGAGGATATTGCATCTGAGATGGAAGCAAGCGGATTCAGTATCTAGGGGAGAAAGATATGGAATTCAAACACACATCAGTATTGCTTAAGGAGACGGTAGATGGCTTAGTGACTAAGCCGGATGGCATCTATGTGGATGGCACACTGGGCGGTGGAGGACACAGCTATGAAGTGTGCACCAGATTAGATGAAAAGGGGAGTATTATAGGAATAGACCAGGACGAAGCTGCGATCGAGGCAGCAGGCGTCCGCTTAAAGGATTTCGGGGAGAAAGTTACAATAGTCCGGAGCAACTATTGTGATATGAAATCCAGGCTTCATGAACTTGGCATTGACAGGGTCGATGGGATCATGCTTGATCTGGGCGTATCATCTTATCAGTTAGATACGGCAGAACGGGGATTCTCCTATCGCGAAGATGCACCTCTGGATATGCGGATGGACAGACGTCAGATGATGACAGCCAGAGACATCGTCAATACCTACAGTGAGATGGATCTCTACCGCGTGATTCGCGATTACGGCGAAGACAAGTTTGCTAAGAACATAGCCAAACACATCGTGGTGGAGCGCAGCAAGAGATCCATTGAGACTACTGGTGAGCTCACAGAGATCATCAGACATGCAATTCCGATGAAATATCAGGTGAAGAGTGGACATCCTGCCAAGAGAACATTCCAGGCAATTCGAATTGAATTGAACAGGGAACTGGAAGTCCTCAGGGATTCGTTGGATGATATGATTGATATGCTGAATCCGGGAGGAAGACTGTGTATTATCACATTCCATTCACTGGAAGACCGGATCGTTAAGAGTTCTTTTAAGAAGAATGAGAACCCTTGCGTATGTCCGAGTCATTTCCCGGTATGTGTATGCGGCAATGTGTCGAAGGGAAGGGTTATAACGAGGAAACCGATCCTGCCGAGCGAGGAGGAGATGCTCGAGAATTCGAGATCTAAGAGTGCGAAGCTCCGTATATTTGAACGGGCTTAGGCGGGATACAGTATAAATAATTTTAGGGAAAGGGGAGAACGAATATGGCAGCAAGAACATCTGCAAGAGCCAGAAATGCATATCGTGCATACGACCGCAATGTGTCACATTCGCGTCAGATGTACGTGTATGGAAATGCAGTACCGAAGCCGGAGTATATGCCGGGATATCAGGAACCGCAGCGTAGGGCATCACGCACAGTAAGTCGCCAGGTAAAACAAAACCGTAAGAATGCAATGCATATTAACAGAGCTTATGTTGTGTTCCTTGCAATTGCAGCAGTGATGGCGTTAGTTGTATGTGTGAATTATGTTCAGCTTCGTTCTGAACTTACTGCCCGTTCTAAAAATATAACAGTTTTACAGGAAAGACTTGCTTCGATGAACGAAGAGAATACGACGAAATATAATGTGATCATGGATTCCGTGAATCTGGAAGAGATCCGTACGAAAGCGATGGATGAGCTTGGCATGGTATATGCCACGGAGAATCAGATCGTACAGTATGACAATCCTTCCGGAGATTATATTACGCAGTATGAAGACATCCCTGAGGAAGGGGTACTTGCCACTTCGTTAGATGCAGAAGATTAAGGTGAAAGTATGGCAGGTAAAGCAAGAAATTATTTGACAAAGAAAATTCCAAAATTTATGCAAAGAAAGCTGGTATTACTCTTTATGGTGATTATACTGGCTTTTGTTGTTCTCGTTGGAAGGATCACGATCATCAATGCGAGCAAGGGAGATCAGTACACGAAAGTTGTGCTGGAACAGCAGCAGTTTGACAGCAGAACGATCCCGTACAAGCGCGGAGATATTCTGGACAGAAACGGGACGAAGCTTGCGACAAGTGAACGGGTATATAATGTCGTTCTTGATGTCTACGCACTGACAAGTGATGAGGATGCTATAGATCCGACAGTGAAGGTTCTCGTTGATTGTTTTGATCTGGATGGAGAGAAAGTCCGGGAGATCATAGAAGAGAATCCGAACAGCAGATATCAGGTCCTGAAGAAGGGAATTGACTATAATAAAGCGCAGGAATTTAAAGAGATAGATGATGACGATGAGAATTATCCGGATGTGAGAGGAATCTGGCTGGAAGATGATTATGAGAGAAAATATCCTTATAATACACTGGCGTGCGATGTGATCGGATTCACCTCAGACGGAAATGTCGGAAACAATGGAATCGAAGGATATTATAACTCTGAACTGAATGGTACAGATGGAAAAGAGTATGGATATCTTGAGGCAGAGTCATCTGTTGAGAGAACTGTAAAGGAAGCAGTAGATGGCAATAATGTAGTGTCAACGATCGATGTACAGGTGCAGAGTATTGTTGAGAAGCATATACTGGCGTTCAATGAAGAGCATAAGAACTATGCGACCGAGGGTGAAGGAAGTGCGAATACAGCGGTTATCGTAATGAATCCGCAGAATGGAGAGGTTCTCGCAGAAGCTTCTTATCCGAATTATGATCTGAATAATCCAAGAGATCTGTCAGCATATTATACAGAAGAAGAGCTGAAAGAGATGGACGGCGATGAGAAGATCGAGAAGATGAATGAACTCTGGAAAAACTTCTGTATCAGTGATACGTATGAGCCTGGTTCTACGATCAAGCCATTTACGGTTGCGACAGCGCTGGAAACAGGTGCACTGAACGGAGATGAAAGCTTCTATTGCGGCGGTATGCTTCATATTGGTGATCATGATATTCACTGTGTGAATCGTGACGGACATGGGACGCAGACTTTGAAGGAGAGTGTGGAAAATTCATGTAACGTTGCTCTGATGCAGATCGGAAGCATGATCGGAAAAGAGGAACTGTGTAAATATCAGCATATATTCGGATTTGGAGAGACGACAGGAATTGATCTTCCGGGAGATGCATCTACGAAAGATCTGTTGTATACTCCGGAGAATATGGATGATGCCAGTCTTGCAACGAACGCATTCGGACAGAACTTTAATGTGACTATGACGCAGCTTGCTGCAGGTTTCTGTTCTTTGATCAATGGTGGGAATTACTATGAGCCTCATGTCGTGAAGCAGATTGAAGATGAGAATGGTAATGTTATTGAGTCTCGAAGTCCTACCCTGGTGAAAAGAACCATTTCCCAGGAAACAAGCACGATGGTAAAGGATTACATGCGTGGCGTTGTATTGAACGGAAGCGGTAATCTGGCAAATCTTCCTGGTTATGAAATCGGAGGAAAGACCGGTACTGCAGAGAAGCTTCCTCGAGATAACGGCAAATATCTTGTCTCATTTATTGGATATGCACCGCAGGAAAACCCGGAAATTGTTGTGTATGTTGTCATCGATGAGGTGAATGATTATGACCAGGGACAGAGCCGGTACGCTGTTCAGCTCGCCGCTGATATCATGCAGGAAGCATTCCCTTATCTTGGCATTACAACAGTTCCGGGATATGATCCGGATGCCGCGAAGGAAGATTCCGATGAAGACTACAGTGATGAGTATTACGATGACGGATCTTATGACGATGCTTATTACGAAGAAGAGTAGTACGATGATGATTACTACGATGAATCCCATGATGAGTAATCGCTGAAAGTGGAATAACCTTACATAATGAATCGTAAAATGTAACGAATCATTTTGTGAGGTTTTTTTGCTTGAGAAATAAGACATATAACAGGAAAAAAATCTGTATTGTATTTTCAGTAGCTTTTTTAATGATTCTGGGATTGATCGGAAGGCTTGTCTACCTGATGATTTTTGACGCAGAGTATTATCAGAAGAAAGCGCAGGAGCTGCACGAGCGGGAGCGTGATATCAAGGCTGAAAGGGGAAAAATCCTGGATGCGAATGGCACAGTGCTGGCGACCAATCGCACCGTCTGCACCATTTCTGTGATTCACAGTCAGATAAAGGATGCTGAGGAAGTGATCCGTCAGCTGTCTGATGTTTTGGAAATGGATGAAAGCGATGTGCGAAAGAGAGTTGAGAAGGTTTCTTCTATTGAAAGGATCAAGTCAAATGTGGATAAAGAAATCGGGGATCAGATCCGCAATCTGGAGCTGGATGGCGTAAAGGTGGATGAAGATTTTAAGCGATACTATCCATTTCATGATCTTGCATCGACGGTGCTTGGATTTACCGGTGGAGATAATCAGGGCATCGTGGGGCTGGAAGTCATGTATGAAGAATACTTAAAGGGAAAGAATGGACAAATCCTTACGGTGACGGATGCGAGAGGCGTTGAACTGGAAGGGGTTGCGGAGGATCGGATCGAACCTGTTGCGGGGAAGTCATTGCAGATCAGTATGGATTATAATATTCAGATGTACGCCCAGCAGATGGCGGAAAAAGTAATGGAGGAAAAGCAGGCCGACGGTGTCTCAATCATACTGATGAATCCGCAGAACGGGGAACTGTATGCGATGGTAAATGTTCCGGAATATGATCTGAATGATCCGTATACCCTTAATTCGGGGAATTCGGAAGGAATGACGGATGAACAGCTGCAGGATGCGCTGAATCAGATGTGGAGAAACCGGTGTATCAATGATACGTACGAACCGGGATCCGTTTTTAAAGTTGTGACAGCATCTGCCTGTCTGGAAGAGAAGGTGGTATCGCTATCTGATCATTTCAGCTGTCCGGGCTATTATGTTGTGGAGGATCGGAAAATCAGATGCCACAAAGTGGGAGGGCATGGTGCGGAAACATTTGCAGAAGGGATTCAGAATTCATGTAATCCGGTATTTATTAATATCGGACTTCGGCTCGGCGCAGAACGTTTTTGTCACTATTATGAACAGTTCGGACTGCTTGGAACTACCGGTGTGGATCTTCCGGGTGAGGCTTCCACGATCATGCATAAGCAGGAGGATATTGGACTTGTTGAGCTTGCGACAATGTCTTTTGGTCAGTCTTTCCAGGTAACACCAATACAGATGGCAGCGACGGTTGCCTCGATCGCAAATGGAGGGAGACGTGTTACGCCTCATTTTGGTGTGCGTGTTCTGGACAGTGAGGGAGAAGAAATATGCAGATTGAACTATGAGAATGGTGAAAGGATTTTGTCAAAGGAGACGGCGCAGACGATGCAGATGCTTCTTGAGAGCGTCGTGTCTGAAGGCGGCGGCAAAAATGCTTATATCGAAGGGTATCGGATCGGCGGCAAAACAGCGACTTCGCAGACCCTTCCAAGAAGTGCAAATAAGTATATTTCATCTTTTGTCGGTTTTGCTCCGGCTGATGATCCAGAGATCCTTGGCATGTGTATTATTTATAATCCGCAGGGGGTATATTACGGAGGAACGATCGCAGCACCGGTTATAAAGTCGATTTTTGAAAATGTGCTGCCTTATCTCGGCATTGAAAAAGAGTAGGAAATGCAGTATACTGGATTCGGTTATTAAATAGTTTAGTAGATTTTCGGATGTTTGTCCGTCAATCAGGAAACAAAAGAGTATAAGAGGTGTGATATGGATTATAAGGTATTTATTCCGGTATTTATCTCATTTGCACTGAGTGTGATCATGGGGCCGGTTATTATTCCGATTTTGAGGAAAATGAAGATGGGACAGACGGAGAGAGAAGAGGGTGTAAAAGAACATCTCAAGAAGGCTGGAACGCCTACGATGGGAGGTGTGATCATTCTGCTCGGCATCACTCTTACGTCTTTGCTTTATCTAAGAAGCAATCCGCAGATTATTCCGGTGCTGTTCGTGACACTTGGATTTGGTCTGATCGGATTCCTGGATGATTATCTGAAAGTTGTCATGAAAAGATCCGATGGCCTTTTTCCGAAGCAGAAGATGGCGCTTCAGATTGTCGTTACAGCAATTTTTGCATTCTATATTGTGAAGGTCGCACATGTGCCGCTTACAATGTTGATTCCGTTTACGGGCGGTAAATATCTGGATATCGGGATCCTGGCGATTCCGCTTATGTTCTTCGCTGTGATCGGTACCGTAAATGGCGTGAATTTCACAGACGGACTGGATGGTCTAGCTTCCAGTGTAACAGTTCTTGTTGCAACGTTTTTCACTGTTGTTGCGATCGGAACAAAGAGCGGGATCGAGCCGGTGACGTGTGCTGTTGTTGGTGCATTGCTCGGGTTCCTTCTGTTCAATGTTTATCCGGCAAGTGTGTTTATGGGAGATACCGGTTCGCTTGCGCTCGGAGGATTCGTGGCATCTGCGGCATATATGCTTCAAATGCCGGTCTTTATCATTATTGTTGGACTTATTTATCTTGTGGAAGTACTTTCTGTTATGATTCAGGTGACATATTTTAAGAAGACCGGAGGAAAGCGCATCTTTAAGATGGCGCCTATTCATCATCACTTTGAATTGTGTGGATGGTCAGAGACCAGGATCGTGGCAGTATTTTCAATTATTACGGCATTGCTTTGTCTGGCTGCATTAATGGCAATGTAATTGGGAGGAGATTATGGAATTAAAAGGGAAAAAGGTTCTTGTGTTCGGTTCCGGAATCAGCGGAATTGCGGCAGTGGGACTTTTGGAAGAACAAAATGCATCCGTTGTTTTATACGATGGAAATGAAAAACTAAGTGTGGATGATATTCAGGCTAAGCTTGGTGATGGATCATCTGCGGAAGTTGTGATCGGAGCGTTTCCGGAAGAGCTTCTTGGAGAACTGGATCTTGTGATCATCAGTCCGGGTGTGCCGACAGATCTCCCGATCGTGAATAAGATGAGAGAGAATGGGATTCATATTGTCGGCGAGATCGAACTTGCATATGTACTTGGAAAAGGTGATGTGCTTGCGATCACGGGAACAAATGGTAAGACAACGACAACTGCACTTCTCGGCGAGATCGTAAAGAATGCGAGGGAAAGTGCATTTGTAGTCGGGAATATAGGGATTCCATATACAAATGTTGTGGATCAGACAAGAGATGATTCGGTGATCGTTGCTGAGATGAGCAGTTTTCAGCTGGAGACGATCGAGACATTTGCACCGAAGGTGTCCGCAATTCTGAATATTACACCTGATCATCTGAATCGTCATCATACAATGGAAGCATACATAGATGCGAAGAAAAATGTTGCAAAGAACCAGACTGCAGAGGATGTCTGTGTGTTGAATTATGAAGATGAGGTGCTTCGTGAATTTGGAAAAGAAGTGAATGCACAGGTTCTATATTTCAGCAGTCAGCGTAAACTAGAAAGAGGCATTTATCTTGAAGATGGCAATATTATTTACAAGAACCCAGAAGAATGTCTCGTGTGTAATGTGAGTGAGCTTCAGCTTCTTGGCGTGCATAATTATGAGAATGTTATGGCAGCGGTTGCGATGGCGGCTTCTTATGGAATACCGATGGACAGTATTCGCGCGACGATCAGGAAGTTTGCCGGTGTAGAACATAGAATTGAGTTTGTTGCAGAGAAGAATGGTGTCACCTATTACAATGATTCCAAGGGAACGAATCCGGATGCTGCGATCAAGGGAATACAGGCAATGGTAAGACCAACTTATCTGATCGGCGGCGGTTATGATAAAGATTCTACCTATTCAGAGTGGATCCGAAGCTTTGACGGAAAGGTGAAGAAGCTGATCCTCTTGGGTCAGACGAGAGAGAAGATCGCAAAGGAAGCGATCGAGTGTGGATTCACAGAGATCCTGATGGCAGATACATTTGAGGAGGCTGTTCTTACGGCAGCGAAGCTTGCGAAGCAGGGAGAGGCGGTCTTGTTATCACCTGCATGTGCAAGCTGGGGAATGTTTAAGAATTATGAAGAACGAGGAGATAAGTTCAAAGAAATCGTAAATGCTCTGTAAAGGAGTGCGTTTAATTGGCTGGTTTGAAAAAGCGGTCTTATGATTATACACTTCTGATTGCCTTGTCTGTGCTGATCATTATGGGTCTTATCATTCTGTATAGTACCAGCTCATACAATGGTATGGTGAAATTTCATGATTCTTTTTACTATCTGAAGAAACAGATATTTGCGACAACCCTTGGAATCGCAGCAATGTTTGCAGTGGCTGGAATGGATTATCACATCTGGAAACATTTTGCAGTACCGGGGTATATTGCTGCTGTCTTGTTATCGATAGCGGTTATGCTGTTTGGAGATGAATATAACGGGTCCAAAAGATGGTTGTCTTTGGGCCCGTTTTCATTTCAGCCATCGGAATATGCAAAGGTTGCCCTGATCCTGTTCCTTGCATATGTAGTTACAAAGAATGTGAAGAAAATGAGCAGTGTGTTTACACTTGTGAAGATCATGGCCGGCATCCTGCCGATTGTCGGGCTGGTCGGGGCGAGCAACCTGAGTACGGCGATTATCATATTGGGAATTGCGGTCGTGCTTATTTTTATTGCGAGCCCGAAATATGCACAGTTTATCTGGATGGGGATTCTTGGATGTGGATTTATGGCGATTTTTCTTGCACTCGAAAGTTATCGGTTAGAAAGGCTGGCCATATGGAGAAATCCTGAAAAATATGAAAAAGGATATCAGACATTGCAGGGCCTTTATGCTATTGGATCCGGAGGACTGTTCGGGAGGGGCCTTGGTGAGAGCGTTCAAAAACTGGGGTTTGTTCCGGAAGCGCAGAATGATATGATTTTCTCCATTATCTGTGAAGAACTGGGGCTTTTTGGTGCGGGGATCATATTGATTTTGTTTTTGATTCTGATCTGGCGTTTTTTTGTCATAGCGACACATGCAAAGGATCTGTTTGGAGCGTTGATCGCATCCGGAGCAATGGCGCATATGATGATCCAGGTGATCTTAAATATTGCAGTTGTGACAAATACGATCCCGAACACGGGGATCACGCTGCCTTTTGTAAGTTATGGGGGAACATCTGTCGTATTTTTGCTTATAGAAATGGGGCTTGTGCTTAGTGTGTCTTCTCTGATAGAATAGATAACGATCAAGGGAGGAGTATTGATGAAGATGAGAAGCAGAAGAAAACGAAAGGATAGGTTGTTCGCATTTGTGGTTCTGACACTCGGTATTGCAATTGTTGTTTCGGCTTTTGTGCTTCTTTTTTATGTACAAAAGATTGAGATAACCGGAAATGAATACACAGAGGACGAAGTGATCCTTGAGATGATAGAGAAGGATAGACTTTCATTTAACAGCGTATATGATGTTGTGAAGTTTCGTTTTATGGATTCGGAGATCCCTGGAAGTTTACGCTCTGTTAAAGTGGGAATGAAGAATCCGTGGACACTTAAGGTGAAGGTAGATGAACGGGAGATCATTGGATGCTTCGCAGACGGAGAAGAGAGGATCTATTTTGACAATGAAGGTATCGTCGTGTTGAAAAGTGAAGCGGTGAAGGAACAGATCCCATGCATCGAGGGGATCAGCGTGAAATCAGCAAAGCTGTACAAACCGCTGGAGCTTGACAGCAAGAAGATGCTGAAGGCAGTTGTTTCTGCTGCCCAGCAGGTGAAGGGGTATCAACTTACACCGGACCGGATCCTTTATACGGATTCCGGAATCGAACTTTATTTTGGGGAAATATGTGTGATGCTCGGAACGGATGTGACAGCGGAAAAGATCGCACAGATCACGCCGATCTTGGAAAAGCTGAATGGACAGGCCGGTACGCTTCATCTGGAGCATTATGGGAATGGATCCGATACGATCACATTTAAGAAAGTGGCTGAAGAAGAGCCGGATGATACACAGGAAGATGATCAGGCATCTGCGGAAGAATACGATGACAGTGGTGCTTATTATGATGAGAGTGATGGGTATTACGATGATACCGACTATTATGAAGAATAGCAGGAACCGATATGAAAGGAAATCGTGTTCGATGTATGAAATCATGATAATAGATGCATAAAAGTGCCTGCTATCAAAGAAAATCATGAAAAAATAGATAAAATGCTATTGATATTTTGCTTAAAAACTTATATTATATTACATATATGGCGAAGTCTGTGTATATCAACATGTTGTGCATAGATGCTACGGGATGTATATATATAATAAGGATGACTAAGGAGGAGAAAACCTTGCTGGAAATTAAAACAAACGAATCAGAAGCGGCAGCGAAGATTATAGTTGTAGGTGTAGGCGGCGGCGGAAATAACGCTGTTAACCGTATGATCGATGAACAGATCGCTGGCGTGGAATTTATTGCTATCAATACAGATAAACAGGCTCTTCAGCTTTGCAAAGCACCAACTCTTATGCAGATTGGTGATAAGATTACAAAAGGACTTGGTGCAGGTGCAAGACCTGAGATCGGTGAGAAAGCCGCAGAGGAGAGTGCAGAAGAGATTTCTGCAGCACTTAAAGGCGCAGACATGGTATTTGTAACATGTGGTATGGGAGGCGGAACCGGAACAGGTGCGACTCCTGTTGTAGCCCGTATCGCAAAAGATCAGGGAGCTCTCACAGTTGGTGTTGTTACAAAGCCTTTCCGTTTTGAATCTAAGACACGTATGAATAACGCTCTTGCCGGAATTGAGAAGTTAAAGCAGAGTGTAGATACATTGATCGTTATCCCGAACGATAAGCTGCTTGAAGTTGTTGACAGAAGAACAACGATGCCGGAAGCTTTGAAGAAAGCGGATGAAGTATTACAGCAGGGTATTCAGGGTATCACAGACCTGATTAATGTGCCTTCACTGATCAACCTTGACTTTGCAGACGTTCAGACTGTTATGACAGATAAGGGAATCGCTCACATTGGTATCGGTCAGGGACGTGGAGATGATAAGGCACTTGAGGCTGTGAAACAGGCTGTTGCAAGCCCGCTTCTCGAGACAACAATTGCAGGAGCATCACATGTTATTATCAATGTATCCGGAGATATCACACTTATGGATGCATCGGATGCAGCTGAATATGTTCAGGAACTTGCAGGTGAAGATGCAAATATCATCTTTGGTGCTATGTATGATGATTCAAGAGCTGATGAAGCTACGATCACTGTAATCGCAACAGGACTTCATAATGTTGGCGGTTCATCATCAAAATTGAAATCCAGACTGGAAGGAGCAGCACGTCAGTCAATGGTTCCACCGGCATCTACATATGAGAGACAGGTATACTCTCCAAAGGTAGATCTTGGTGCAGCACCTACATCAAACGGCGGCACAACTTCCGCACCTAGAAGACCGGTTGGCGGCACATCTCCAACACTTGATGTACCAAAGATGCCTACTGCAAAAGTAAAAGAACAGTCTATTAAGATTCCGGATTTCTTCAAAAAATAATATTCTGAATTAAGAGATCTGATCCCCCGGACGTATGTCCGGGGGATTTTTTGTCGAAGAAATCTGCCTTTTCTTCTTCATCATCTGACAAATTCTTCAATGCCATTTCTCTATAATGAATCTTGCTTGACTACCAAATCGATTTAGTATCAGAAGAAAAATTGAAAAAGAGGACGTAAACATGTATTACGAATTATACATGGATCTATTGTTTCTTGTGAATTTCCTGATGGATTACATATTGCTGCTGATCGTAAAATTCATTCTGAAAACAAAGATTTCCTATGGGAGAATCTGCCTCGGTGCTCTCCTTGGATCTGTATTATCGTGTATGATTGTTGCGATAAATATATCTGTTGCGCCACTAAAAATCATCTTGTTTTATGTTGTGATTCCATCTTTTATGCTTCTCGTGATCATTCCAACACGGGATGTACGTGTTCTCATCCGCGGACTGATCACACTGTATATCAGCGGATTTCTGATCGGAGGAATATTTGAAGCTTTTGCTCAGTATGTTCCTGTGGGAGGACTGTTTTTCGCTTTGGCAATTGCGAGTTATTATATTGCGTCTGCTGTGTTGAAGATCCTGATGCTGTTATTACATTTTGGTGAAGTTCACTGTGAAGTGATTCTGTGCACAGGGCAGAAAATGTGTACAGGAAGGGCAATCGCAGATACAGGAAATCATCTGCGGGATGATGTCAGTGGTAAACCGGTCAGTATTGTGACAGGCAGAATGGCAAAACAGCTGTTTGGCGAGAATGGGCCTGACAGCGTCAGATATATTCCATATCGGACAATAGGAAATGATGGCGGAGTAATCCCTGTTGTAAAAATTGACAGTATTCTGGTGAAGGGAAAAGCAGAACGATATTTCGAAGATCCTTTGATTGCGATCAGTGAAGAGTCCTCTTTTGCAAATGAATGTGATGTGATATTAAACCCGGATTTGTAAAAAGGAGGAACATAAAAATGAATGCAGCAATACCTTGTGGATGGAATATCATACCGGATATGAAGACGTTTCTGTTTCCGGAGAGAAGGGATGTTTATTATATAGGAGGAGCGGAAGTACTTCCGGCGCCTCTCAGCACGGAAGAAGAAAACAGAGTGATCGACATGCTTGGAACAGATATGGATCAGATCGGAAAGAAGAAACTGATCGAACATAATCTGAGACTGGTTGTATATATCGCAAAGAAGTTTGATAATACGGGAGTTGGCGTGGAGGATCTGATCTCCATTGGTACGATCGGGCTGATCAAGTCGATCAATACATATAATCCAACAAAGAACATTAAACTTGCAACGTATGCCTCGAGATGTATCGAAAACGAGATATTGATGTATCTTCGAAGAAATAACAAGACAAAAATGGAGGTGTCAATTGACGAACCTCTGAATGTTGACTGGGATGGAAATGAACTTCTTCTTTCTGACATTCTTGGAACAGATGAGGATACGATATACAGGGATCTGGAAAGCGAAGCAGAGAGGAATGTGCTGATTCGTGCACTTGGGAGACTGTCGGGAAGGGAACAGCTGATCATTCGCATGAGATTCGGAATCGGGACGGACGACGGAGAAGAGAAGACACAGAAAGAAGTTGCGGATATGCTTGGGATCTCACAGTCGTATATATCGAGACTGGAGAAGAAGATCATGAAGAGGCTGAAGCATGAAATTGTAAAATATGTGTAGAAATGTCAAGGACTAAAAGTTTTTTTATTTTCAGAAAAATGGGAATAACAAAGGTGCTTATGGAGAGAATTTCTACTAGATGAATCGCTGGTGAAAGGCGATGAAAATACATCTGGCAGGAGGTCTGTTATGGCACAGGGGAAAGTAGAAATATGTGGAGTAAATACGGCAAAGCTTCCAATTCTGAGTGATCAGGAGAAGGAAGCTTTGTTTGTTCGCATCAAGGAGGGAGATCAGGAAGCAAAGGAAGAATATATCAAGGGAAATCTAAGGCTGGTTTTGAGTGTGATCAAAAGATTCGGAAACAGTGGAGAGAATCCGGATGATCTTTTTCAGATCGGGTGTATTGGACTGATCAAGGCAATCAATAATTTCAACACTGAACTCGATGTGAAATTCAGTACGTATGCGGTTCCGATGATCATAGGCGAAATCAGGCGTTATATGAGGGATAACAACAGCATCCGTGTGAGCAGATCTCTCAGAGATACCGCATATAAGGCGATCTATGCGAAGGAAAATTATGTGAAACGACATCAGAAAGAACCGACAGTTGAAGAGATTGCGAAAGAAATCGGGATTTCCGGGGAGGATATTATCTTTGCGCTGGATGCGATCCAGGTTCCGATGAGCCTGCAGGAGCCTGTTTACAATGACGGTGGGGATGCCCTGTATGTGATGGATCAGATCAGTGATAAGAAAAGCAGGGAGGAGAAATGGATTGAAGATCTTTCTCTTGAAGCGGCAATGAACAGGCTGAATAAAAGAGAACGGGATATTATTGAATATCGTTTTTTCCTGGGAAGAACGCAGATGGAAGTAGCGGAGATGATCGGCATTTCTCAGGCGCAGGTGAGTCGTCTGGAGAAAGGAGCGCTTAAGACGATGCGCCAGTATCTGAGTTAAAGAGATAAAATCTTATGTATCAAAAATGAGTTTGCGAGTTGCTTTTTTACATGCTTCATACTATGATAGAAAAAGAGAAAGGAGCAGGTTATGAAGGCATGTATTTTTGATCTGGACGGAACGCTGACAGATACACTGGAATCGCTGGTTTATTCTGTGAATGCATCTTTGGCGGAATTGGATCTGCCGCCGATCACGCCGATGCAGTGCAGACGATTCGTGGGAAACGGCGCAAGAGTTTTGATGGAACGGGCGCTTATTGCATCAGGAGATGAGGGCGCAGCAAGAATTGAAGAAGGAATGGAAGCATACGGAAGAATATTCGGAGAGAACTGTATGTACCATGTGGGACCGTATGATGGCATTCCGGATGTGTTGGAAGCAATGAAACAAAAGGGGATAAAGCTTGCAGTTCTTTCTAATAAGCCGCACAGACAGACGGTGAATGTAGTGGAGACAGTCTTTGGAAAAGGATATTTTGAATATGTGCAGGGACAGATTGACGGGATACCGAAGAAGCCGGATCCCGGATGTGTCTATGAACTTCTGGACAAAATGGGCGTTTCAAAGGAGGAATGTCTCTATGTGGGAGACTCTGAAGTAGATGTTGCAACAGGAATTGCAGCAGGAGTGACATGTATCGGTGTCGAATGGGGATTCCGTGACAGACAGGAACTGATTGATGCAGGAGCAGAGCATCTGATCGGGCATCCAGTAGAGCTGTTGAACTTTATTTAATATCTATGAGGGAGAAGAAGAGTTATGTACGAGTATAGTGAAGAGTGTTTGAGAACGTTTATGGAAAATCAGGAGCAGCTTTTTGACGAACCGGTTGCTGATACATTGGAAGAGGCAGAAGCCTTCCTGGAAGACTGTATGGCTGTAGTCGTAGACAGTATCAAAGAAGTAAGAGATTATATGGAAGAGGAAGGACTTGATACTGCAGGTATGTCTTTGGAAGAGCTGGAGGAGGCATCGGAGGTATTCGCGCTTCCGAATGGACAGTATCTGATCGTAGAGGGATAACTGTTCTTCTGTCAGATGTGACAGCACACATATCTGTATGATTATATGTTATATGAGGAAAGCCACAGCTTAATCAGCCGTGGCTTTTTTCAGGGCTTCGTCAATGGCATTTATGATGACTTGAGCTGTGTATGCATTTTCTTCGCTGTACTGGATATCTGACAGATTCTGTGCTGCTGTAACTTGTTCGGCGATTTCTTCCATGGTTGGCTGAACCAGAGGATACATTGCAGAGACGGTCTCATTTAGATTGGAGAAACGTACGGAGGCGATTTCGCTCCTGGTTGTTGTGACCTCCACCTCAAGATCTGTATTTCCGACTGTGATCTGAGAGGTGTAGATTCCAGGCGTGTATTTATGAACTTCTCCGCCTGTTTCTTTTGATTCTGGAAGAAACATGAAAAGAAGAAGCAGGATGAACACGATCATGAGGGCGATAAAGATTGCTGTGTAAATGATCTCCTTCATATGTAATACGACAATTTTTGTTTTGGAACTCATGGGGACCCTCCGTGTGATAAAGATAGTTTTCATTTCTATATATGTATGAGACTGGAATGAGAAATATGAGCATTATAGGGTGTTTTTTCGTGACAAATGAGAAAACGTCTTGTAAAATGAGTTGCGAAGGAAATGATAATAAAAAGAAAAAATGAGGTGTAAGATGTATATCATTGTTGGACTTGGTAATCCGACAGACCAGTATGCCGGGACAAGGCATAATGTTGGATTTGATGTGATAGATAAACTGGCCGATGAATATAATATTTCTGTAGAGAGCAGAAAGGGAAGGGCATTTGTCGGAAGCGGCATGATCGCAGGAAGAAAGGTTCTCCTTGTCAAACCACAGACATATATGAACCTCAGCGGTGAGAGTGTCAGAAGTTTGGTGGACTTCTATAAGATCGACGTAGAGAGTGAATTGCTTATCATTTATGATGATGTGAGCCTGGATGTTGGACAGCTTCGCATTCGCAAAAAAGGAAGTGCAGGCGGGCATAATGGAATTAAGAGCATTATCCAGCATCTTGGGACAAATGTATTTATGAGAGTGAAGGTCGGGGTGGGAGAGAAACCACCGAAATATGATCTTGCAGACTATGTTCTTGGACATTTTTCAAAAGAAGACAAAGAGAAGATGCAGGAAGGCTATAAGCAGGTCAGCCGTGCAGTAGAACAGATTGTCTTCGGAGATGTGGAAGCTGCAATGAATGAGTTTAACCGTAAAAAGAAAGAAAAGGATAGTGAAAAAAAGGAGAGCAGTAACGAATGCAGGCTTTGACAGGACCTCTTAGAGAATTGGCAGAATTTGAAGAGATTCAGAAAGAACGCATGAAATCGACCGGTGTTCTTCAGATATCCGGTTGTGTTGATTCGCAAAAAACACATATGGCGTATGCACTGAGCGATGGCTGTAAATATAAAGTCATCGCTTGTTCCAGTGAGTCGAAAGCCAGACAGGTCTATGAAGAATATCGTATGTTAGATGAGCAGACGTATTATTATCCGGCAAAGGATTTCCTGTTTTATCAGGTGGATATCAGAAGTAAAGAGCTGATCAAACAGAGGATGAGCGTGATCAGACAGCTGTTCTTTGGCGAACCGATGACAGTCGTGACGAGTTTTGATGCTTTTATGGATGGACTCCCTATGAAGTCAGTGATTCAGGAGAGTGTGGTTCACATTGATCATGATCAGGTGATTGACCTTTCATATATTCAGAAAAGACTTGTGAAAATCGGTTATGAACGAGAGGAAAAAGTCGAGAGTCCGGGACAATTCGCAGTGCGGGGCGGAATTCTTGATGTGTATCCGCTCACAAGAGAAGAGCCGGTGCGGATTGAACTGTGGGGAGACGAGGTGGACTCCATCCGTGCATTTGATGCGATGAGTCAGAGATCACTCACAAATCTGGAAGAAGTCTCGATTTATCCGGCAGATGAATTTCCGGGCATCGAAGATAAGAGAGTATCATTTCTTCAGTATTTCCCAAAGGAAGAGACAATACTTTTTCTGGATGAACCGGTTCGTCTGATCGAAAAAGGAGAAGGCATCGAACAGGAATTTGTCGAGGCTCAGACGAAGCGGGTTGAGAGCGGATATGAAGTGGGAAATGGAGAGATGAAGCTCTATACGACGAAGGAGATCGTCCGCAAGATGAACGAATACTGCTCAGTCGGATTTTCCGCGCTTGACACAAGGATCGGTGACTTCAAAGTCCGCAAGAGATTCTCTATCCATGCGAAGAGTGTGAACCCATATAATAATAGTTTTGAGATGCTCACGAGAGATCTGAAGCGTTTGAAGAGAAGCGGCTACCGTGTTGTTCTGATCTCCGGTTCAAGGACAAGGGCAAAACGACTCGCAGAAGATCTCAGAGATTATAATCTGAGCAGCTTCTATTCGGAAGAGACGGACAGACTCGTCGGTCCCGGAGAGATCATGACTTCATATGGTCATGTAACAGAGGGGTACGAATACCCGATGCTCAAATTCATGGTCATCTCTGAGACAGATATTTTCGGCAAAGTTAAGAAGAAGCGCAGAAAGAAAAAATACGAAGGACTGAAGATACAGGAATTTGCAGATCTGAAAGTCGGCGACTATGTTGTTCATGAGAATCATGGTCTTGGAATTTACCAGGGAATTGAAAAAATCGTTGTTGATAAAGTTGCGAAAGATTACATGAAGATCTCCTACGCAAAAGGAGGGAATCTTTATATTCCGGCAACACAGCTCGATCTGATCCAGAAATATGCGAACGCGGATGCGAAGAAGCCGAAGCTGAACAGACTTGGAACGCAGGAATGGACAAAGACGAAAACAAGAGTCAGGGGAGCAGTCAGAGAGATCGCAAAAGATCTTGTGAAACTCTATGCGACGAGACAGCAGCAGGAGGGCTATGTGTATGGAGAGGATACCGTATGGCAGAGAGAGTTTGAGGAGATGTTCCCGTTTGAGGAAACAGAGGATCAGGTACTTGCCATTGAGGCGATCAAGAATGATATGCAGAGCCATAAGATCATGGACCGGCTGATCTGTGGGGATGTTGGATTCGGAAAGACCGAAGTTGCGATCAGAGCTGCATTCAAAGCAGTTCAGGAAGATAAACAGGTTGTTTATCTTGTGCCGACGACTATTCTCGCACAGCAGCATTACAATACGTTCGTGCAGCGTATGAAGGAATTCCCTGTGCGTGTGGATCTGATGTGCAGATTCCGTACGCCTGCACAGCAGAAGAAGACGATCGAAGATACAAAGAAAGGTCTTGTGGATATTCTGATCGGAACGCATCGTGTTCTGAACGATGAGATTCAGTATAAAGATCTGGGGCTGCTGATCATTGATGAGGAGCAGCGTTTTGGTGTTCAGCATAAGGAAAAGATTAAGAAACTGAAGGAGAATGTCGATGTACTTACACTTACTGCGACACCGATCCCACGAACGCTTCATATGAGTCTGGTAGGAATCAGAGATATGAGCGTTCTTGAGGAAGCTCCGGAAGAGCGTATGCCGATTCAGACATATGTCATGGAATATAATGATGAGATGGTCAGGGAAGCGATCAAGCGTGAGTGCTCCCGGCAGGGACAGGTATACTATGTGTATAACCGTGTGGATGATATTGCCGAGATCACAGCCCATATTCAGAAACTGGTTCCGGAGGCAGAAGTTGCATATGCTCATGGACAGATGAGGGAACACGAGCTGGAGAAGATCATGCTTGAATTCATCAACGGAGAGATTGATGTCCTTGTTTCTACAACGATCATTGAGACAGGACTTGATATTTCGAATGCGAATACGATGATCATTCATGATGCAGATAAACTTGGTCTTGCACAGCTTTATCAGCTTCGTGGACGTGTTGGGAGATCGAATCGTATGGCATATGCATTTTTACTGTACCGAAGAGATAAGCTTTTGAAAGAAGTAGCAGAGAAGCGCCTGGCGGCGATCCGCGAATTCACTGATCTTGGTTCGGGATTTAAGATCGCGATGCGGGATCTTGAAATCCGGGGTGCCGGTAATCTTCTCGGAGAGAGTCAGCATGGACATAT
The DNA here is from genome assembly GCA_030526265.1 of Eubacteriales bacterium. Taxonomy (GTDB): domain Bacteria; phylum Bacillota; class Clostridia; order Lachnospirales; family Lachnospiraceae; genus Claveliimonas. Next base: position 4,988 of record JAUNDE010000023.1, on the reverse strand, counting down.
GGAAGCGGTTGGTTACGATCTGTATTGCAAGATGTTGAATGAAGCTGTTAAGCAGCTGAAAGGCGAGATGGAGGATGAGAGCTTCTCTACGACAATGGATCTGAATGTAGATGCTTTTATTCCGGATTCCTATATTCCGAATGTATATCAGAAATTAGATATTTATAAACGGATCGCAACCATTGAGAGCGAGGAAGAAATGGAGGACATGATCGAGGAACTGATCGACCGTTACGGAGATGTGCCAAAGAAAGTACTGAAATTGCTTGAAGTGGCCAGGCTGAAAGCACTTGCGCATTCTGTTTATGTGACGTCTGTTGAGCAAAAAGGTGAGCGGTATGTATTTACGATGTATGAGCAGGCAAGAGTGAATCCGGCAGGGATTCCTGAATTGATAGAACAGTTCAAGGGCATCCTTGTGTTCAAAATGGAGGGAACGCCGCAGCTTATCTACGAGGAAAAACTGAAAAACCGGAGAGGCAAAGAAGAGGAGCCTCTTGAGGTCGTGAAAAATGTGTTAAATTCTATGAAAACATTGCTTGAAAAGTAAAAAGACGTTATAATATACGGGTATGGCAAAAAATTCTGGTGAGTACACCAAGGAGGATATATCGAAGTTATGAAAAAGAGATTAGCGATGCTTGCACTCGCGGGCGCAATGACAATGTCAATGCTCAGTGGATGCGGAAGTAAAATCGATGACAGTGCTGTTGTTGCAACAGTCGGAGATGAAGAGATTTCTGTTGGTCTTGCGAATTTCTATGCAAGAATGACACAGGCTCAGTATCAGGCATATTATGCAGGATACATGGGAGATGATATGTGGTCAGGAGAAGCTTCTGAAGGAAAGACATATCAGGAATCTGTAAAAGACAGCATTATGGAAGATTTGGAAAATATGGTCCTTTCAAAAATGCATATGGAAGAGTATGATGTAACACTTACTGATGAAGAAGAGAATGCCATCAAAAAAGCAGCAAAGGAATTTGATGATGCGAATACCGGATCAGACAAAGAGAAAGTATCCGGAACACAGGAAATTGTTGAGGAATTCCTGACACTTACTGCGATCCGACAGAAGGTTGAACTGGCGGTAAAGGATTCTCTTGATGTGCAAGTGACAGATGAAGAGGCTGCCCAGAAATCAATGCAGTACGTATTGTTTGCAAATACAGGTGTAGATGAAGAGACAGGTTCTGCGACCCCTCTTACAGATGAAGAACTTGAGCAGAGAAAAGAAGATGCATTGAAGTTCGCCGAAGAAGCGAAAACAGCAGGTGAGCTTGAGTCGCTGGCAGAAGGCTATGGTGTAGAAGTGAAGACTGCAACATTCAATGTTAATAACGAAGCATCTGTTCCGGAAGAGATCGTGAAAGCAGCGGATGCATTAAATGAAGGCGAAATAACAGAAGCTGTAGAGACAGAAAATGGCTATTATATTGCAAAGGTAACAAGCCTTTTCGATGAGGAAGCGACAAAGTCAGAAAAAGAGAGTATGATCGCTGAGAAGGAACAGGAAGGATACAATAAGATCCTTGAAGGCTGGAGAGAAGAGACCGAGATCAGCGTGAAGGAAAGTGTCTGGAAAAAGGTTGATTTCACAGATCTTACCGTGTCATTGAAGATAGACGAGACAGATTCATATACAGACCAGCTTCAGACAGATGATCAGGCAGAGGCAGCAGAAGCATCGGAATAGTAGAAGAAAGATGTATCCAAACGAATTGAAGATTGAATAATTAAGGCGGAAATCATTGCTGATACCCGTTCGGGTGAGCTTTGATTTCCGCCTTTTTAATGCTGCGTATATTTTACTTCAGAACTTTCATTTGATCGCAGTTTCCCGAAAGGATCTACAGATCAACTTTTGGAAGTCCTGCGAATCCAACTTCCAGATCAGCATCTGTCGGGATGTAATCAGTCATTTCTCCGTTGTTGAATTTCTCATATGCAACCATATCGAAGTAACCGGTTCCGGTGAGGCCGAAGACGATTGTTTTCTCTTCTCCGGTTTCTCTGCATTTGAGAGCCTCATCGATGGCAACTTTGATCGCGTGACTGCTTTCAGGTGCAGGGAGGATACCTTCGATGCGTGCAAATCTGGTTGCTGCTTTGAATACCTCCGTCTGTTCTACAGAAACTGCTTCCATGAGTTTGTCATCGTATAACTGTGACAGAACAGAACTCATGCCGTGGTAGCGTAATCCGCCTGCATGGTTTGGAGAAGGGATGAAGCCGCTTCCCAAAGTATACATTTTGGCGAGCGGACATACCATTCCGGTATCACAGAAATCGTATGCGTATTTACCTCTTGTCAGGCTTGGGCAGCTTGCCGGCTCTACGGCAATGATACGGTAATCCTTCTCGCCTCTGAGCTTTTCGCCCATAAATGGAGAAATAAGTCCGCCAAGGTTCGATCCGCCGCCTGCACAGCCGATGATAATATCCGGTGTGATGCCGTATTTGTCAAGTGCAGTTTTGGTTTCCAGACCGATGACGGACTGGTGAAGCAGTACCTGGGAAAGTACGGAACCCAGTACGTAGCGGTAACCTTCGTGAGAAACAGCATCTTCTACCGCTTCGGATATTGCGCATCCAAGGCTTCCCGTGGTGCCCGGATGCTCTGTGAGAATCTTGCGTCCTACGTTCGTCAGCTCAGACGGGGACGGAGTTACATTCGCGCCATATGTGCGCATGACTTCACGCCGGAAAGGCTTCTGTTCATATGAGCATTTTACCATGTATACGCGGCAGTCCAGACCGAGGTATGCACATGCCATGGAGAGTGCAGTTCCCCACTGACCGGCTCCGGTCTCTGTAGTTACGCCTTTCAGTCCCTGCTCCTTTGCGTAATAAGCCTGCGCGATGGCTGAGTTCAGCTTATGGCTTCCGGATGTGTTATTTCCTTCAAATTTGTAGTAGATCTTAGCAGGAGTATCCAGCTCTTTCTCAAGACAGTAGGCGCGTACAAGTGGTGATGGACGGTACATCTTGTAGAAATTCTGAATTTCCTGTGGAATATCGAAATATGCGGTTGTATCATCAAGTTCCTGTTTGACCAGTTCGTCACAGAATACAGTGCCAAGCTCTTCGGCAGTCATTGGCTGTAATGTTCCCGGATTCAGAAGAGGAGCCGGTTTGTTTTTCATATCGGCGCGTACATTATACCACTGCTTTGGCATTTCCTGTTCTTCAAGATAGATTTTGTAAGGGATTTTGTTTTTGTCTGTCATGTTAAATTTCCTTCCTTTCTGTTGAATCAATACACACCGATTTTTAAGGTTTGTGGAAAATCCGCTTTGATTTACGTATAAAAAAACCTGCCCTATCAGTTCTGATAGGACAGGAGATATATCCTGCGGTGCCACCTATGTTCATTCTGTAAATGAATGCGCTCAGCCATGTACAATAATACATGCTCCAGGATAACGGTCGGAAGCCGTCGCCCCTACGTCAGCGGATGCTGATTTCAGTTTGCCCTCACAAGTCCATTCGCTTTCACTGATAATACTTCGGTTTCACCAATCCGAAGCTCTCTGTAAATACCATGTCAAAGTTACTACTCTTGCTCATCGGTTCTTTCTTTTGCTTTATTATAATGCAGTGAAAAAGTATTTGTCAACACAAAAAATAAAAAGTTATATGCTGCATACATTTTGAGAGAAGCTCATTAACTACTGCATACGTTTTGAGAGAAGTTCATTTACGAGCTTGCCGTCAGCTTTGCCTTTTACTTTAGGCATGAGCACTTTCATGATCTTACCTTTATCTTTGCCTGTAGGGGCAGTGATCTCAAGCTCTTCCAGTGTCGCAGAAATGATGCCTTCGATCTCGGCGGCATCCATCATCTTCGGAGCATAATTCTCCAGAACAGAAAGACGCTTTTTGCATTCCTCGATGATATCCGTTCTGTGCTCCGGAGTGAGCTCCAGAGTTTCCTTTGTCTGCTTGATCTCTTTTAATACGACCTGTGTCTCCTCTTCCGGTGTGAGATCGGCACGTTTGTCGATCGCCTTGTTCTTTAATGCCGCAAGGAGAAGGGAAAGTGTGTCCTTTGTATCTTTTTCTCCCGCTTTCATAGCTTTTACCATATCGGCTCTTACTTCATCTATTTTGCTCATGTATCGTTCCTCCTTTATTTGATTTCCGTGAATGAATCTTTTATAATACTAGCAGAATAAAATATGATTTGCAACGATGGAATCCGGGCAGGAAGGTGGAAAAGTGATGAGACGTGCAGTGATTTTTGATATGGATGGTGTGATCACAGATACGGAAAAATACTATGTGGAAGCGATGATCATGCATTTGAAGGAATGCGGACATGATGTGACTCCGGAGGATCTGTCGGATCTGTATGGGAGTACGATGATGTATATCTGGGGAAAACTCATAGCGCGTTACGGGCTGGAAGAGAATTTGAAAAAGCACGTAGACAGAGTGAATGAGCTTCGGGATCATCTGATCAGGACGAAAGGGCTTTGGCCGATGCCTGGAGTCGTGGAGCTGATTCGTGGGCTCGATGATGCAGGTGTTCTTCTTGCTGTAGCATCGAGTGCGCCGATCGAGACGATCCGTCACAATATGGAAATTCTTGGAATAATGGAATGCTTTGATACGCTGGTGAGCGGTCTGGAATGCGAACACGGCAAGCCTGCCCCGGATATTTTCCTTCTGGCCGCAGAGAGACTTGGTGCAGAACCGCAGGAATGTGCGGTGATTGAAGATACCGGGAATGGTGTGAAGGCGGCAAAGGCAGCAGGGATGTATTGCCACGCTTATGTTCCGCCGCAGGCATGCAGACAGGATGTGAGTGCCGCGGATGATGAGTGGGAAAGCTTCGTGGGATTGACGGTGGAAGATGTCTGATATCATGGTTTACGCATAAAAAATCTCCATCTACAAATACTAATTCCAGAAACGGAAAAGTATAGTAGAAGGAGATTTTAATATATGAAAGCTACAGGGATTGTGCGGAGGATCGATGA
>JAUNDE010000022.1 GCA_030526265.1 Eubacteriales bacterium | reverse complement strand
CCGCCCTCTGAAACGGGTGTTAAATGATGATATTCTAAATAATCGTTCTGACCGCAGATTGCACACCGATAATTCCAACATTCAGAGATTTTTCTTTTGACATATTTATTTATCACTTTCAAATCTCTCCTTTCAGAGATATTTGAAAGTGGCAGCAGGCAAATTATATAAACTTGTCTTGGGTTGTCTGAAAGTTATTATTTATTAGGAAAAGTCAAGAATAGTTGTTATAGAGTTGTAGTGAGTTGATATGAGAAAACCCTTGTAAAATGGGCGTTTGTGGGGTAGAATGGTCTTGAAAAAAAGTACACTTTACAGAAAGTACACTTTACATATTTTTTATAGGTATTAAAAAGAAAAAAGTACACTTTTCTTCCACTTTTGGTTTTGAAAATAATCAAAAAAATAAGAGGTAAGATTACTCTTACCCCTGTATTTTTAAGATTTTTCTTAGCCAAAGTATCTCTTCAAAAGACCTTCGAATGCTTTTCCATGTCGAGCTTCGTCTCTAGCCATCTCGTGTACTGTATCGTGGATAGCGTCAAGGTTAGCAGCTTTTGCTCTCTTAGCAAGATCTGTCTTACCAGCTGTAGCTCCGTTCTCAGCCTCTACGCGCATCTCAAGGTTCTTCTTTGTGCTGTCTGTAACAACTTCGCCAAGTAATTCAGCGAATTTAGCAGCGTGTTCAGCTTCTTCCCAGGCAGCTTTTTCCCAGTAAAGACCGATCTCCGGATAGCCTTCTCTGTGAGCAACTCTTGCCATTGCAAGGTACATACCAACTTCTGTACACTCTCCGTTGAAGTTAGCTCTTAAATCTTCAAGAATATCTTCTGAAACGCCCTGAGCAACTCCTACAACGTGCTCAGCAGCCCATGACATCTCGTCATTCTGCTCGATGAATTTTTCAGCAGGAACTCCACACTGTGGACATTTCTCTGGTGCTGAATCTCCTTCGTGTACATAACCACATACAGAACATACAAATTTTTTCATAGTTTTAAGTCTCCTTTTCTTTTATATTATTTTGTTTTTTTAATCAGTAATGTTTCTGATATCACTATACATGATGTCCAATTAGTTGTCAAGACAAAAATAGTAATTATTACTGTTTTTGAACAGATGTTTTTTCACAGTCCTCACATATGCCGTAGAACAAGGCAGTATGTGAGTGGATCGTTCCGGAAAATGAATGGTCTGCTAACTGATTCAGAGAGTCCTGCATTTTCATATCAAGATCGAAGATTTTTCCGCATTCTGAACAGATCACATGGTAGTGTTGAGATACGTCTCCGTCGAAGCGGTCAGCACCGTCAGGTGTTGTGATTTTTCTTACCTCGCCAAGTTCAGCTAACAAATTTAAATTACGGTATACGGTGCCAAGGCTGATGTGTGGAAATTCTTCCTGCACATGTGAGTAGACCACATCAGCAGTTGGGTGACGTTTTGTCGATGCAAGATAAGCTTTGATCGCTTCACGTTGTCTGCTGTATTTTAGTGTTTTCATAGGCATCTTTCCTTTATTAAAAATAATAATTATTATCATTTTTAATATAAATGGGAAACGATTGATTTGTCAAGTGGTCTGCCTGATAATATCTGTTAATAATGGTGAATTTGTTATTATTAAGCTTATTTTTGGCCTGATTCTAATTTCTTACGAATTTCGCCGGATGTTTTGGTTTTGCCAAGCCCGCCATATGTGCAGCGAAGTTCCAGAGGGAGCTTTAATCCAATGTCGTACATTGCTTTTATTGTCTCGTCCAGTGGGATTACTTTGTCAAATCCGGAAAGGATCATGTTGGTGCTGCTGAGTGCGTTCATTCCACCGACAATATTTTTGTTCAGACATGGTACTTCCACACGATTTGCCACAGGATCGCAGGCGAGACCGGTTAATCCCTGTAGAGCAACGGATGCGGCATCGATACATTCGACAGCGGTTCCGCCCATCATTTGTGTGACAGCGGCGGCAGCCATTCCGGATCCGGCACCGCATTCGACCTGACAGCCGCCGACTTCTGCGGCGAAGGTTGCCTGTGCCGCGAAGAATACGCCGATCAGACCCCCGGCGAGAAGTCCTTTGACTGCGGTGTCCTCGTCGAGGGAAAGCGCATCAGCGAGTCCGGTCACTGTTCCCGGGAGACATCCGCACGAGCCGACAGTCGGAGCAGCTACGATAACGCCCATGGAGCTTTTATTTTCCATGATGGCAGTAATATAGGTAATGATCTGGTTCATAACAGTTCCCGGGACGAGAGTGCGCGCCTGCATCGCCTGCCCGATCATTGGAGACTGAACGTGAAGGATACGGTCTTCATATTCTGTTCCGGAGAGTCCGTCGCGTACAGCCCTCTGCATGATGTGAAGCAGTTCCTTCATCTGATTCCAGACGATTTCCTTAGAAGTATTTCCCCGCATGCTTTCATATAGAAGAGCAAGCTCGAAGAGTTCAAGATTCTTTCCTTGATTGTATTTCTCGCATTCTTCTGCAGTACGAAAAGGTACATTACAGACTCTGGCTGAATGTGTAGGAAGTACAGGCTCAAATGAATAAATATGTGATGGGTGAAGTGTTTCTTCTATATAAGTATGCACTTCTTTTGTCCATTTGGCACTGCATTTGCACTCGATCATAGAAGAATCGTCTTTAGAGCTGATCGTGGCATACTCGAACATTGGAATGCGTGCAGAAAGCATTCCATTAAGCATTTCCGCTGAGAGATTTATCTTACCTGAGTTTGTCATATCATCAGAAATAACAATACAGTATTCATAGAAATCTCCCATCATGGAAATCGAGAAGCCGTTAAGCGAAATCGCTTCGACCATACCGCCGCCGGTAGAGATGGCATCCATTTGTAATTCTTCCCCGCAGCCTGTCACGGCATACATCCGGTAATGATTTGGATGCATTGCACCATAATCAAGAATGCGAAAGGAGAGATCGATGCCGGCATCCTTGATAAGTGTTTCGTATCTGTCCATCCGTTCGTCTGTAAGCGGGATGCCAAGTAACCCGCAGCTGAATCCCATATCAGTTCCATGTCCGTCATGGGACTCGGCAAGTGAACCATTGATATCAAAGTCGAGGATGACTTTTTTCGGGTCATTGCCGCATGCCTGTCTTAGCAAAGCTCCGATTCTTGCGCCGCCTGCTACATGAGAGCTGGATGGACCGCGCATAACCGGACCGATTACATCATTGAAAATGCTGGGTGCCTGTTTGTTCATATCAGTTTCCTCCATATTTTATGTCTGTCGTAATGAACTGTCTGAATAATGTTACAGACAGAATGCGTTCTTCCTTTCATATTATCATAGATCGACGGATTTTGATTCCACTATTTTATTAAGAAAGAATTGTCGAAAGGAAGACTTTCCTGCACGTATATACCTCTTTTTTTACTGATTAAGAAAAACATAATAAAATGCTATGTGAATCATAAGAGAGCATTCATTGACACGAAAATGGATTATTGCTATAATAACTGCGTAACATTTGTAACAATTATGTAATATTTGGCGACGTGTCATACGGCCGGTCCGGATAAAATTATTTTATCTGGATATACAAAAGATAAGAAGACATAGACGAATAAGGAGGTTGTTTATGAATTCGAGTCTGAGAAGAAGGCTGTTTCTGATTACTGTAGCCGGGGTATTATCCTGTTCCGGGGAGCAGGTGAATGCTGCTGAGAAGGAAGAAGTGGCTTTGCCTGAATTTGGAATAGAGACGATGTTAGATAAAGATGCCCAGCCGGACTTGGGTCCTGGGGTGGCAAGTTATCTGGCGTCGGGAGAAAAAGGTGAGTATTTTGATATGGCATTTACGAATGTAGGTGCTGATACATTTCTCTATGTGCGAAGTGAACCGTCCATAGAGAGCGAATGGGTTGGAAAACTGTATCCTGGATCGGCATCGGAGATTCTGGGTCCGGTGGGAGAATGGACCAAGATCCGGTCCGGGTCAGTGACCGGCTATGTGTTTTCGGAGTATATCATTACCGGAAATGCTGCAAGACAGAAGGGAGAAGAGATTGAATTATCTGCCGGAGTAGAGGATGCAAGGACAGCGGTGACCTGGGCAGAATCGAAAGAGGAGGAAGCGCAGAGACTTGCTGAAGAAGCAAGAAAGGCTGAGGAAGAGGCGCGCAGAATTGCGGAAGAGCGCGCGGCAAATGCATCGTCACTTGGACAGGCTGTTGTGGATTATGCCTGTCAGTTTATTGGAAATCCATATGTCTGGGGCGGTACAAGCCTGACATCAGGAGCGGATTGCTCGGGGTTTGTTCAATCGGTATATGCGAACTTCGGAATCAGTCTTCCGAGAACGACATGGGATCAGGAACATGCCGGAGTCGGTATCAGTTATAGTGAAGCGATGCCGGGTGACCTGATTTTGTATGAGGGGCATGTCGGAATTTATATGGGAGATGGCAATATTGTGAATGCGATCAACCCATCAAAAGGGATCGGAATCATCCCTGCGACATGTATGAATATTAAGACAGTTCGAAGAGTGTTATAGAATAATCAGACAATAAAAACAGCAAAAAAAATCCGGCGTATCTCATAAATGATACACCGGATTTTTTGATCAAATAATGGTAAAAAATTATGTAACTTAACCCAAAAATGAAAAACTGTACATTTTACACAAAAATCTGTTTTTTTGTAAAAACGTGGAAAAACTTGTCAAAAAGAAGATACAAAGTTATCAACATTCAAATTCGTTGAAAATGTGGATTTTTGAGTATTTTTCAACAGTTATGAACATTATCAACATTAAAACAAGTGATTTTGGTTGATTAGTCGGGAAAAATAAAAGAACGAATGTTTTGTGAACTAGTTATAAAATTATCATTTTGTCGAAAAAAATGAAAAAGAATATTGACTTTTGAATAGTCACAAATTATGAATTAATTTGTGTAAAATGTTTACACAATGGTGAAAAACGGATATAATACATTTACCGAATCACAATGAAGGAGGAAAGGTAATGATTAACAAACAGACTACAATTGGTGAGTTATTAATGACCAGTGGAGATAAGATTGAAGATGTTGCAAGAGCTCTTATGGAGATCGGAATGCACTGTATCGGATGCCCTTCATCACAGGGAGAATCAATCGAAGAAGCTGCAATGGTACACGGAATCGATGCAGATCTTCTTGTTGCAAAACTGAATGCAATTCTGAATGCTTAATCGTATTGTTTCGGAACGAAAGATCAGAAATGGAAAGGCCGCTGAGATCCATTGGTTCAGCGGCCTTTTTCATGCGTTTCATTCGGTTTTCTTTTGTTTGAATCAATTATAATTTTGAAAGCGTCTGTACCGCATCAGCGGCAAGGATAGTTTCACAATGTTCTTCCAGATATGCCAGTATTGCACCGGAAACGGTTTCCTGTGAGCCATACTCTGACAACATGTTGCAGATTCGATTGAACTCATTATCTGTGTGGTCTGATTTGGCAAGAACAAGAAGATAAACATTCTCTTCTATGTCTTTGTATAATGTATTCGCTCCATTGTAAAGATTCTCAAGAAGTTTGGATGCGAGAATGACGCCATCCATCGTTCCAAATGAGAATAATCTTGGATAAGCAGTCTTCGGGATCTCTGCTTCTTTCGCTGCAGCTGCGTCCTTTGCAGGAGCTTCTGCCGGAAGGGCAGCAAGGCTTTCTTTTACTTTGCCGATCAGATTCAGAAGTTCATCTGCACCGTCAAGCTTAAGAGGACTGAAGTCGCGCTTTACGTCAGTGTCATTCTGATTGAAGGCGCCAAATTTTGAAAAACGGCTATCCAATTCCTCAGGATCGTCTACTTTAGTAATAATCAGCACGATGGAGTCTGAGGATGCAGGAATCGCCTCGATCATAAGAGGAAGATCGTCTGCCTCGAATCCACACTCGTGTGCTGCCTGTTGCATCATATCGTGGAAAAGTGATTTCGCTTTTTCGGAACCGTAAGCAAGTTCACTCAGCCTGAGCTCACGGCTTGCCAGATCGGCACGGGTTAATGTGCATCGAATCTGATTTTCACTGATTCTCTCAATCTTCATAATATCACTTCCTTTTAGACAGTATAGCATAGACGATTATAAATGTTCAATAAAATAAAAATAAAATGTAATTGTTCAGAGCAAGGCAGATTTATCAAAAAAGCACGATGAATGCTCGCATTCAAGAGCGCTTTTTTGTATAAATCTATTTGGCGGATGCGCCTCACCGAGGAAACACATAGTGTTTTCGAGGCTGGCTCTGAACATTTACGAAAAATGTTAATTCCACTTGAGTTTACATAAAATATATGTTATGATGTTCTTACAGAAAATAGTATTCCCATGGAGACGCATTTTCAACAATCAGATTTTCAATCAAAGATCGAATATTCAACTTTTTCAAACTTTTCAAACTGTGATTCTGCAGAATTTCCAATTGAATGAACAAGAATCAGGAACATATCATGGAAAATCGAACATGCAAATGAAATGATTTTCTGTCAAAATAGAAAAATCAAAAAGGCATATTTTCTGAAATGAGTATATCGCGAAAGAGCATCCGAAGTGGTCTTTTGGTCGAAGTGGGAGGCCTTGTATTTTTTTATTGCTGTATTTTGTAAAAATAGCCAAAAAAGAGAAGTAAACGCCCTCTGAAATTAAAAAAATGTCGAATATCTAATGACGGTTAATCTTTTTATTGTTATAATGTATGGATAATAGGAGGTACGCTATGGATCAGAGACGACAAAGACAACGCGGAAGGCGTGGACGCGGGAGACGGCAGTCTAAGAGAAGAAGAGTAAGGAATCTTCTGATCAAGATCATCGTTTTTGTTATATTAACAGTAGGAATTATTACAGCATTGCTTTTGTGGAGAAAATATGGTCCGTCAAAGGAACAGGCGGATCTGAATCAGTATTATGGAATAACAAGTGAAGGCCAGCTTGCTGTTATTGTAAATAATGAGGTGCTGGAACCTGGCGCCATGATCTCAGAAGGAAAAGCATACGTAGAATACAGTATTGTCCGGGATTACATTAATGAAAGATTTTATTGGGATCCGAATGAGAATGTTCTTTTGTACGCACTGCCGAATGATATTATTTCGGTAGAAGTCGGAAGCAAGGATTATTCCATCTCAAAAGAAAAAGACAGTAAAGATTACGTCATCTTAAAGGCTGAAGGAAGTACAGCATATATTGCGCTTGATTTCGTGAAACAGTATACCAATATGGATTTTGAATTGTATGATGAGCCGAGCCGGGTAATGATAGACACGGAGACCGGCGACGTGGACGTTGCTGTCGTTAAGAAAGATACGGTGGTTCGCTATCAGGGCGGTGTAAAGAGTCCTGTTCTCACAGAAGTTAAGAAAAAGGACGAAGTCAGAGTGATCGACGAAGCAGGAAGCTGGAGAAAGATTCGTACGGTCGACGGATTCATCGGATATGTGAAGAAGAGTGCATTGAAGAAGGATACGAAGAAGACGATTGAACGAGAATTTTCTGAGCCGGAATTCACAAGTATAAAAAAGGATTATCGGATCAACATGGCATGGTTTAATGTTGTGGCGCAGGAATCGAACAGTGTGATGCTTGAGATGCTCGCGAAGACCAAAGGTCTTACAACGATCTCTCCTACATGGTTCAATGTGGCAGATACATCCGGTAATATTAATTCTATTGCAAGTGCAGATAATGTCAATTATGCACATCAGGCAGGAATTGAAGTGTGGGCAGCAGTCAGAGACTTTGACGGAGGAATCAATTCGTTCGAGGAGTCCTATGAGCTCTTAAGCAAAACTTCGAACCGGGAGACAATGATCAATCAGCTGATCGCAGCTGCATTGCAGTGTGGAATTGATGGAATCAACGTTGACTTCGAGAAAATCTCAACAGAGTGTGGGGAACATTATATTCAGTTTATTCGTGAATTGTCAGTAAAATGCAAGATGAATAATCTTGTATTGTCGGTTGATAACTATGTGCCGCAGGCTTACAATCAGCAGTATCATCGAGAAGAGCAGGCGCTCTTTGCGGATTATGTTGTGATCATGGGATACGATGAGCATTATGGCGGATCTCCGGAAGCCGGATCGGTTTCTTCCTATGGCTTCGTGCGGGAAGGTATCGAGCAAACATTAAAAGATGTACCGGCAGAGAAGATAATCAGCGCCGTTCCGTTCTTTACAAGAGTCTGGAAAGAAACGCCGAAGACAAGTGAGGAGCTTTCTCAGCAGGCAGGAACGGAAGATGCAGAATATCCAATGAAGGTTGAAAGTACCGCTTATTCCATGGATGAAGCAAGATATGTGGTCGAGCAGGCAGGAGCTGAGATTACATGGGACGATGAGACGAAGCAGAACTATGCATCATGGGAATTTGAAGGAAGTACTTACAAAGTATGGCTGGAAGATGCAAGTTCACTCGAACCGAAGCTTCAGCTGATCAATGAGTTTGGACTCGGCGGGTCAGCAGCATGGAGAATGGGACAGGAATCCGAAGGTATATGGGATCTGATTCTTCAATATGCAAATTAATAAGTGAATAACAGTTTCAAACATAAAATATCCTTCGCATGTCATATATTGAACTAATATATGGAAGCGGAGGATATTTTTTGCATTTCAAATTCAGTGGGCGCATAAAAGAAATGTTTGAGTTTCTTTCGATTGTGTTGATCTTAATCACGCTGATCATGATCAGCAGAAATGTAAGCAAAATGGTTGCAGGAACTGCAGAGACGCAGAATAAAAACCGAGTTGTGCTCGATGCAGGGCACGGCGGGGATGATCCCGGGAAGATTGGGATCAATGACATCTATGAGAAGGATATCAATCTTGCGATTGCAAAGAAAGTGAAAAAGCGACTCGAAAAGGAGAATATTGAGGTGGTCATGACGAGAGAGAAGGATGAGATGCTTGGCAGCACAGGTGGAGAAGTGACGAAGGTCGGGGATATGAAAGCCCGCGTTGCCATTGTAAATAAGCAGATGCCTGCGATCACTGTCAGCATTCATCAGAACAGCTATCCGGAAGAGGAAATATCGGGGGCTCAGGTATTTTATTATACGCATTCGTCGGATGGAGAGCACGCTGCAGTTATAATGCAGGATGCGCTGCTTGCAGCAGATCCGGAAAATCACAGAAAGGCAAAGGCGAATGACACATATTATCTGCTGAAGAGAACAAAGGGCACGACGATCATCGTAGAGTGTGGATTCTTAAGCAACCAGAAAGAAGCAGAGCTTTTGGGGAAGGAAGAATATCAGGATAAAATCGCTCAGGCGATCGCAGACGGAATTCTGAGATACATGGAAAAATAAAGATTAACAGGATGACATGAATCGTGCTATAATTAGCTGTAAATAACGAATGTGAAGAAGAGAGTTGCTATACATGAAGACAATTATCAGAAAAGTAGACAGAGGACAGATCGATAAAGCTGTCATGGCTGAAGCGGGAGAGATATTGATCCGTGGAGGGCTTGTGGCATTTCCGACAGAGACTGTTTATGGCCTTGGTGCAAATGCGCTTGATGAGGAAGCGGCGAAGAAGACATATGCGGCGAAAGGGAGACCGTCAGATAATCCGCTGATCGTTCATATCGCTGGCATTTCTTATCTGAAAGCGATCGCGAAGGAGATTCCGGAAGCTGCGCTTAAGCTCGCTGAGAAGTTCTGGCCGGGTCCTCTCACAATGATCTTTGATAAAAGTGAGATTGTTCCATATGGAACGACCGGTGGGCTTGATACAGTTGCGGTGAGAATGCCTGACGATGAAATTGCCAGAGAATTGATCCTGGCTGGAGGCGGGTATATTTCTGCACCGAGTGCAAATACTTCAGGCAGACCAAGCACAACGACCGCACAGCATGTGGAAGAGGATCTGTCAGGAAAGATTGAAATGATCGTAGATGGCGGACCGGTAGAGATCGGTGTGGAATCGACGATCGTTGATATGACAGTCGTTCCTCCGATGATCTTAAGACCGGGTGCGATCACGAAAGAGATGCTCGAAGAAGAGATCGGCGAGGTTACGGTTGACAAAGCGATCATTACACCGGACAGTAATATTGCTCCGAAAGCACCGGGAATGAAGTACAGACATTATGCTCCGAAGGCAGATCTCACGGTTGTTGAAGGAGATGTGAACGATGTGATCGCATATATCAATGATAAGATAAAAGAAGCAGCGCAGAAGGAGCTGAAGTGTGGTGTGATCGCGACGAAAGAGACGGAAGACCGCTACAGAGATGCGGATGTGAAGTGCGCCGGAACAAGGGAAGATGAAATGACGATCGCAGCGGGTCTGTACCGTATTCTCCGCGAGTTTGATGATGACAGTGTGGATGTGATCTACAGCGAAGCATTTTATTCTGACGGAATCGGAAGTGCAGTGATGAACCGACTGCTTAAGGCAGCAGGTCATCACATTGTGAACGTATAGAAAATGAACGATCAAAGGAGGTTCTAGATGAGCTCAAAGAGAAAAGACTACATTTCATGGGATGAGTATTTTATGGGAGTTGCAAAGCTTTCGGGACTGCGCTCCAAAGACCCGAATTCACAGGTCGGATGCTGTATTGTAAGTCAGGACAATAAGATTTTGTCGATGGGCTACAATGGATTTCCGAGAGGATGTTCAGATGACCTGTTTCCGTGGGTGAGAGAAGGAGAGACTTCGCTGGATACGAAATACTTCTATGTAGTACACAGTGAACTGAATGCGATACTGAACTATCGCGGAGGAAGCCTTGAGGGAGCGAAGCTGTATGTATCGCTGTTTCCTTGCAATGAATGTGCGAAAGCGATTATTCAGTGCGGAATCAGGGAGGTTATCTACGATTGTAATAAATATGCGGATACTCATGCAGTGCTCGCATCGATGCGTATGCTCGAGTCGGCCGGCGTGAAGCTTCATCAGTATCAAAGAACCGGAAGAAAGATCGAAATTGAATTATAGAGGTGAGTGTGAATGCAGGAGAATCATCCGGGCTTTATCCTTAACTTTATTGTTCGTGCAATTGTTGGGATGTCTTTGATTTTCTTTGTAAATGAATTTCTTTCTTCAAAAGGGATTGATGTTTCGGTTGGATATAATCTGATCACCCTTTTGACATCCGGAACCCTTGGAATCCCTGGGGTTGCAATGCTTTATGGTATTGTTTTATTTCCGACTTTGTGAATGATGCACAAAGTTTACATATTTCTAAAAAAACTATGGACAACGGTATGATGCGGGAATATAATACATCGTACAAGTTGTCCATAACTTGTATCTGAAAAAGTTGAATCTGACAAATCTGATTGAAAATCTAATCATGTGTCGTATTGCCATTTCGGCAAACAATTCAAAACACAAAATCAAAAAATGTAATAACTGAATGAAAGGGGGAAAATCTATCTTTTTTTAGATTTTACAAAAGAACAGGAGGTTGTATGTGAACGGCAGAAATTTGATCATCTGTGATCAGGAGATGGAATATGCATCCCGTCTTGCAAAATACCTAGAGGGGAAGAAGGAACTTGCCTTACAGGTAAAGATATGTGACAGCCCGGAACAGGCAGCTTTGATCAGGAGGGAGTCCGGTGCGGAGATTTTGCTGATCGATGAACGGATATCGGTTGATAAGAAGGAGCTGCAGAAAATTCCACAGGTGATATGGCTGTCTTCTTCTGTGACAGGGAAGAAGGAGGATGAAGATGTCAGGAGAATCTTTCGCTATCAGAAGAGCGAAAATATTTATGCCGGACTGGTACAGGTGCTGGCAGAGTCGGGAGCAGGAGTGAATTGGGGGATCCATAAAAAAGAAAGAGGGAAGCTGATAGGTGTGTATTCTCCGGTACGAAGGCTCGGACAGACAGCATTTGCGATCAGCAAAGGGATGGAACTCGCAAAGACAGAGAATGTATTATATGTCAATTTGGAGAGCTATGCTGGATTCGGTGGATATTTCCCGGAGGAGAAGGAGAAGAATCTTTCGATGCTTTTATATTATGCTAAGCAGGAACTCGGGAATCCGGGGCTTTTGATCGCTATGATCGTAAAGCACCTTGGCAGGTTCTATTATTTTAAAAGAAGGTCGCAAACCTAGGCAAGGAGAAAATTTTGCAGATTGCAGAACTATAGTTGATGGTCAGCAGAGATTAACAACTTTTTTGATTTTTATGAAAGTGCTTTGCTTAAAATTAGGACAGAGTAAACATTTTGTAGATTTCCTGCATTGGGTAAAAACAGGAAATCACACTGATAGAAAATCCCATACGAGTAATAAAACATGCAATATGTATTTAGGAGCAGTATTCAGATATTACCAATTTTTGATGATGGAAGATATATTGCCGGGATTAAAAGTTATAAGAAATAGACAGGTAACATTTTTCGATAATATGGGAATTGGTCATCAAAATACGGTCAACTCCTTTAGAGGATTTCTTAAAGAGGAAGAAAGAGAACTGGAAGAAATAACAACTCAGGAAATTCAGGAATTGATAAACGGTTGTTGCAATGACAGGGATAAACTTCTGATTGCAATAATGGCAGAATCAGGATTTCGGTTAGGAGAGGTACTGGGAATTTATTATACCGAAGACATTGATTATGAAAAGAAAACCATAAAAGTTACATATCGTGAAAACAATGAAAATATGGCACGAGCAAAAAATGCAGAATCGAGAATTGCACTATTGAGTGATACAACCTTTGATTTTCTTGTTAAGTATATAGCTGATAACCGTAAGAATCTTTTAAAGACTGAATTTCTATTTACGAAAATTACCGGAAAGAATAAAGGAGAACCTTTAGATGCTGATTCGGTATACGGACTTTTACGAAGACTGCAGAAAAAGACAACTATTAATTCACACCCTCACCAGTTGCGCCATTATTTTGCAGAAGAGCGGAGAAAAGAAGGGTGGGATTTAAATGATATCCGATTTGCATTAGGGCATAAGAAAATTGAAACAACAATTAAGTATCTCGGGGAAAATAATGAACGATTAATTGAAGCAACTGATGAATATTATGCTGGCAATGAAGATTTGTATCAGGTGTCGAATTTTATATAGGAAGGAGGGAGCACAGTGGCTGTATTAAAGTATATACCAAAATCTGGACAGGCAGAACTTACAGAACATTTACAGAAAGAAATGAAGCTGGTCACACAAGGGCAAGCAAAGTACTATAACCGATTATATAAATTTTTCTTACAGACCGATGTAATGAGTAGTGAAGACATTGATTATGAAATGAGAGAAAGATATATAGAGTGGATTAAGCAGGAAGATATATCAGAAAAATATAGGGCAGAACTTATTAGATTGTTTGACCGTATGAAGATTGAAAATATGCCAGACATACAGACACAGGGTGTTCCCTTTGCTGTGACACAAGATTTTTTCCAAAAAGATAAATGGTTTCTGCTTTATGTACCTAATAAGCAGAAGGCAAGAACATTTCGACAGGTTGTGAATAAAGAGGAACTTTTGTGGGACTTCAGCACGATTACAATTCATAACCTTAAAAAACAGGCAAAAACAATATTGTGCGAGATATTGAATATGCCAATAGCGCAACGTATGAGAAGGAGATATTTAGAACCATTGAAAATATTGATTTCCTTTTGTCAGACACAAGGGATTGATGACATAGAAGAAATGGATGCAGCGGATGAAAATAGATTTTATATGTACATTAGTCAGCGAAGTAAAGAAATAAGAAAGCAGGGCTCAATGATCGTAGAGTTTTCACGAAGAACGTTGTTTCTTGCAGATTCAGATACAAATTGGAATGCCAGTGTGTGGTATCTGGAACGATTTAGATTTGATATGTCGAGAGTAAATGCAAGTGTACCAATAAGAAGTATATCATTTACAAAAATTCAAATACGGGAAAATAGAAAAAATTTACAGTTGTATGGAAAATATCTGGTTGGAATTTCAGATATGGCAATATCCAATATACGAACGACGATAGGATTTCTTACACAGTTTCTTTTGTATCTGGACGATAGGGGAATGGAACTTACAGAATTGGTGGCGGAAGATATTCGTGATTATGCTGTATATCTGGGAACTACAGACATTAAGTATTCTACAGTTAATCGCTATATTATGAGTATTCATACTTTTTTTCAGTTTTTGCAAATGAAGAAAGTTGATGTCCCACAATTTTATCCGGAGCAGTATCTGCAAAAAGGGTATTCGGAACATAATGATCGAAGTGTTCCAGAACGAACAGTGGTACAGATTTTAAATGCATTACCAACATTCCCGGAGCATTTGCAGTTAATGTATTTGATTCTACTGTGTACTGGAATACGGAAAAGTGAAGTATGTACGATAAAGGGTGGAGCTTTTTATAAGCAGAACGGAGAGTTTTGGCTACGGATATATCAACCCAAGATGCGTAGAGACAAAGTTATTCCGGTACCGAGCACACTGTTAGAGATTGTCAAGGAATATGAAAAGAAAAATGGGATCAAGGTAGAAGAATATATATTCAAAAATGCGAGAGGGAATGCATTTAATGGACAAACATTTTCAAACCAAATGATTGAAGAGTGCAAAAAAAGAGACATTAATTGTGGGGAATATGTTTTCCGAGCACATGATTATAGACATAGCATAGCTACAACAATGCATGAAAAAGGGGTGACTATACAAGGGATTCGAGATTATCTTGGACATTCTAGTGAGAATATGACCAAGCAATATATAGATTTTATGCCCGAACATATTACTAAGGCAGAAAATAAATACTTTACTAAAAATCAATCATTTACGTTGAAAGGAGCAGAAAAAAATGAAAAGTAACATTAATGTGATTCAGTATGAATGCTATATCAAGGCAACGGAAAAGCAGTTGGAGGGGTTAAAGTGGAAGGATAAGAGGATTTATCACATTGTGGAAATTAAAAATGAGAACTTACAAAAAGAGATATATAGTTTTGTAGATGATAGATGTAAGAGATTGGCAATTACTACAGTGGTTGGAGATATATACAAGTTTGATCTTTTGGTAGAGTTCCTAAATAGTAAATGTTTAGAACTAAAGAGTATTACAGATAGACCAATAGACGATTTGAAAAGAAGTTATAAAGCATTTTTGTATCAAAAAGGTTTGTCGTTGAGAGTGAACAGAAGTCGTAAGGATAGACAAACAGAAGGAAAACAGGACAGCGCAAATATTTCATATTTGAATATGCTGTATTCATATGCGACAGAACAAAAAAGCAGATCAATACCAGAGAATGAAAAAGATGTGTGGGATATGAGAAAACTGGACATTGTTCCTAGGAGTAATCCCATTCGAGGTAGATACAGATTGGATTTTCGAGATATACAACAAAAAGAATTTAAAGAAATTGCGAAAAAAATTCTTTACAGTCATTGTGGCGTAAAAGCAATGGGGAGTATAAAATCAGAACTTTTGGCATTTAGACGTTTTGCACATTTTGTATATGAGAAATACCCACAAGTACGGCATCTCATAGAAATTGATCGAAACATGATAGAGGAGTATTTGATTTATATAAAAACAGATACTGGACTGTCTGCTGTAAGTTATTCTACAGAGTTATCTGTATTGGGGAATATTCTGGATGAGATTGGGAGGGAACTGGAAATTGGAGAATTGTGTAATCTGTTTTTATCAAGTGATTGTAAATCATATGATAATTCGCTTCCAAGAGCATATTCAGATGATGAAATAAAACGCTTTAATCGAGAACTGACTAAATTAAGACCGCAAATAGGAAGATGTTTGATTATACATCAAATGCTTGGCACACGAATTGAAGACACACTAACGCTCAGGCGGGATTGCATGAAAGAAAAAGAAGGACATTTTTATATTACAATCAGGCAATCGAAAACAAGAATGTATACCCGTCCGATTAGTAATCAGCTTGCAGAATTAATAAATAAAGCGATAGAAGTATCGGTTGAAAGGTATCCGAATGCGGATTATATCTTTTTGCAGGATAATGGGAAATTATATACGGATTCGATTTTAAAATACCATGTAAATATACTGATTTATGAAAATAATATAAAGGATGATAACGGAGAATATTTTGAATTCAGAACACATCGTTTTAGACATACATTCGGTGTGAAATTGACGGAAATGCATTTGGACGATGATAGTATAGCAAGGTTATTAGGGCATATAGACTGAAAAGTGTATGGGCAATTTTGAAAGATGAGCGTGGCGTTGGGGTCGTGGAAGTGATTCTGATACTGGTGGTCCTGATCGGACTGGTGCTTATTTTTAAATCACAGCTTACCGATCTCGTAAATGTTATATTCGAAAAAATCACAAGTGAAAGTGCAGGGATATAGAAGGGGAATAGCGCTTGAACAGAGAGAAGAAAGATCATATGAAGACAAAAGCGGAAGTTACAGCATTCCTGGCGTTGACATTTCTTCTGCTTGTTTCATTTGTCGGAGGAATTATGGAGAGCGCATCGATTCAATCTGCGAAGAGCTATCGAAGAGCAGATATGAACCGGGCGATGGAATCTTCTTTTGCGGAATATCAGAAAGAATTATTGGAAGAGTATGATATTTTTGCGCTGGATGCAAGCTATGAGAGTGGTGTGTACAGCGAGGAACACTTTCTGGATCGACTGGATTACTACGGGGCAGGTGGGATGGAGCAGGAGATCGAACGGATTCAGCTTCTGACAGACAATGGATGTGAGGCGTTTGAAGAACAGGTGGCAAGGTACATAGAAACAAAATACGGTCTGAACCTGCCTGAGCATCTCTCCTTTCATCCGGAAGAATGGAGAGAAAAAGAGACCGCATATGAAGAAACATATGACCAGGCAGAACAGGAGAAGGAGTCGATAACGGGGGTGATCGACACGATGCTGGCAGAGAGTGCAACAGAGCTTCCGTCAGAGAATAATCCGCTGCCTAATATCAGCAGCCTGAGCGCAAAGCCGCTTGTAGAACTGGTAATGCAGGAGGGGCAGATGGTATCAAAGAAAAGCGTTTCCCTTTCAGAGGCATCGTCGCATCGGAATCTGAATAAAGGGCATGGAGATTTTCGGGATGTGGCAGAGAAAAAGGAGGTATCGAAGATCGGACTAGGGCAATATATGATCTCTCATTTTTCGTGTGCGGCGGGAAGAAATGGGGAGTCATTAAGCGGTGAATACGGAGATAGAGGGGAAAGGGTATTGGAGTATGAACTTGAGTATATTCTATGCGGCAAAAAGAGCGATAGAGAGAACCTCGACGCGGTGCTGAAGAAGCTTCTGATGTTTCGCTTTGTTCCCAATTATGCATTTTTGCAGAAAGATCAGGCATCACGAACACAGGCAGAAGCCCTGGCGCTTGCGCTTACGACTGCCGCTGCGGTTCCGGCAGCATCAGAGGCAGTGACGCAGGTTATCCTGTTGGCATGGGCGTTCGGAGAAAGTGTCATGGATCTTCGTTCGCTGATAAACGGGAACCGGGTTCCGGTCACGAAGAATGCCGGCAGCTGGCAGCTGTCACTTGGCGGGCTTATGAAACTTGGGACAGATGAAGATGTTCAGGATGGAATGGACAGTGAGTCAGGACTATCATATGAGGAATATATAAGAGGGCTGCTCCTTCTTGAAGACAAGACTGCGATGTGTAAGAGATGTCTGGATCTTGTGGAGTGGAATCTGCAGACTGAAAAGGGATTGTCCTGGTTTCGTGTGGATCAGTGTATTTCAAAAATGGAAGTGAGAAGTACTGTGAGTCTGAGAAGAGGAATCACTTATCGCTTTCGTACATATTACGGATATCGATAGTACAGATGATCATGAAAAGAAAAAAAGGATGTCCTTTTGGACAAACGTGAAAAAGGAAAAAAATAATTATTTAGAAAGGAGCGATTTTATGCCTCTCCTAAGGCAGGGTTCAACATTTTCAAAGCCGATTTATCGTAGCAAACAATCATCTTATAGTACTCCGGCCAAGAGGGCATCCTTCTTTTCTTTTGGAATATCGGCGAGTGTGACGGTGGAAGCTGCACTGACGATCCCGCTCTTTTTCCTCGCAGTACTTTCGCTATTTTATATGCTGGAGGTGATGTCGATCCGGACGAATATTCGCTGCGGAATGCAGTATGCGGCGAAGTCGGCAGCGGAGAATGCGTATGTTGTCCCGATTGCGCCTCTGTGGAATCTGCAGTCTGATATCGTGAATGCCATCGGAGCTGAGAGACTGGACCGAAGTATTATTGTAGGAGGCGCATCGGGAATCGGGTGTGAGGAATCGAGAATGTCGGCAGCCACAGGTGTTATAGATATAAAGGTGAAGTATCAGGTGAAGCTGCCGATTCCTGCATTTGCCGTGCCGCCTGTGAATATGGAAGAGACAATGCGCGCGAAGGTCTGGACCGGCTATGTGCGAACCGGGGGCATGGGTGAGAATGAAAATGTCGTATATATTACGGAGACCGGCATGGTTTATCACCGGGATGATCATTGCAGTTATCTGGATCTTTCGATTCGGCCGGTTTCGTCATTGACAGTGTCGTCTCTTCGAAATGAGGAAGGAGGGAGATATCACCCGTGCGAGCATTGCGCATCGAAAGGGGAAAATGGAACAGGTCACATGGTCTATATAACGGATTATGGAGATCGTTATCACAATTCGATCGGCTGCAGCGGTCTGAAGAGAACGATCTATGCCGTTCCGATATCAGAGGCAGCAGGGAAAGGGGCGTGTTCAAAATGCTGCAGGTAAGAAATGGAGAATTATTGGAAGGAGCAGTACTGATAGGAAGAATCGTATGTTTTGGCTTTCTGGCCGGATTCACAGTATCTGATATCAGATTTCGCAAAGTATCGACGTCGTGGCTTGCTATGGGTGGCGTGATGGCAGCAGTGTATTGTCTGGTGTTTCAGAGAGAACAGTGGATATTGAGTGCGATGGGATTGCTTACAGGAGCTCTGTTCATACTGATCAGCAGGCTGACCGGTGAAGGAATCGGATATGGCGACAGCATCATGATCAGCATACTTGGCTTGTATCTGGGTATCTGGTCTCTTCTGGAAATGCTTGTGATCACATGGTGTCTTGTGGCGATAGCTGCAATGATCATACTGGTGAAAAAGAAATATGCGAGAAAAGCGGCCATCCCGCTTATGCCGTTTATTATGATGGGATATGTCGTGATGTGGGGATCGGAGGTGTTCGTCGGATAGATGAAGAAGTGGTTTGGAACGGGAAGGGGATACCCTTCGATGCTTTCCGGAGTGATCACCGTCGAAATGACATATATCATGTCCGTGATTCTGTATGTCTTTTTTCTCTGTATGCTTGGGATCTTCTATTATCACGATAAAGAGGTCATCTCATCATGTGCATATGAGGCGGTAACTGTTGCAGGCACGAAGTCACGGGAAAAGGAAGAGGTGACAGAAGACCTCGTACAGGCGATTTTCCAGGAGAGAGTGCGCGGGAAATGCATTCTGTTTGCCCGTGTAGATGCGCATGTCACGGTGAGCGAGGATGAGATTACGGTGGCGGCATCAGCGAGGAAACGAAAGATGAAAGTGGAGGTATCGGAGACTGCACGGGTTACAGATCCGGAAGAGAAAATTCGAACACGAAGGAAGAGGTTGGAGTATGGAACTTAGAACAGAACTGAAGAAAGATCTGAACAAAGTGATGCTTCGGATCAAATATGAGAAGATCAGTGAAGAGGATTATCAGATTCATATGCTTCGGAATCATGAATTAAAAGGGCTGCTGAATCTTCGGGTATATGGGGAAGGAGAAGAGACCGTTTATGAATATGATATCTCGGAGATGGTATCTTTGAACCGATATTACAAACACAGGAAAATGACAGGGACAGAAATGAAAGACTTTCTCAGAAGAATGCAGGAGGTGATGAATGAGATAGAAGACTATCTTCTGGATCCAAATCGACTTCTTCTGGATCCGGAGTATATCTTCCTGCATGGTGATGAGTACCGGTTCTGCTATTTTCCAAAAGGAGAAGATGATATACGAACATCGTTTCACACATTGATGGACAGTTTTGTGAAATGGACAGACTATGAAGACATCGCAAGTGTTAAGACAGCCTTTTTGCTGCACAAAGAAACGATGGAAGAAAACTACAGTCTGAAAGGGATCGAAATGAAATTGGATGCGATGGATGAAAGCGTAGCAGAAGCAATGATGGAATTGCCTCAGGAAGAAAAAATGGATTCTCAGGAAATAGAAGAACACCATGTTACCGGAAGACGGGAAAAGAGTCTCTGGCAGACAGAAGTCTATGATGAGAGATCATTTGAATGGATGAATGAACAGCGCAAGGAGAACAGGATCATGGAGGAGAAAGTCGGCCTGTTCCATCCCATGAAGCGCCTCCTTTCGAGACGCAGGCGGGCAAAATGGGGAGAGTGGGATGATCTGTACATGGAGGAAGAGGAAATGTAGAGGAATTCCTTTAGAAGAATGAAATCTTGATTTACTCCAAATGTGGCTAAATCGCAGAAAGCGTGCTATAATAAGCGCAGGAGAATAAGAAAACATACAATAGAAAAGAAGGATTTATTCAAGCGGGATCAAGACAGTGAAAGCTGTTCCGCATCCGACTTCGGAGGATACTTCCAGTGTTCCGCCGTGTGCATCGATGATCTGTTTCGCGATCGCAAGTCCAAGTCCTGTGCCATGTGATTTTGATGTGAAAAATGGATTGAAAATGAGGTCGAGCTGTTCCTTCGGGATACCGCAGCCGTTGTCTTTCACCTGAAGTTTGAGGTAACTGTCTTCTGTGGATGAACAGAGCGAGATCCTGCCTGCAGAGGAAGACGGCTTGAACGATTCGAGTGCATTTTTTAAAAGGTTGAGAAGCACTTCTTTCAGCTTGAGCGAATCAGCTGTAATGACCGGGAGATTCTCCGGAATGTATGATACGAATTCCGCATCTGTATGTGCTATGGATGCCGCGAAAGAGACGGCGAGTTCGCGAAGAAAACGGCTTGTATCCATTGCTTCCTTATGTAGTGTCTGATTCGGATGGAATCCGGATAAGTCGTTCAACAGATCGGCCATGTCTGTAATATCTGACTGAAGTGTGTCCCAGTATTTGAATGACCTTACCTCCGGATGAGCCGTTTCGATAAACTGAACGGACCCGGACAGCATGGTCAGTGTATTATTTAGTTCATGGCGGAGTATATGGAGTGTTTCTTCGTGTGAAGACAAAAGCTTTTTGAGGAGAAATCTGTGTTGTCTGCTTTCGTCCATGATCTGTTGTAGTTTTTCAAAATCTGAAGTTGTAAACATAGATATACACCGCCTTTCCAAAGTAAAAGTGTAGCATTGGCGGTTATGATATTCAAACAGTTTTGTTCGACAATGTTTGACATGTACAAATCAAAAGAAAGAGGGTATGATTGATGAGAGACGACAACTGTATTTTCTGTAAGATCGCGAATGGAGAGATCCCTTCCGCAACATTGTATGAGGATGATGATTTCAGAGTAATCCTTGATCTTGGTCCTGCAACAAAAGGCCATGCACTCATTTTGCCAAAAGAGCATTATCCGAATCTTTATGAGCTGCCGGATGATCTCGCAGGCAAGGCTATTGTACTGGCAAAGAATATGATCAAAAAGCTTACAAAAGCGCTAGGATGCGATGGATACAATGTGGTGCAGAACAATGGAGAGGCAGCAGGACAGACCGTATTCCATTTCCATATGCACCTGATCCCAAGATACAATGGTGATGATGCCGGGTTTGGATGGAAAGTCGGAGAGCTTACAGAAGAAGACAAGGCAGATATTCTGGATAAGATCGAAAAATCTGTTTAGTTTGTCTTAATACAAAAGATAAGGAATAATAATTGTGGGAAACGAATCCAATAAAAACGAAGGGTTCACGGATATATACAATAAGTACAGACGAGAAATGTGGGCTTATGCGTACAAGTTTATAAAGAATCGTGAGGATGCAGAAGATGTTGTACAGGAAGTATTCTTACGATTCTTTCTGTTAAATTCATGTGAAGAGATCCAACATCCAAGGGCGTGGCTTGCCAAAGCGGCGAAGAACCGATCGCTGAATATGATCAGAGACAGGAAAGATATTATATCGCTGCAGGAGCAGCCCTATATTCTGGATGATACAAATGACGGCCCGGATGTCATGGATGAATTCTTCGAGAAGATGATGAAAAAAGAAATCAGGGAGTATTCCGCTGAGGTTATGAGAGCATTAAAGGATTATAATAAGAAATGGTTTGATGCGATCAGTTACGTTTACTATCAGGAGATTCCGGGTAAAGATGTGGCAGACAGCTTCGGGATGACAAGAAATGCATTTGACTGTATGTTACAGAGAGCGAAAAAGTGGATCAGGAAAAATTATTAAGAAGAATATGACCGCATCATGGAGGCAAAATAAAAAGGTGCCGGGAAGACACCTTTTCATGAACTCAATTTGTTTTTGAATCAGTGGGTAACGGATTCAATCAGATCAATGATCGTATCGATGGAATCCTGCTGGTTTGAATTCTTCATAGCGGAAACAAACTTTTCACGGTTGTTGTACAGGTTATCGATCGCTGCAAGAAGAAGGTCATTGTCAAGCTCTTCTTCTTCGATCACAATGCTGAATCCCTGGCGCTCGAAGGAACGCGCGTTCAGAATCTGGTCACCACGGCTCGCATTGGCTGAGAGTGGAATGAGAAGATTCGGCTTGTGAAGTGCGAGAAGTTCGCAGATCGCGTTTGCTCCGGCACGTGAGATCACGATATCAGAAAGAGCGAACAGATCTTTGAGCTCATCTTTGATATATTCATATTGTACATAACCGTTTAAGTGGTTTAAGGAAGGATCAAGCTTTCCTTTTCCACAAAGGTGGATCACCTGATATTTCCTAAGGAGCGAAGGAAGTATCCTGCGGATGGCTTCATTGACTGCGACGGCACCGAGGCTTCCGCCAACAACGAGGATGACCGGTTTGTCACTGCCAAGTCCCGTGAAGTTCAGAGCATGTTCCTTATTGCCGGACAGCAGTTCCTGTCGGATCGGAGAACCGGTAAGCACTGCTTTGCTTGCAGGGAGATGATCTAATGTCTCCGGGAAGTTACAGCACACTTTTGTGGCAGATGGGATGGAGATCTTATTCGCAAGTCCCGGAGTCATATCAGACTCATGGATGATGGTTGGAACTTTACATCTCTTGCCGGCAAGTACGACCGGAACAGAGACGAAGCCGCCTTTGGAAAAGATGACATCCGGTTTCAATAATTTTATTAATCGATAGGCTTCGTTGAAGCCTTTGAGAACGCGGAATGGATCAGTGAAGTTCTGCAGACTGAAATACCTGCGGAGCTTGCCGGATGAGATTCCATGGTAAGGAATTCCGAGCTGTTCGATCAGTTCTTTTTCGATCCCGTTATAGGAACCAATGTAATGGATATCGTATTGTAATTCTTTGAGCCGTGGCAATAATGCAATGTTCGGGGTAACGTGTCCCGCCGTTCCGCCGCCGGTTAAGATGATACGTTTCATAGTGCGCCTCCTAATCCATAATCATAGAAATATTGTATACGATTTGGAGGGTACTGGCAAGTGAAAAGAGGAAGATATGAAAGAGCATTTTAACGAATACGAAGAGAAAATGTTAAAAATGATGGAAGAGAGTGAGCGGGAGCTGGACGAGGCTCTGGGCGGCTTATCGGAGGAAGAGCTGGCGTTTATCGAAAACGAAAATCTGGACGCACTCGATGCGAAAGTGTTCGGAGATATCCGTGATTTCGAGGAACGCGTGCGAAGAAGAGAAGCGGAGAAAGCGTCAGTGAAGCAGGAGCGCGGTGAAGTGGGTGCAGCTGATACCGATGCTTCGGATGGTGCGAAGCCGCTCGGCGAAATCAGTGGCGCGATGTCCGAAGAAGATATGGAAGCGCTGCGCCTTGGCAGGGAACTGCAGGAGCGCCGAAGGAAGGATGAGGAGCGCAAAGCTGTGCGGAAGAAATGGGCGCCGTGGAAGCGCGTCGCGGCAGCAGTGGTCGTCATCGCAATCCTCGGAGGTGTCGGTGTGCAGAGCCAGGGCGGCGCGGCGAAGGTCGTGGAGAAGATCATGCGGTCGCATGGGTTTAAGGATGAAGAAAAGGTTATTTCATCAAAAGAAGATGTAATAAACGTTATGAGTAAAGAAGAGGAAGAGGCATACGAGCAGGTGAAGGAAGAATTGGGGATTGATCCTGTAAGAATTGCCCATGCAAATAAAGAAATAAAATATTTGTCATTTGAGGTTGATCCGGAACTTCGAACAGCATATTTATTATATGAATATAAAGGACAGACGATGCCGTATATCATCAATTGTACCTATACGGAAGATGCGTGGGGGATAGGGTTCGAAGACGAAAAAGTAGATGAATATGAATTTGATGGAAATGAAATTAATATGAATGTTGAAGAATATGTCATTTTGGAAAGCAGGGAAGAAGAGTGGGTTGCGACTTATGAATACCAGGGGGTGAACTACACTCTTTTAGGACGTATGGAACAGGAGGAGTTTGAAAATATATTGGAAAATTTATTTTTTCCATAAAATAGCGACAGATATTGGTGTGATATGTGTCTTATATTTATGAGAGGGGAGGAAAGATGGAGAAATAGAATGAGAAAACGATTGGTATCTGGTATCTGTTCTCTGATGATGATTCTTGGTCTTATCTTCTGTGCCGGAGTGGATGCGGGCGCATCGGACAGCAGGCCTATGGTCGATGGCACGTATCTGACACAGGACATGGAATCGATCGGAACAGCTACACCGGTTACAAGAGGGGCTAATCTGGAGACAGGGTATTCCAAACTTCGAAGAGTTGCAGACGGTGTGATCTATGCAGGCGGCACAACGATCGCAAGTCACATGTGTGATTCTGTCAAGGTTGGCGTTTTAGTCGAACGAGTTCAATCAGAAGACGGAGAATGGGAGTACGTGGATTACTGGATGCATGAGAATAATAATGCCAATGTTGCCAGCACGAGCAAGCGTATTGAAGTGGAGGGCGGATGGTATTACCGTGTGTCATGTCTTCATTCTGCAGATGGAGATATCATGGAATCTTCCACCGACGGCCTCTATGTACCGGAATACTAGTGAGACGTCACGTGTCGTTCGAATCATTCATGGATCCTTCGTTCCTCACAGTGTCACAAAAGAGAAAAACGTATCATAAGACGATGGATGAAAAAAATAAGTACACAATAGACTCTACGAACGAAGTAAGTCTTAAAAAAATAATAAATCACCAGAGTCCATTGACGAGTGATCCGTTCGGAATGTTTTATGGCACTGCCTCTTGGAATGAGGCAGTATGGCGGTATTGTATGGCAGACAAATGTGTCCTGTCTGTATGCTAAGGAAAAATGGGCTAAATGAAGAGGAGGCATACAGACAAATTACGCTATTGAGAAGCAAAAAAAGAACGTACAAGAAACAAAAACTGCAAAAAGAGACAGGCAATCAGGATAATGCCTGTCTCTTTTTCCGTCCATGTTCATTTTAATGGAATGTCTCTACTGCTCCAGTGCAATGCGAAGTGCTTTCGCGAGCTGATCCGGGCAGGAAGTAGGCTTGAATCCGCAGCGGATGCCCTCGAGACGCTCGATGGCATCGGCTGCCTTCATTCCTTCTACGAGTTTTGAGATGCCCTGCAGATTGCCGTGGCATCCACCGATGAACTCTACAGATTTTATCTTATCTCCGTCCAATTCTAAATTAATCATTTGCGAACAAGTGCCTTGTGTTTTATAATTCATCTTAAGAACCTCCTTTGTTGACATGTGAATAATATTATAACATGAGCGTTTCACGGTCTCAAGAGATTTGTTGCGGGAACCGGCAGCGAACGTGTGATAAATACCGGCTTGAAAAGAGCCGATTGCTGATAAGTGAAGCGAAGCATCTAAAGACAGGGCGGATCTGTAAGGAAATCGAATAATATGAAACGGAGGAATAGATGATGATAGGAATTATCGGTGCAATGGATGAAGAAGTTGCAGCATTGAAGGAAATGATGGAAGTGGAGGAAGTGATCATCCGTGCTTCGATGGATTTTGTGAAGGGTGTACTGGAAGGAAAAGAAGTGACTGTTGTCCGCAGCGGGATCGGGAAAGTGAATGCTGCGATCTGTGCGCAGATCCTTGTGAGTGAATTCCATGTGGATACGCTCATCAATACCGGTATCGCGGGATCTCTGGACGCGAGGATCGATATCGGTGATATGGTCATCTCTGAGGATGCGCTTCACCATGACATGGATGCGACATCGTTTGGCTATCCGCTCGGAGAAGTCCCGAGAATGAATATTCTCGCATTCAAGGCAGATCAGAGACTCATTGATCTTGCAGTGGAAGCGAACAAAGAGGCGAATCAGGACATTCATACTTTCACCGGAAGAGTGGTAAGCGGAGATCAGTTCGTGGCGGATGATGCAGTGAAGCAGAAGATCGCAGATCATTTCGGCGGCCTCTGTACAGAGATGGAAGGTGCAGCGATCGCGCACGCAGCGTACCTGAACAATATTTCGTATGTCATTATTCGTGCTATTTCGGACAAGGCAGACGGAAGCGCAACGGTGGATTACCCGACATTCGAGAAGAAAGCGATTGACCACAGTGTCAGACTTTTGAAGACTTTGGTTGCGAAGATGTAAGCACTCTCTTCAATGATCGTATACGACATTTTCTATGTGAATTCCAGATTTTGACATTCTTCGCAGAAGCCCCTGCGAAATGTGTTGAACGCTTTTTGTACCCTCCTTTTCTGATTCGGTTATAATCGAATCAAAGAAGGAGGGTTTTAATTATGTTGGAAATGATCTTGGACATGCACTTATTTTTTATCTTGATGGGGGTATTCGCAGCAGTCGGGATAATCAGTAAGTTCGTTGTCGGCATTTCACTAAAGAGACTCACGAGAGCAGCGAGCAATATGGGCAAGAGTCCGCACGCGCTGATGAAGCTTGTGCGGGCGAAATTTGAACATGCATGCATGGTCAGTGACAAAGTACAGAATGTAGAAGTGTTTGTGGAGAAATATCTGTTTGAGTATCGGATCATGGGGATCACACTTCACAGATGGAGAAGATTCGAGAAGGCGGGAGCCTGGGGATGTGCATTCCTCGGAGCGCTGGCGGGCATTTCGGAGTACCTTGTGTATGGATTTGGCGATGCAGTGATCCGAAGTGCAGGTATCGGCATCGGTCTTGGAGTGCTGTTAGCGGTTCTTCTCGTCATGACGGATGAGGGGTACCGTCTCGAGATGATCCATACATATATGGTGGATTACCTGGAAAATGTCTGTGCACACCGTTATGAGAAGATGAAGGACCGGACGGAGGTCAAAGAACAGGAGACATCAGTGGAGAGAAGCCTGGAAAATATCCCGGAGGAGAAGGCTGAAGAGGAGCTGTTCGGCGGTGTGACGAGTGCATTTGACCAGATGTTCGAGATGGATGAAGATCAGGTGAAAGATCAGAAGATTACGGAAAATGAGAGAGACCATATACTGAAAAGCACTTTAGAGCCGCAGAAGCCGCAGGAAGAAGCTGTGAAAAAATCGGAGAATGCGAAGAAGGCAGTGGCGGCAAAAGCCGCGAGAAGGAAGGAGAATGTGGAGGAGAAGCCGCGCAGCCAGATGCCGAAGGAGGTGGCGATCAGGGAAATCCTGG
Source organism: Eubacteriales bacterium (assembly GCA_030526265.1). GTDB lineage: Bacteria > Bacillota > Clostridia > Lachnospirales > Lachnospiraceae > Claveliimonas. The sequence continues at coordinate 3,605 of JAUNDE010000022.1, read as the reverse complement.
AGGAGTTTTTGGCTTGAGAAGTGCTTGATAAAAAATACGTTAACTGTTAAAATAAGGTGAGCTAATCGCGCACGTTTACAGAAAAACGAAGATACAAAAGCAGAGAATATTTGAGAGACGGGATAATCGCTTCATGACACAGACTTCAGATTTGTACAAAAAGTTATATGAATATAATCAGTCGGATTACTATGGATTCCATATGCCGGGACACAAAAGAAATGTCCGGGCTGCAGGGATTGATCTTCCATATGGGATCGATATCACGGAGATAGACGGATTTGATGATCTGCATCATGCGGATGGGATTTTGAAAGAAGCACAGGAAAGGGCTGCTTTCATCTACGGGGCAGACGAGACAAGATTTCTGGTGAATGGAAGTACCGTGGGGATTTTGAGCGCGATCCTCGGATCTACAGAGAAGGGCGATCGCATCCTGGCGGCAAGACATTGCCACAAGTCTGTCTATCATGCGATCTGTCTGAATGAGCTTTGTCCCTGTTATCTTTATCCTGAGTTTGAAGAGGAAATTCATCTGAATACGGAAATATCTGTAAGCGCAGTGAGAACTGCGCTTATGGAGTATCCGGATATCAAAGCGGTCATGATCGTTTCTCCGACGTATGATGGCGTGGTCTCTGATATTGAAGGGATTGCGGAAGCTGTACATGAGAAAGGGATTCCTCTGATCGTGGATGAGGCACATGGAGCACATTTTGGATTTCACCCATATTTTCCGGAAAATGCTCTTTCGAAAGGTGCGGATATTGTGATCCACAGTGTTCATAAGACACTGCCGTCACTGACGCAGACAGCGCTGCTTCATATCAGAGGGGACATTGCGAACAGAGACAGGATCTTCCGGTATCTGGATATGCTTCAGTCGAGCAGTCCGTCGTATGTGCTGATGGCGAGCATCGAGCATTGTATCCGGATGCTTGAGGAGCGAAGAGAGGCATTGTTCGTGCCGTATGTGGAGCGATTGGTGAAGATAAGAGAAGACCTGAAGACACTGAAATGCCTGGAACTTCTGGAGACGAGGCAGTACGACAGATCCAAACTTGTCCTTTCAACAGGAGTGACAGGGATCTCCGGAAAGGAATTGTATCAGATCCTTCTGAATGAATATCATCTGCAGATGGAGATGGCAGCGGGAACATATGTGATCGCGATGACATCTGTAGCCGACACGGAAGAAGGATTTGAGAGACTTCGAAGAGCCTTGTTTGAAATTGATGAGAGATTCTGTATGCAGAAGAGCTGTGATGTAACCAGTGTGAAATGCCAAGGAAGCCTTTTGGAAGAACAGACAGTGAGATCAGCAGCGGAAGAAGAGAATGACATAGACATTTTGAACCGCCGTCCTGGAAACGAGCAGGTGATGACGATCGCGGATGCGCTTATGATGGCGGATGAAAGAGCCGGAAGCCGTGCGTCAGTTCGCGTTCGGTGGCAGCAGGCGGAGGGAATGATCTCAGCAGAGTATGCATATCTTTATCCACCGGGAAGCCCGCTGATCGTTCCGGGAGAGCGCATCTCGCATGATGCGGTCCGGCTGCTTGAGCGATATGATGCGGCAGGATTTTCTATAGAGGGACCGAAATGTGCCGGACAGATCGAAGTCCTTGATAATACACACAGGAGCAGATAAAAGATGAGTAAGATATTTTACATGATGGGGAAAAGTTCAGCCGGAAAAGATTCGATCTACAAAGAGATTGGAAAACGCATGCCGCATCTTTGTAAAGTGGTCCCTTATACGACGAGACCGATCAGGAAGGGCGAGCAGGAAGGTGTTGACTATCATTTTGTGGATGAAGAGGAGCTCGCGAGACTGGAAGAAGCCGGAAAGATCATAGAGCTTCGCGCATATGATACGGTTCATGGTGTGTGGAAATATTTTACGGTGGATGATGGACAGATCGACTTTGCGAAGCAGGACTATCTGATGATCGGTACATTGGAGTCATATGAAAAAATGCGCGCATACTATGGGGCGGAACATTTTGTTCCGATCTATATCGAAGTGGAGGATGGAGAGAGACTGTTCCGGGCACTGATGCGGGAGATGAGGCAGAAGGAGCCGAAGTACCGAGAGATGTGCAGGCGTTTTCTCGCAGATGAGGAAGATTTCAGTGAAGACAGGCTCGCAGAGCTTGGAATTGATACAAGGTACGAGAACAAAGACATGGAGACATGTATTGATAAAATTATGGAGGTGATTATGCATGAGCGGCTTTAAAGATGTCGTTGGACACAAAAACATCATTGAGTATATTCAGAATGCGGTAAGAGAGGATAAGGTATCTCATGCATATATTTTGAATGGGGAGAGCGGGTCCGGCAAGAAGATGCTGGCAAATCTCTTTGCGAGAACACTGCAGTGTGAGGAACGTGGAACTGATCCGTGCGGAACATGCCATTCCTGCATGCAGATGGAGAGCGGAAGTCATCCGGATGTGATCTGTGTGCATCACGAGAAGCCGAACAGCATCAGTGTAGATGATATTCGTACACAGGTGAATAATGATATTTTGATCAAGCCTTATCAGGGACCATATAAAATATATATCATTCCGGAGGCAGATCTTATGACACAGCAGGCGCAGAATGCCCTGCTTAAGACGATTGAGGAGCCGCCGGAGTATGCAGTGATCTTACTTCTGGCTGAAAATGCGCAGAAGCTCCTTCCGACGATCACATCGAGATGTGTGATGTTAAAGCTCCGCAATATCAGAGATACACTGATCCGCAAATATCTCATGGAACAGATGGGCGTGCCGGATTATAAGGCAGACATGTGTACTGCGTTTGCACAGGGAAATGTGGGTCGTGCGATCATGCTGGCAGAGTCAGAACATTTCAATGATATCAGGGAGGAAGCGATCCAGCTTCTGAAATACATGCCTGAGATGGAAATGGATGAGATCATCAAAGCGATCAGGAGAATCAGTGCGTATAAATTAGAAATCAATGATTATCTGGATATTATTTTAATCTGGTATCGAGATATCCTGTTATATAAAGCGACACTGGAAGTGGATAAAGTTGTATTCAAGGATCAGATTTCATTTATCAAAGAAGCATCTAAAAGAAGCTCTTATGAAGGAATCGAGACAGTGATCGAGGCGCTTGATAAGGCGAAGGCAAGACTTCGTGCAAATGTAAATTTTGATCTTGTTATGGAACTTTTACTTCTTACAATAAAGGAGAATTAACAGAATGACAAAAGTAATCGGAGTAAGATTTCGTCCGGCCGGAAAAGTATATTTCTTTGCGCCGGGGAAATTAGAAATCCAAAAAGGGGATAATATTATTGTTGAGACAGCAAGAGGCGTGGAGTTCGGTTCTGTTGTGACCGGAATTCAGGAAATGGAAGATGAGAAGATCACACAGCCGCTGAAGCCTGTTATGCGTATCGCGACAAAGGAAGATATCGCGAAAGAGGCGAAGAACCGGGAAAAAGAAAAAGAGGCATTTAACATTTGTCTGGAGAAGATCCGTAAGCACGGACTTGAGATGAAGCTGATCGATGCAGAGTATACATTTGACAATAATAAAGTATTGTTTTACTTTACAGCGGATGGAAGAATTGATTTCCGTGA
>JAUNDE010000074.1 GCA_030526265.1 Eubacteriales bacterium | reverse complement strand
CACCATACTTCATGATCTGTTCTGCACGTTTTGGTGTAACCATATGATTTTTCTTAACGATGATATTGCCATCTTTATCCACAATGTCTTCACAAAGGTAACGACCTGTGATACGATCCTGCAATCCTTCGATTTCTTCATTTCCATCCATGAACGCTTTTACGTATATTCCAGGGATTTCTGCATCTTTATCTACACAGTCTACTTCGTAGATAATAAGCTGCTGCGATACGTCAACAAGACGTCTTGTCAAATATCCAGAGTCGGCGGTACGAAGGGCTGTATCGGAAAGTCCTTTACGAGCTCCATGGGCTGACATGAAGTACTCCAATACGTCAAGACCTTCACGGAAGTTTGACTTGATCGGCAGCTCGATCGTTCTACCGGTTGTATCGGCCATCAATCCACGCATACCTGCAAGCTGTTTGATCTGTTTGTCAGATCCACGGGCTCCGGAATCCGCCATCATGAAGATGTTATTGTATTTATCCAATCCTGAAAGAAGCGCCTCTGTCAAAGCATCATCCGTTGCTTTCCAGGTTTCTACTACTTCTTTGTAACGCTCTTCTTCTGTGATCAGACCACGTTTAAAGTTCTTTGTGATCTTATCTACGGTATCCTGTGCATCCTTGATCATCTGCGGTTTCTGTGGCGGCACAGTCATATCGGAAATCGATACGGTCATAGCCGCTCTTGTAGAATACTTGTATCCAATCGCCTTTACAGCGTCAAGAACTTCAGCTGTTACGCTTGCTCCATGTGTATTGATTACTTTTTCAAGAATCTTCTTTAACTGTTTCTTTCCTACATGGAAATCAACTTCAAGTAAAAGCGAATTTTCCGGATCTTCACGATCAACAAATCCCAAATCCTGAGGAATGATTTCATTAAAGATAAATCTTCCCAATGTAGACTCTACGGTTCCGGTCTTTACTGTTCCATCCGGAAGTTCTTTTGACACACGAACTTTTATACGTGAATGAAGTGTTACTACATCATTTTCGTACGCAAGGATCGCTTCGTTAATGCTCTTGAATGCTTTTCCTTCACCTGTAGCTCCCGGTCTTTCCTGTGTCAGATAGTAGATACCAAGTACCATATCCTGTGAAGGTACAGCCACCGGTCCACCGTCTGATGGTTTCAACAGGTTGTTTGGTGAAAGAAGTAAGAATCTACACTCTGCCTGAGCTTCCACTGACAATGGAAGATGCACAGCCATCTGGTCTCCGTCGAAATCGGCATTAAAAGCTGTACATACCAGCGGGTGAAGCTTAATCGCTTTACCTTCTACAAGGATCGGCTCGAATGCCTGAATACCAAGTCTGTGAAGCGTAGGGGCACGGTTCAGCATAACCGGATGCTCTTTAATGACTTTCTCAAGCACATCCCAAACTTCCGGCTGTAATCTTTCAACCATCTTCTTAGCATTCTTAATATTGTGAGCAGTTTCATTCTGCACAAGTTCTTTCATAACAAAAGGCTTAAACAGCTCGATTGCCATTTCTTTTGGAAGACCACACTGATAAATCTTAAGCTCCGGTCCTACTACGATAACGGAACGTCCGGAATAGTCAACACGTTTTCCAAGCAGGTTCTGACGGAAACGTCCGGATTTACCTTTTAACATATCGGAAAGGGATTTCAGTGCTCTGTTTCCCGGTCCTGTAACCGGACGTCCACGACGACCGTTGTCAATCAAGGCATCTACTGCTTCCTGAAGCATTCTTTTTTCATTACGAACGATAATATCCGGAGCACCAAGCTCAAGAAGTCGTTTCAAACGGTTATTTCTATTAATAATTCTTCTGTAAAGGTCATTTAAATCAGATGTTGCAAATCTTCCTCCATCTAATTGAACCATCGGACGAAGATCCGGTGGAATAACCGGAATATTGGTTAAAATCATCCACTCCGGTTTGTTTCCAGACTCACGGAATGCTTCTACGACCTCCAGACGTTTTACGATTCTTGCACGTTTCTGTCCGGTAGCTCCCTGCAGTCCCTCTGAAAGCTCTGTATATTCTTTCTCAAGGTCAATTGCCTCCAAAAGCTCTTTGATGGACTCCGCACCCATACCTACCCGGAATGCGCTTCCCCATTTTTCTCTTGCATCCTGATATTCCTGTTCAGAAAGAACCTGTTTGTACTGAAGATCAGTATCTCCTTTATCCAATACAATATAGGAAGCAAAATAAAGAACTTTTTCCAAAGTACGTGGGGACAAATCAAGGATCAGTCCCATACGGCTTGGAATTCCTTTAAAGTACCAGATATGTGACACTGGTGCTGCCAAAGCAATATGACCCATACGCTCACGACGAACACTTGCTTTTGTTACTTCAACTCCACAACGATCACAAACTACGCCTTTATAACGGATTTTTTTGTACTTTCCACAGTGACATTCCCAATCTCTGCTTGGTCCAAAAATCTTCTCACAGAAAAGACCATCTCTCTCAGGCTTTAATGTTCTATAGTTAATAGTCTCCGGTTTCGTAACCTCACCTTTTGACCACTCGAGAATCTTTTCCGGTGATGCCAACCCGATTTTGATTGCATCAAAAGTCATTGGCTGGAACGCCTGTTCATTATTAGTTGCTGGCATACTGGCACCCCTTTCTATTCATTAAAATCATAGTCATCAGTTTCTTCAAAATTTATTTCAAAATCATCGTCCATATCTTCTTCGATATCAACCAACTCTTCTCCCTGGAACTCCTGTTCTGTGTATCCCTGTTTTCCGAAGTCGTCGCTATCCTGATATTTTCTGTCGCCTTCGATCAAGGAACGGAAATCTGTTTCTCCCATGTCTACAGTTTCCATAATTTCTACTTCTGTATCATCATCACGAAGTACACGAACATCCAGTCCAAGTGACTGTAATTCTTTCAAAAGTACCTTAAATGATTCCGGAATACCTGGTTCTGGAATATTTTCTCCTTTGATGATTGCTTCGTAAGTCTTCACACGTCCAACCACATCATCGGATTTTACAGTCAGGATTTCCTGCAATGTATTGGATGCACCATAAGCCTCCAAAGCCCAAACTTCCATTTCTCCAAAACGCTGTCCACCAAACTGCGCCTTACCACCCAATGGCTGCTGGGTTACAAGTGAGTATGGTCCTGTAGAACGAGCATGGATCTTATCATCAACCAGATGATGAAGTTTCAAATAGTGCATGTGTCCGATGGTTACCGGGCTGTCAAAGTATTCTCCGGTTCTTCCGTCTCTCAGACGAACCTTTCCGTCTCTTGAAATCGGAACACCCTTCCAGAGTTTTCTATGTTCTCTGTTGTCTGACAAGTACTGTAATACATCCGGGTGAAGTTCTTCTTTATGTTTTCTTTCAAACTCTTCCCAGCTTAAGTTTACATAATCGTTTGCCAGATCAAGCGTATCCATAATATCATTTTCGTTTGCACCGTCAAATACCGGTGTTGCAATATTAAAGCCAAGCGCTTTTGCGGCAAGTGACAAATGAATTTCCAGTACCTGTCCGATATTCATACGTGAAGGTACACCCAAAGGATTCAGTACGATATCCAATGGACGTCCGTTTGGAAGGAATGGCATATCTTCTACAGGAAGTACACGGGAAACGACACCCTTATTACCATGACGACCAGCCATCTTGTCACCAACAGAAATTTTTCTCTTCTGTGCAATGTAAATTCTTACAGACTGATTTACACCTGGTGAAAGCTCATCTCCATTTTCTCTTGTAAACACCTTTGCATCTACAACAATACCATATTCTCCGTGTGGAACTTTCAGGGAAGTATCACGCACTTCTCTTGCCTTCTCGCCAAAGATAGCACGAAGAAGTCTTTCTTCTGCAGTCAGTTCTGTCTCGCCCTTTGGTGTAACCTTTCCAACGAGAATATCTCCGGCACGAACTTCTGCACCGATACGGATGATTCCGCGATCATCCAGGTCTTTGAGTGCCTCATCACCAACACCCGGAATATCACGTGTAATCTCTTCAGGTCCCAACTTTGTATCACGAGCCTCTGTCTCATATTCTTCAATATGAACTGATGTATATACATCATCCTGTACAAGTCTTTCACTCAACAGGACAGCATCCTCGTAATTATATCCTTCCCAGGTCATAAATCCGATCAGTGGATTCTTACCGAGAGCCATTTCACCATTGGATGTGGAAGGACCGTCTGCAATCACAGTACCTGCCTCAACTCTGTCTCCCTTAAACACGATCGGTCTCTGGTTGTAACAGTTGGACTGGTTACTACGCTGGAATTTTGTTAATTTATATTTTCTTGTATTTCCATCATCTTCACGAACAATAATCTCTGTTGATGTAGATCTTTCTACAACACCGGCAGCTTCTGCAACGACACAAACGCCTGAGTCAACTGCAGATTTTACTTCCATACCTGTACCAACAACAGGTGCCTCTGTAACAAGCAAAGGTACCGCCTGACGCTGCATGTTAGATCCCATAAGCGCACGGTTCGCATCATCATTCTCAAGGAAAGGAATCAATGCTGTAGCTACAGAGAATACCATCTTCGGAGAAACGTCCATGTAATCGAACATTTTTCTCTCGTATTCCTGTGTCTCTTCGCGATAACGACCAGATACGTTTTTACGAACAAAGTGTCCTTCTGCATCCAGCTGCTCATTCGCCTGCGCTACATGATAATTATCTTCCTCATCTGCTGTCATATATACAACTTCCTCTGTAACCACCGGATTCAACGGGTCAGAGTGATCAATTTTACGATAAGGAGCTTCGATAAAACCATACTGATTGATACGTGCATAACAAGCCAATGAGTTGATCAGACCGATATTTGGACCTTCAGGTGTCTCAATCGGACACATTCTTCCATAATGAGAATAATG
>JAUNDE010000073.1 GCA_030526265.1 Eubacteriales bacterium | reverse complement strand
CTTTTCCCGCATTTTTCTACACAAGTTACCGCATTTTATTACATAAGTTGTCCTTTCCTGATTTAAATTGCCTGTAACGGATGGGCTATTTCCCGCATTTTTCTACATAACTTCGCCTTTTCCAGCATTAACCTATGACACGAATAGCCTTCCCCGCATTTTTCTACATAAGTTACCGCATTTAATTACACAAGTTGGCATTTTGGGGGCTCAATCCATGATACGAATAGAATTCCCCCGCATTTTTCTACATAAGTTACCGCATTTTATTACATAAGTTAGCCATTTCCTTCTTGCTAAGCAGCTACCCAGTAGTCTACCCCCGCATTTTTTTACATAAGTTAATACTTGAATAGCTGTACTTTTTGTAATAATCTGATCTCAGAAATAGCATCGCGATAAATATTGATGGTTTTTCTGGCTTCCTATGCCTTGGATTAAGGCCAGAAGAGTGGATTTTCTAGATTTCCGCATTTTTCTACATAAGTTGCCGTATTTTATTACATGAATTACCGCATTTTGCCACACAAGTTGCCGTATCTTATTACATAAGTTACCGCATTTTTGTACATACTTAAGTTCATTTTTCCGCGTAACTAAGCCATTTCCCGCCCCCCTAATAAAAGAAATAAATGTTGTTTTAATAATAATAACAACAACAAACAACATATGCGGTCGATGTGGTTGTTCCTTTCCAGGATTCTTTCCTTTTTCTTGTGCAGACAATTGTATTATCGAAGATGAGGACAATTTTGTTCAGGGAGTTTTGCAAGAAAATCGGAAATTTTTCATTTTTGCAAAAAGGGCAGCTTTCACTGCCCTTTCTTTGCCGCAAGATGCAGGCTCTGATTTACAATCCCTCAGCACAACTTATTTGACTACCATTTCTGATTCGTTCAAAGTCTCTATATGTTCATAGCTATTTGCGGTATATTGTTACCTGTTTGTGAACTACTAAGCTATTGAACTTTTCTTTATCGACTTCGTCCGAAACGATTGTCTAGCTTGCTTGTATTTTTCTTCGCAGGATGATTGGATCACCTTGTCCGAGGATAACCTCTTTTGTAACGATTACTTTATAAACATTAGGCATATCTGGCAGATCAAACATTAATTTCATCATGGCGTTTTCTATAACAGAGCGAAGACCTCTAGCTCCCGTTCCTTTTTTATTTGCCAGGCATGCAATCTCTAAGAGCGCTTCGTACTCAAAGTCCAGTGTCACATCGTCCATGGAAAAGAGAGCTTGATATTGTTTGCACAGAGAATTCTTTGGCTTTTGTAAGATGTCGATCAATGCATTCTCATCTAAAGCGGAGAGAGTAGTAATTACAGGCAGGCGACCTAAAAACTCCGGAATCAGACCGAATTTTACGAAGTCTTCTTCCGTATAACCGTCATCTACTATGATTTCCTTATTAGCTGTTGGCATTGACATAAAACCAACCCTATTTTCTTCCGGATGATTAAGGTGAGCAATTCGCGTCTCACGAATCTTCTCGATACCGGCAAAAGCACCGCCGCAGATAAACAGGATATTGGATGTGTCCATGGTCGTTCCAGGATCTAAAGGACTCTTTCTTCCTTCATGGGGAACAGTGGCAATAGTGCCCTCAATGAGCTTAAGCAGTGCCTGCTGCACACCCTCACCGGACACGTCCCTGGTGACGGATGCATTTTCTCCTTTTTTTGCTATTTTGTCGATCTCGTCGATATAGATGATGCCTTTCTGGGCGTTGGCGATAGAACCTCCAGCGTTGTTAATAAGAGAAGCTAAGATCGTTTCGACGTCATCACCCACATAACCTGCCTCAGTAAGAGATGTTGCGTCTGCTACGGCAAAGGGAACATCCAGGATTTTTGCAAGGGTCTTAGCGATATAGGTCTTACCAGAACCTGTCGGTCCCATTAAAAGAATATTTGATTTTTGGATTTCTACATCCTTATAAGCATCAGCAGCATGGCCGTTTATTCTCTTATAGTGATTGTAGACCGCTACAGCCAGTGCGTACTTTGCCTGATCCTGACCGATTACATATTCATCCAATCGTTTTTTTATGTATGAGGGCGTAAGTCTGGGTTTGGGCTGAGATGGATCTGCTTTTGCATAATCGTTGATACGAGCCTTTTGCATCTGATCGATCAGGTTGTGCTGGCTCCAGTTGTACAGTCTTGGCTCTAGAGAAGAGAAAGGAAGCTCCTCCATTTCAAACGGATCTAACAGCTGGCTGATCTCTTCAGGACTTGGATCTCTATCTTCATAAAGGTTAATGTCATCGTATTTCTTGCTCATGTGTTCCTCCCAATATGCTGTTTATTTGTATTATTGGAGGTGAGGTCGATTCTGTGCAGATGGCTAAAACGTGTTATAAGGAAGACATATTTCTTCACATGTCAGGTATCGTCTGCCCAAGGAATTTGCTTTCTGGGAGAAATAAAAAAGGTACTCACCGGACTCAGCTACCAGTGGGTACCTTTTTCGTCTGCAAAAACATCGGGTGATTGGTAAGTGGTTAAGTGCATCGTCTTTTGGACGATATGATGTTTGAGCAGATCCTAGTTTGATAAATACCATGAAATGGCAACTTATCATAAAAAGTATACCATATATACAGGGATAACGGTCATGGCAACTTTTGCGCTTTCATCGAGGCTATTGAATAACCGAGGCTTCCTGCTTAGAATCCTAAATTGGTATGTGTGAGGTATACTGTGCTTTTCTCTGAGATAAATTAGAAATATGAGGTTGCAGTAGAAGAGAGAGAACACCGTAAGTTGCAATTATGATATCATGTCGTATAAGAGGGTATTTCTTCCAGACAAGAAAGAGATGACTCTTCTAAATAGGAATGACCAGGGGGAACGATCTAATTTCAAAAATATGCATATGATATCGAAGGTCTGATATTTGGGATGAACTTGTGGTCGACTAGATGCGAGTTGGAAGGCTCGTAAGAAGAGGACGAATGCAGTGAATAACAGTCGAAGAAAACAGATTGAAAAACTGATTAGACGGCTTGAAAATGATGATGTAAATTTCGAGGAAATCGGAAATGAAATCGAAGGTATCATGGACGATGAACAGTTTGCCTTTGACAATCTTCCGGATAGTTTTCAGGACTCAGTAAAAGGTGATGTGATGCAGGAGGCCATCGAATATCTGCAGGCGGCATATGATGCTTGTTATGATGAAGAAACGGATCCGGATACAGTGATTGACTTTCTAGATAGTGCAAGGTGCTGCTGATTTTTCAGGAGAAACAGAATGTGTGGACGCTACTATATTGATAAAGAGACCATCGAACGGGGGCTTAAGATTACTGGGCGAGAGAACTTGTTAGGAGAAAAACTATCATCCGGCGATGTATACCCATCGCAGAATGCCTTTGTTATCAGCGGAAAAGAAATGTGTTTAACGCCTGAGGTGATGCGTTGGGGTTTTGTGCCATATCGAGGAGGACAGCTTCTGATTAACGCAAGGTCTGAAACGGCGCTGCAGAAACCGAGCTTTTCTGAGAGTCTTCAAAAGAGAAGGTGTGTCATACCAGCTAAGCACTACTATGAATGGGATGCATGGAAAAATAAGGTCACGCTTTATAGAGCGGACAAAGAAGTGCTCTATCTGGCAGGAATCTATGGTGTGTTTGGAAGCGAGGAGCGTTTTACGATTTTGACAACACAGGCAAATGTATCAGTTAGAAACGTGCACGACCGTATGCCGCTGATGCTTTCGCAAGAACAGATCGGGGCATGGATTTTTGATGATGAACAAACCAGGAACTATCTGAATATGGAGCCCGTCTCTCTATATCAACACCGCGACTACGAGCAGATGAGTGTGTTTGATGTTTTTTGACATGGTTTTTGCAAATGAAAGACAGGGACATCATTAGAACCGCATCATCAGAACCCCAAAAGAATAATTCGCTAATCCTACAAGGTGTAGTAAAATATGAGTATTGGAAACGTTTTTCTAATGGCGCCCAGTAGCAGGGAGAAATAATGTAACAGATCCATGATTTGGTGTAGAGAGGAAGGATTAATTATGCCGAGAGTATCAGCGAAGGCAAATAAAAATATCTATTTTAGAAGACGAGAAGAGTTAGGATTAACTAGAGAAAAGGCTAGTGAAGTCTTGGAAACGATACCTGCAGAGCGTATCGAAAAAATTGAGAATGAAAGAAGTGAACCGCATCCGGAAGAAGTACTGATAATGGCAAATAAATATAAGGCTCCGGAATTGTGTAATTATTATTGTTCGAATCAGTGTCCGATTGGACAACAGTATGTGCATGAAGTCAAAATGCAGGATCTTTCTCAAATTATACTCAAAATGGTTGCATCGCTTAATTCAGCACAGGATAGTCAGCGCAGATTAATTGAGATAACTGCTGATGGAGTTATTGAAGAAGACGAGATAGAAGATTTTGTTCATATTCAAGATGAATTAGAGAAGATTTCTATAACGGTTCAAACGTTACAATTGTGGGCAGAGCAAATGCTGGCCAAGGGAGCCATTGATATTGACAAGTACAATAGTTACAGAAATAAAGAGAAATAGAATACTTTGAATTGGAAAGTGCCTTCATCGGTTTTCGCTGAGAAGGTGCTTTTTATTTTGCTGATTTTATCCCAATAGAGCGTTTATTTTACGAATCGTTTCCTGTTTCGTCCAAAGGGTTTTAATTAGAATATGAGTATCAAATCTAAAGGAAACGGGGATGACGAAAATGTCCGGAAGAGAAAGAATACTGGCAATTCAATTGATGGAGAAAGCAAAAGAGAGACCCGAATTCTTCAGAGAAATTGGTGTAAAAATTGAGTTCAAGAAAGTAAACAAGCAAAGAGAAGAAAAGCTTCCTGTATACTTTAAATAAGTCGAGAGATTGACATAAAAAAATACC